>JAFQTU010000027.1 GCA_017408905.1 Mailhella sp. | reverse complement strand
GGCTCCGGCATCTTCAAGTCGGCCGATCCGGCGAAATTCGCCAAGGCCATCGTTGCCGCCACCACGAACTTCAACGACCCGGAAGTGCTGGCGCAGGTTTCGGAAGGCCTTGGCGAGGCCATGCCCGGGCTGGAGATCGCTTCCATCGCACCGGAACAGCGTATGCAGGAGCGCGGCTGGTGAGCGCCCGCCCCCTTTGCGTAGGCGTACTGGCCCTTCAGGGCGCCTTCCGGGAACACAGGAAGGCCCTTGAAGCCTGCGGGGCGGAAGTCGTGGAGATACGCCGCCCCCTTGATGCCTCGGACAGTCGCTTCAAAGGCCTTGGCAAGCTGGACGGCATGGTCCTGCCCGGCGGCGAGAGCACGACGATGGGCAAGCTCCTTCAGGACTGGGATCTGCTGGCCGCGCTTGTGAACTGCGGCAGGGCCGGTATGCCTTTGTTCGGAACCTGTGCGGGCCTGATCCTGCTCTGCCGGGAAATAGAAGGCCCGGACGGCGAACTGCTCGCCCAGCCGCGGCTGGGGCTTCTTGATGCGCGGGCAAGGCGCAATGCCTTCGGCCGCCAGCTCGACAGCTTCGAAACAAGGCTCGATGTCAAAGGCGTGGCCTCGGATGTGGAGGCGGTGTTCATCCGCGCACCCCTTATCGTCAGCACCGGGCCAGAGGTCGAAGTGCTGGCCGAGGTGCAGGCGGGTACGGAGAAAAGGGCCGTTGCCGTGCGTCAGGGCAACCTGCTGGCCGCCTCGTTCCATCCCGAACTGACGGGAGACCTGCGCCTCCATGAAAGCTTCCTTGGATATTGCAGGCGCTGGAGAGGGCGGAAGGCGTGACGGGCTTCCCCCCTGCCGGGGCCAGAGCCGCCTGCGACAGAAAAAATAATCGAAAAAGGCGCCCGTTCCTGTTATGGGAAAAGGCGCCTTTTTTCTGCTTCACCGAGGGGAAAAATGGCTATTGGTGCGGCGAAGCGGGGAGCATGGTTAAGTAACATATCAAATTTTTCTGCATAGTTGACATGGATACTTTCCTGTTGGTATAGTTCAACTAATCGTATTAAATGTCGACATTTTTCATATTCGTGCATCCAGAGTACTGCGGAGAGACCTCATGTGTGATTTGAGAGGACAGTTGAGCCAGGACTACGAACGTCTGACCGATGAAATATCCCGCCGTGCTCGCCATACCGGCATCTATTTTTCCTCGCTTCCCGGCCTGAGATTCATCCGCAGGGACGATCCGTCCCGGCTGGAGAACGTCCTTTTTCCTCCCAGCATCTGCCTTGTGGCGCAGGGCTTGAAGCGTGCGTCCATCGGCACAGAGCCGTATGAGTACGGGCGCGGCAACTTTCTTTTGAGCTGTGTCGAAATGCCCGGGGCCATGCGGGTATGTGTGGAGAAGGGCAAACCCTATCTTGCCCTTGCCGTCGAGCTGGATATCCCGCTTCTGTCCCGCATTTTCGACGAGATGGACGGCGCGGCCTCTGCCGCCATGCCGGAAGGAGGAGAGGGCATGCCCGAAGCCCTGCCCGAGCAGGAGGCGGCTCTTGCGTCCGGCTCGCCCATGCAGGTCGGCCCTGCCGGGAGCGTACGCATAGGCGAGGTCACGCCCGAGATGCTCAACGCCTTCCTGCGCCTTGCCTGCCTTGCCGACGATAAGGACAAGGTCCGCTTCGTAGCGCCGCTCATCCTGCGCGAGATACACTACTATCTGGCTTCCGGGCCCTTCGGGGAGTATCTGCGCAGTTTCTATGCCTGTTCTTCGCAGAGCAGGCAGATAGCCCGGGCGCTTTCCTATATGCGCGAACATTGCAGTGAACGCCTGCGCATCGAGCATCTGGCCCGCATGGTCAACATGGCCGAATCCACCTTCAACCGCAATTTCAAGAAGGTAACGTCGCTCAGCCCGCTCCAGTACCATAAGCATCTGAAGCTGTACGAGGCGCGCCGCCTTATGCTGACGGAAGAGATGAGCGCCGCCGCGGCCTGCTTTGCCGTGGGCTACGAAAGCCAGCAGCAGTTCACCCGCGAATACAAGCGCCTGTTCGGCAATCCTCCCATGAAGGATGTTCGGCAGAATTCCTAGCAGGATGGTGGACGGCTGGCCGCAAAAAGGCTAGATTAAGGGAAATCCTTTTCCCGAGGAGGCTCTATGCCAGTCATCACTCTGCCCTTTGGCGCTCTTGAAGCGAATTGCCATATCGTCCATAACGGAACGGATGCCGTGGTCTTCGACCCTTCCGACGACACTGCCGCCGTGCTCCGCATCCTTTCCGAGAACAACCTCACCCTGCGCGCCATAGCGCTCACGCATCTGCACTGCGACCATTGCCTCGGCTGTGCCGAAATGTCCAAGGCTACGGGCCTTGTTCCGCTCATCGGCCTTGAAGACTGGCTGGAACGAGGTATGCTCTTGTGCAAGGGGATGTGCTTCGGCATGGACCTGAAGCCCTTCCAGGCCGAACCGCTGACCGAAGGCGAGGTGGCGTGGGGCTCCCTCAACTGCAAGGTCATCCACACGCCCGGCCACTCCCCGGGCAGTCTGTGCTATTATTTCGAGGAGCTTGGCGTCCTTATCTCGGGCGACCTGCTTTTCTTCCGTTCCGTGGGGCGTTCCGACCTTCCGCTGGGCGACGGCGAGACCTTGGTGCGTTCCCTGCGTGAAAAGATCTACACCCTGCCCGGAGCCGTTGCCGTGTATCCCGGTCATGGTCCGGAAACCAGCGTAGGCTACGAGGCCATACATAACCATTTCTGCCGCGCATAACCGGCAAGGGGCTTTCGGCTAGACCGTCAGCCCCTTTTTCATGGAGTCCGCCATGTCGTCAGCCCCTGTTTTCATTGCTTCATGCAGTCCCCGCAAGGGGGGGAACTGTGATTTCGCCGCCTCCCTTGTGGAACGTACGCTCCCTGTTCCCTGCTCTGTGGTGCGGGTGGCGGACGCCCATGTCCGCCCTTGCAGTTCCTGCGGCGTATGCGACAGTATGCCCGGGCGCTGTACGCTGGACGGGCCTACGGTCCTGCCCTCGTCCACGTCGACTCCCATGCCTCCCAAGGACGGCGCAAAGGCGCTTTTTGCCGCTATGGCGCTGGCCCCGGTGACGTTCATCGTCAGCCCCATCTACTACTACCATATCCCGGCGCAGGCCAAGGCCTGGGTGGACCGCACCCAGCGATTCTGGGCCTTGAACGGCGAAACGCCGGCCAAGGGCAGGGCAATGGCCTGTGTGCTCATTGCCGCCCGCCAGCAGGGCGAGATGCTCTTCGACGGTGCGGAGCGTTCCCTGCGCTGGATGGCGAAGACCCTTGGCATGGAATGGCTGGAACCGCTGAGGCTGTACGGGCTGGAACACGCCAGCGCCCTTGCGGACTCCGTGGAAAAGCAGGCCGATATCTGCAGTTATACGGCGCGGGTCTTCGGCAGTGCCGCCCGGTGAGGCATGATAGGCGGCCCCATGCTTTCCCGCCTTTCTTCCGCAGTACGGCAGGCGGCTTCCCTCGTCACGCAGTTCTGCGTTCTTGGGGAGCGGCGCTGTGTTTCCTGTCATGAGCCGTTCCTGCCGGAGAAGAGCGATGCGCTTTCGGCGCTGTTCTGTCCTCGCTGTCGCCCCTCGTTCCGGCGGCGCGAAGCGGGATACTGCCCGTATTGCGGCGAACCTTCCGCTCTGGAGGATGCGCCCATAGCGCCCTGCGGCGAATGCCTGCGGAAACTGCCGCCATGGAACGATTTTCTTTTCCATGGCGTGTACGAAGGCGCATTGCGGGAGCTCATCCTGCGGGGCAAATTCAGCGGCGGCCTTGATGCGCTGGAGGCCCTTGGCCGAATGCTGGCCGCGCTCTGCCATGAACATTATGCGGCGACCCTGCCGCCTCACGTCCTCATCCCTCTTCCGCTCCATCCTTCCCGCCTGAAGGAACGCGGGCTCGACCAGTGCGTGGAAATGGCGCGGCCCGTAGCTCAGGCGCTTTCCATTCCCATGAGGAGCGATATGCTCTGGCGCACGGCGGCTTCTGTTCCTCAGGCTACGCTGGACAGGGCGGAGAGGAAGCGGCTCCGCCAGCTTTTTGGGGCGTCTGCCGAGGTGCGTGGCCTGCGTATCCTTCTTCTGGACGATGTCTGCACCACAGGGGCGACCTTGTCCCGCGCGGCGGAATGCCTGCTTGAGGCGGGAGCGCTGTCCGTCGATGTTGTGGTCGCGGCGCGCACGTCGCTTCACAGTCCTCCCGCCGAACGGCCCGGCAAGGGCGGCGGCCGCGCCTTGCCATGACAGGCCTTCACCTGCTATGCATAGCAATTCCCTTTTTGGAAGGACTTCCATGAATCAGCTTCCCATTCGTCCCGATGCCCCGTGGCTGGCCCCGCTTGCGGGCTGGTCCGATCTGCCGTTTCGCGTGCTCTGCCGCGAGCAGGGGGCGGCGGTATGCTGTACCGAGATGGTCAGCGCCAAGGGGCTCGTCTATGGCGGGCGCAATACCGAAGACCTTCTGGCGACCACCGCACAGGAGGGGGAAAGGCTTGAAGACGGCTCGACCGTTACCGACCATCCCCTTGTGGTGCAGATCTTCGGGGCGGAAGCCGAATTCATGGAGCAGGCCGTCCACATCCTGAAGCATCGCGGCTTTTCGTGGTTCGATGTGAACATGGGCTGTTCCGTTCCCAAGGTCACGAAGACCGGGGCTGGGGCGGCCATGCTCCGCGATGTGCCCAACGCCCTGCGCGTGGCGGAAGCCGTCATCAAAGCCGCAGGGCCGGGCCGCATGGGCTTCAAACTGCGCCTTGGCTGGGATGCCTCCCATGAGGTCTATCGGGAACTGGCGCGCGAACTGGCCGCTATGGGCGCCGGGTGGATAAGCCTGCATCCGCGCCATGCCGTGCAGGGCTTTGCCGGGAAGCCGCGCTTCGAGGCTATCGGAGAGCTGGCCTCGGAACTTCCCGTGCCGGTCATTGCCAGCGGCGACCTGTTCACGGCGGCGGACGGGGTGCGCGTCCTGCGGGAGACGGGCTGTGCTTCGGTCATGTACGCGCGCGGCGCTCTCAAGAATCCGGCTGTCTTCGCCCGTCATCTTGAACTGCTGAAGAGCGGCGAAGAGCCGGAAAGGGCCTTTTCCCCCGAGTATGGCGATGCGCCCCTGTCGGCTCAGGATGCCTGCGACGTGCTGGACGCCATGCCTGTGGACCGCCGCGAACTGGCAGGCGTGATACGCCGCCACGCACAGCTGGCGAGGCGCTGGTCTCCCCATCTGGCTCTGCTGAAGATGCGGACCTTCGTGCCGCGCTATGTGAAGAGCATGGACGGGGCGCGGGCCTTGCGGCAGGAAATAGTGAAGTGTGCGGACTGGGAATCGCTGAACGCCATCCTTGAAAAATATTTCGGTGCTGAACTGGATACGGAGCTGAAATGAAGACGGAAAAGATCAATCTTTGTGACCTGCCCTATGCCGAGCTGGAACGCTTCGCCGTGGAGGAGCTTGGCTTCAAGAAGTTCCGGGCCGGGCAGATATGGCAGTGGATATGGGCCAAGAATGTTTCCGGCTTCGACTCCATGACAGACCTCTCGCAGGCCGACCGCGCCAAGCTGGAGGAAAGGGCCGTCATCCGCTGGCCTTCCATCGCCGATGTGCGCGTGAGCTCGGACGGTACGACGAAATTCCTTCTGGAGCTTGCCGACGGCGAACTCATCGAAACGGTGCTCATCCCCAGCGAAGCCCCCAAGCGCCCCAACGATATCACCGTGCGCATGACGCAGTGCGTGTCCACACAGGTAGGCTGTGCTATGGCCTGTTCCTTCTGCAGTACCGGCAAGCTGGGCTTCAAGCGCAACATGACCATGGGCGAGATACTCGGTCAGGTGCAGGTGGCCCGCCGATACGTGAACGATACCCAGCCGGAACACCCCATCATCCGCAATCTGGTCTATATGGGCATGGGCGAGCCCTTGCTCAACCTTGGCCATGTCATGGATTCCCTGCGCACGCTCCAGCACCCCAAGGGGCTTGCCTTCTCGCCGCGCCGCATCACGGTCTCGACCTGCGGCATCGAAAAGGGGATGCGCGAATTCGGGGACAGCGGCCTCGCCTTCCTTGCCGTGTCGCTCCATGCGCCGAATCAGGCCCTGCGCGAACAGCTCATGCCGCGTGCGGCCCACTGGCATCTGGACGATCTCATTTCCGCTCTGGAAAGCTATCCGCTCAAGACGCGCGAACGCATCACGCTGGAATATCTGGTCATTGCCGGGCTCAACGATCAGCCCGAGCACGTGAAGCAGCTTGCCCGCATCTGTTCCAGACTCAAGGCGAAGCTGAACCTCATCCCCTACAATCCTACGCCCGGCACGCCGTATCAGGCCCCTACGCCCGAGGAGCTTCTGCGCTTCGAAAAAGCGCTCTGGGCCAAGGATATCACCGCTATCGTCCGCAAGAGCAAGGGGCAGGATATCGAAGCCGCCTGCGGCCAGCTTCGCGCCGCGCACGAGGCCAAGGCGGAAGAAAAGTAGCCTTTCTGCCAGCGCAATGTTTCAGCTCCGCCTTGTCTGCGATAAGGCGGAGCTGGCGTTTAAACAGAAAAACGGCACATGGAGCGCCGTTTTTCCAAGAATCGATGAAAGGCATCAGAGCCAGCTGAACCAGTCTTTCCAGCTTCCTTCCTGATGTTCGCGTATGGCCTGTGCCTGCCACTGGCGGAACTTGAGGTAGGCGGCTTCGCCCTTGGTGCGGGCGTAGTCCGCTTCTTCCTTGGCGTCAGGATAGGTCTGCACCACATGCTGGAAGCGGGAATAGGCGGCCTGATAGTTCTCCATGCCCCAGAAGACATTGGCGATGAAGATTTCGCGCTGGGCCAGCGTTTTGCGGCACGCGGCGATCTGCTCGGCGGCCTTCATGCCATGTTCCGTGTCGGGATATTCCTGCTGAAGGCGGGTGAAGTATTCCAGCGCCTCCTTCACTTCGGTAGCCGAACGGTCGATGGAGGTGTAGGTGTTTTTCAGCGACATGCCGAGCTGGTACAGCACATAGGGGATAGCTTCGTGACGGGGATGCAGAGTCTCGAAGTCGCGGTAGGCTTCGGCGGCCATCCAGTATTCCTCGTCGAGGAAATGGGCGTCGGCCAGAGCCAGTTCGGAGCGGATGGCATAGGGGCTGAAGGGATGCTCTTCCTTGATGCGGTTGAAATAGGTCACCGCCTTCCCATAGTCCTTATCCCTCAAGGCCTCGTTGCCGGCCTCGAAGACTTCCTGCACCGTGTCTTCAGGAGGGGGCAGGAAATATTCGTCGATGAAGGCGCAGCCGTTCAGGAAGAGCGAACAGGCAAGCACCCCCATAAGAAGCAGTTTACGCATTCCAGTGCTCCAGATACGTGAGAGCTGCGGTAGCAGCAGTGGCCCCGTCGCCCACGGCACTGCTCACCTGACGGCAGCGCTTGGAACGGACATCGCCAGCGGCGAAAATGCCGGGAACGGACGTGCACATTTCGGCATCGGTGAGAATGAAGCCGACGGCGTCCTTCGTGACTTCTCCGGGCAGGAAGGCGCTGACAGGAAGCATGCCCACATAGACGAACAGGCCTTCGGCTTCGATGGTGCGGGTTTCACCGCTTTCGACATGGCGGACGATGACGGAATCCATGCCGGCAGGGCCGCCGCAGATCTCGTCGATGACGCTCTTGGTGACGAGTTCGATATTGTTCGTCTCGCGGATCTTATCTTCATAGACCCTGGCGCCCCGGAAGGCGTCGCGGCGGTGGACGAGATAGACCTTGTTGACGATACGGGAGAGGTACAGGGCTTCTTCGAGGGCGGAGTTGCCGCCGCCAACGACGACGACATCGCGGCCGCGGTAGAAGTTGCCGTCGCACACGGCGCAGTAGGAGACGCCGCGCCCGCGGAACTGGTCTTCGCCGGGAGCGCCGAGGTCGCGGTGCTTCGCGCCGGTGCAGACCACGACGGCCTTGGCTTCGAGACCTTCGCCTTCGGTGAGGGCGATGCGGAAGAGCCCGCCTTCGGCCGAAGAGACAGACGCCACTTCACCGCGAACACGGGCCACGGGATAGGCGGCCAGATGCGCGTCGAAGAGGTCGGCCAGTTCCCAGCCTTTCACGCCCTTGGGGAAGCCGGGGTAATTCTCTATCTCCGCCGTGCTGAGGACCTGCCCTCCGGGAGCGCCGTTCTCGATGAGGGCGACGCTCACGCCGGAGCGGACGAGGTAAAGCGCGGCAGTGATACCGGCAGGGCCGGCACCGATGACTGCGGCATCGTACAGCATCAGAGAGCCTTTTCGATCATGCCCACGAGGTGGGATTTGGCAACGGCGCCAGTGACCTGATCGACCACTTCGCCGTCCTTGAACATGATGAGGGTGGGGATGGCGCGGATGCCGAACTGGCTGGGGGCCTTGGAGCATTCGTCCACGTTCACTTTGCAGACGAGCACCTTACCCTGATATTCGGCGGCGAGTTCTTCAACGATGGGGCCGATGCCGCGGCAGGGGCCGCACCAGGGGGCCCAGAAGTCCACGAGAACAGGGATGGAAGATTTAATGACGACGCTTTCGAAATCGGCATCGGTAACGGCAGTGGACATGGCGGTATCCTCCATAGAGACGTATAGGTGACAAGGGAGTAAGCGATGCTCCGCTTTTACATCGGGAAAATGATGCACAAAGGATTGTAGGGTCAGGCTCTTGTGCTGTCAAGGCAGGGAGAGAACAGGAGTCAGTCTTTCAGGCCGGGTATGGTCTGCCAGTCCTGCGGTATGGCCTGCCCGCGCGGTATGGCGGAGAGTGAAAGGTCGTGCACCCTGCCTGCTTGCGCCATGTGCCATCCCGCCTGGGCTATCATGACGGCGTTGTCGCCGCAGAGGGATAGCGGGGGGATGTACAGGGGGATGCGCTTTTCTTCGGCAAGGCGGGAGAATTCCTGACGCACAACGCTGTTGGCCGCAACGCCGCCCGCCACGATGAGGCAGCGGGGCTTGAAGCTCTGCATGGCTCGGCGGGCCTTGATGGTGAGCGTTTCGGCTATGGCCAGAAGGTAGGAGGCCGCGGCATCGCAGAGTTCCGGCGAGGCGAGTTCCAGCCTTTCCCGGGCAGGCGTCTCTCCGGCGGGGAAACGTGCTTCCGGATGCTGTGAGAGCCAGAGCGAACCTGCGGTCTTCAGGCCGCTGA
Organism: Mailhella sp.; assembly: GCA_017408905.1. GTDB lineage: Bacteria > Desulfobacterota > Desulfovibrionia > Desulfovibrionales > Desulfovibrionaceae > Mailhella. The sequence continues at coordinate 16,561 of JAFQTU010000027.1, read as the reverse complement.
AGCTGAAGTCGAGATTATCGTTATGGGTGTAGGGGCGCGGGAAAAGGTGCGGGTCGGCCTTGCCGCGCTTGCCCAGCGCGTCGAGCAGGGCGCCGCCGGGATAGGGGAGGCCGGCCATCTTGGCGAATTTGTCGCAGGCTTCCCCCGCGGCATCGTCGATGGTCTTGCCCAGCACGTCCATCTGCGTAGGGCTTTCCATGCGGTAAAGATGGGTGTGGCCGCCGGAAATGAGCACGCCGAGAGCGGGCCACGCGATATCGTGTTCCAGCCCTGCGGCCAGAAGATGGCCATGCAGATGATCGACGCCGATGAGGGGGATGTCGTGGGCAAGGGCGAGGGCTTTGGCAAAGGCCACGCCCACGAGCAGACTGCCCATGAGGCCCGGCCCACGGGTGACGGCGATGCGGTCGATGCTCTTCCACGGATCGGGGCCGAGTTCGGCCTTGGCGAAGAGGCTGTCGAGCAGAGGGCCGATGAGGCGGGCGTGCTCGCGGGACGCCAGTTCGGGAACGACGCCGCCGAACAGGGCATGGATATCGGCCTGACTGGAAATGACGGAGGCCTTCACGCCGTCGTCGCCAACGAGGGCGAGGGCGGTTTCGTCACAGGAGCTTTCTATTCCCAGAACCAGCATAGCGGAGCCTTTGGCGCAGGGCCTTTGACAGAAGGAGACCGCGCACCTGCTCTTGCCTGTGCGCGGTTTGGGAAAAAGGGCGGGGCCGAAGCCCCGCCTGCAAAGCGGGATGTCCCGTTTCAGTTAGATCTTGCCGTACTGCTTGTAAACGTCGATGACCTGATCCACGTCGTCGGCAGAACCGATGATGAGCGGGGTACGCTCGTGGATGGCGGTAGGCGTCTTTTCAAGGATGCGGTTCTTGCCGTCGATGGCCTTGCCGCCAGCCTGTTCCGCAAGGAAGGCCAGAGGATTGGCTTCGTACATGAGGCGCAGCTTGCCGCGGGGATGCTTGGAGTCTTCGGGGTAGAAGAAGACGCCGCCCTTGAGCAGGGTACGGTGGAAGTCGGCCACAAGGGAGCCCACGTAGCGGGTGGGACGGGGGGCGTAGCCGATGGGACGGGAGAAGGAGTGGACGGCCTTCTGCGTGCCTTCGTCCCAGTAGTTGAAGTAGCCGTGGTTGGCAGAGTAGTACTTGCCGATGCGCGGGATCTGGATATTGGGATGGGTGAGCAGGAATTCACCGATGGAAGAGTCGAGGGTGAAGCCGTTCACGCCGTGGCCGGTGGAATAGACCAGCATGGTGGAGGAGCCGTACAGGAAATAGCCTGCGGCCACCTGTTCCAGACCGGGGCGGAGCAGAGCGTCGGAGGAGAGTTCCCAGTAGTTCTCGTCGTCGGAGCGGCGATAGATGGAGAAGATGGTGCCGATGCTCACGCCGACGTCGATGTTGGAAGAGCCGTCCAGCGGATCGAAGAAGATGACGTAGTGGCCGTGCGGCTCGTTTTCGGGCACGAAGAAGGGTTCGGCCATTTCTTCGGAACCGACGGCGCAGACAGAGCCGGAGCTCTGCATACGATAGACCAGCGTGTTGTTGGCGAAGATATCAAGCTTCTGGACCTGTTCGCCCTGCACGTTCATGGAGCCGGTTGCGCCAAGGATATCGACCAGGCCGGCCTGGTTGACATTTCGGGAAATGATCTTGGCGGAGAGAATAAGGTCGTGCATAAGGGCGGTGAACTGGCCCGTAGCTTTGGGAGACCATCTGCGCTGCGATGCGATAAGGTGTTCAATTGCGGTGACTTCAGACATATCCAAGCTCCTTGGTGCTGGCTCCGGTCGTTCGCATGAGCGTCAACAGCGTTACGCGGGGATCGGGGCTGCTGTTATTTGCCGATGTTGTACCACAAACAGCGGTGAATGTGCAATAAGGGACAAGGTCAATATTATTCGTTGCCCGCCTTGGAAGCGAAGATCAGGGGCTTGCCGCCGAGGTAGCGGGTCACCCAGAGCATTTTGCCGTTCTCGTTGGAAAGTTCGCCGTAGCTTTCTTCCTTGAGCAGGGAGGGCCAGTCCACCTTGGCCATCGGGCTGGCCTCGTAGTCGATGTCGCCGCACCAGATGAGCGTGTCGGCGGAGCGCACGACAAGGTCGCCGGGGGAGGACACATAGGGGAGCAGGGCGCGGAAATCGAAGCTGGCCACAAGGATGAGATGGAGCTGGTCTTCCTGAAGGAAGGGGCGCGCCAGAACGATCTCGGGGCCGAGGGGCGTATCCTGGACGAAGGAGCGCAGGTCGCGGGGCAGGGCCTTGGGGGCGGTCTCGAGAAGCGGGGCATAGTCGAGCTGCTTGAGCGGCACGGGCGGGATGGACGCGCCGAGCGTGCCGTCCGGGGCGACCATGGCAAGGCCGGAGAGCCACGGGAAGCGGCGCAGGAGCGCGGCCGCGGCTTCGCCGTCGGGCGGGGTGGCGAAGGCGTCCAGCGCCTTTTCGAGCTTCACCAGCTCGTTGTCGAGCACCATCATGCGCTGGACCAGCGTACGTTCGCTGTTCTCAAGTACCGTGCGGTCGGCGATATCGACGTGCTCGGGGCGGTTGATATGCGTGTAGTAGAACTTCTTCGAATCCTTATAATAGCCTTCCACATAGGAACAGCCGGGAAGGGCGAGGGCAAGGGCGGCAAGAAGGCAGAGAAGGCGTGGACGTATGCAAGAGCGCATGGGTTCTCCAGCCGCGCATCAGGCGCGGTTACGGTTTTCCAGCCGGGCCGCCAGCGACTCCAGCATATCGAGCACGCCGGAGTGGGAGGCCGGGGCAGAGGCGGGGCTTTCCGCGCTCTGCAAAAGGCTGGCTAGTTTTGCTTTGAGTTCGGCTTCCTCTTCGGAAGTCGTGCAGGATTCGAGCAGTTCTCGGTAAATATCGGCGGCTTCTTCTGCGGCCCCCTGTTCTTCGAGGACGCGGGCCATGGAGCGCGTACACAGCGAGCTTTTCCCTTCCAGCACGCCCCGGGGCACGGGACGCCCGGCAGGAACATAGGCCGCTTCGGGCTGGGGCGGAAGTTCCGGGCTGGCGGGCTGGGCTTCGCTCTGGACAGACTGGGCGAAGAGCAGGGCGGAGATGGGCGCGGCGTCCTCATCCTCGTCGTAGATGTCGTCGTCTTCCGGCACGGAGTCGAGCGCATACCACTGGGTCTCCTCAGGCATGGTGAACGCTCCACTCGAGGGAGAGGGCGTCAGGGCCGCTTCAGATACGGGCTGTTCTTCGGGAACGGGAGCTGGTTCTGCCACGGGAACAGGCGCTTCCGCTTCGGCGTCAGGCTGGGGGGCGGCCCCCAGAGCGGCTATGCCTGCCGAGAAGACATCAGCAAGGCTGTACCCGTTTTTTTGCAGGGAAGCCGCAAAGAAGACGAGCATGGCGGCCAGATCGGCCTTCAGGCCCGGGCGGCGGCTCCACACGCGCCAGAACGCAGGGGAACGGCTGAGCAGCTCTATGATGGGGTCGGCCTCGAGTCCGGCTTCCGCCTCATGGCCGGAAGCGTACAGCATCTCGATGAAGAAGAGCCTGGCTTCGAGGAATTCGGGGTGGCGGGCAAGGCCGGCCTTGAGCACGTCCACGGCTTCGCTTCTGCGGCCCAGCTTGGCAAGCAGGCGGGCGTAGGGGAGGAAGATGCGGGAATCAGGGTCGAGCGAAAGCACTTCCTGATACCACAGGGCCTTCTCGGGCCGGGCGTTCCCGGCAAGGGGCGAATCCATGGCTATGCCTTCCTTCACGGCCTGTTCTCCGTTGTTTTTCCGTTCCAGGAACCGTCCTGCCTGTTCTTGTCGAAAAGGTAGAGGATCTCGTTCTTTCGCACGTAGTTGAGGCGCTGGCGAATCACTTTTTCCACGTAGTCCGGGTCAGTCTTGAGCAGGCGTATCTCCCGGCTGAGGGAGGCGCGCTGTTCATTCAGCGCGGCAAGCTCCTGAGAAAGCTCGCTCTGCTTCTCCTTGAGGGCGTTCCATGCGTAGATGCTCCCCGAGCCGAACATCAGGCGGCTGAAAAGGGCCGCGTTGAGCACAAGCACCAGAACGAGGAAGAGCAGCTTGCCGAGGGAAGCGCTTTTGACGGCGAGTTTGCGGGCCATGGCGTCTCGATCAGCGGATTAGAGCGAACCCTTGATGGAGGCGCGCCATTCGCGATAGAACTGGTAGAAATAGTTGCAGCCGGAGAAGATGGTGAGCACAAGGGCGATGTACAGGATGAGCGTGCCCAGAAGATGCATGGGGATGCCCATGAAATCGTAATGGATGAGCAGGGGGACCATGGCGATGATCTGGAAGGTGGTCTTCCATTTGCCGTACCAGTCGGCGGCGATGACCACGCCCTTGTCGGCGGCAACGGCGCGCAGGCCGGTGACGGCCAGTTCTCGGATGATGATGATATTCACGATCCATGCGGGAACCCAGCCGAGGCCCACCATTTCCACAAGGATGGCGCAGATGAGCAGTTTGTCGGCAAGGGGGTCGAGGAATTTGCCGAAGTTCGTGACCTGCTGTTCCTTGCGGGCGATATAGCCGTCCACGAAGTCGCTGATGGCGGCAAGGAGGAACAGGAACATGGCTATCCAGCAGGTGTAGATATTGGGATAGTGGATAAGAACGAGGATCGGGATGATAGCGCCACAGCGCATGAGGGTGATACGGTTGGCCCAGCCCATCTTCGAAAAGATCTGCTTCATATCCGAGAGAAACATAAAAAACTCCTGCTGTGGAACATTATGTTCCCGGCTTATCACAAAGCAGGCGTACGCGGCAAGGCTAAACGGGCGCGGCAGTTCGAAAAAAAGCTTTCCTCTAAGGAATCGGGCATTGCCGCGCGCCGAGTACCATGCCCTGCCGGAGGCGCTGCAAGTTTTTGCAAGGATTAATTTGGCAGGCCGGTTCTTGACTTGTGCGCGGAGTGTGCGAAAACATGGGAAGGCCGTACCGCTGTGCTGTGCGCCGGGTCTTCCGCGCGCCCTCTTTCCCCCTCTGTTTCCGTGCGTGCGGCCATGCCCGGGCCCGTGCCCCTGAAAAGGACAAGACGTGTTCAAAAGAAAGCCTTCATATCGTTCGTCTGGAAAGCGCTCCTCCGGGCTTTCCATCCTCGCCCTTCTGCTCATTCTGGCGGCCGCCGGTGCCGGAGCCTGGGTGCTCATGCGCGACCTGAGCGGCCCCGAGGTCTCTGTCCGCCCGGATGCGGAACGTGTCGGCCTTGCCCAGCCGCTGGAAGTGAGCCTGAGCGACAAGTCCGGCGTGCAGAGCGTGACCATAAGCGTGAAGCGCGGCTCCCAGTCCATGGTCGTGAAGCAGGAAAGCTACGCCGTTCTGGACAAGAAGCGCACGATAGCCTTCGACCTTAAGGATACCCGCCTGCCCGAAGGCGCCTTCGAACTGGAAGTGCGCGCCAGCGACGGTTCGTACGCCGGCTTCGGCAAGGGCAATACCTTCACCTACACGAAGCAGATGGTGCTCGACTCCAAGCCTCCGCGCATCGCCGTGAAGACCGTTCCCCCCGCTATCCATCGCGGCGGTTCGGCGCTCATCGTCTATACCCTTTCCGAAGAGGTGGTGAAGACGGGCGTTCAGGTCGGCGAGCTTTTCTTCCCCGGCTACCGGCAGGAGAACGGCGCGTACGCCTGCCTCTTCGCCTTCCCCGTCAAGATGCGTACCGACGGCTACCATCCCCAGATCATGGCGCAGGACAAGGCCGGGAACGTGACTTCCAGCCGCCTGCTCGTGCGCGCCCTGAACCGCAACTATCGGGCCGACACGCTGAACATCCCGGATTCCTTCCTGAACTTCAAGGCCAACGAGCTTGCCCAGCTCTGCCCCGAACAGGGCACGCCGCTGGAGCAGTACCTTTGCGCCAACAACAAGGTGCGCGCCGCCAACGACGCCAAGCTCCTTGAAGTGGCGGCCGATCCGGCCAACGTCACGCCGCATTTCGTATGGGAAGGCCCGTTCCGCCGCCTGCCCCGTTCTGCCGTGAAGGCCAATTTCGGCGACCATCGCACCTATGTGGACGGTTCCCGCACCAAGATAGACGAGCAGACCCATATGGGGCTCGACCTTGCCTCCGTGGCGCAGGCCCCCATCCCCGCCGCCGCGGCCGGGCGCGTCATCTGGGTGGATTACCTCGGCATCCACGGGCATATGGTGCTCATCGACCACGGCCTCGGGCTCATGACGCAGTATTCCCACCTCACGGACTATAATGTGAAGGTCGGTGACGTGGTGAAGCCTGGCGATACCGTGGGCACGACCGGCGTGAGCGGCCTTGCCGGGGGCGACCACCTGCACTTCGGCGTGCTCGTGGGCGGCGTGCCCGTACAGCCTCTGGAATGGCTGGACGCCTCGTGGGTGAAGAACAATATCACCAGCCGCCTGAAGACCAACGTCAAGTAATATTCCGAGCCTTACGGGCGGAGTGCCGGGCGACGGAATGCCCGGCTTTCCGCCTTTTGTTTCCAAGGAGAGAGCCATGCCCCACAAAGGGCCCCACATTTCCATTTCGGCCGAGTATGTGGTCAACCGTATCCTGCGCATCAACCTCGACGAGTTCGAGCGCTGGCCGCAGAGCGTGCGCCAGCTTGCCATCGAACTTGCCGAAGAGCTTTTCCTCGTGGCCTATAATCCCTTCATCTCCGCTTCGGCGGTGAGGAAGAGCGTGGACGAGCGCTATCAGAGCGAATCCCAGTCGCTGGCGCATCAGTACGCCACGGCCATCAGCGAAGGCATCACCATGTTCTGGAGCGCCCACGAGGCCGAGCTGGCCTTCTGCGAGGAGCTGAAGGCGCGCCTCTCCGCCATCATGCCCGACAGCTGCATCATGCGCCGCCGCGGTGCGCTGGTGGCCTCGTCCACCGATGCGACCGACCTTCGCATGGAGCTTCCCCTGCTCGTGGTCGAGCCCGATACGCCCGAACAGATGAGCGCACTTGTGCGCCTTGCCAACGAGATGAAGTTCGCCCTCATCCCGCGCGGCGGCGCTTCCGGCCTTACCGGAGGCACGGTTCCTGCCCGCAAGCGCACCGTGGTGGTGAGCACCACGCGCCTGACGGCCAAATCCATCGATGTGGAAGCCCGCACCATGACCTGTCAGGCCGGTGTCATCACGCAGGACGCCATCGACTTCGCGGCGACCAAGGGCCTGCTCTTCACGGTCGATCCTGCATCCAAGACGGCGTCCACCATCGGCGGCAACGTGGCCGAGAACTCCGGCGGCCCGTTCTGCTTCGAGTACGGGACCACCATCGACAACCTGCTCTCGTGGAGCATGGTCACGCCTACCGGCGAGATCATCCGCATCGAGCGTGTGGATCATCCCCGCCACAAGATCATGCCCGGTGAAACGGCGGTCTTCGAAGTGAAGGACCTGTCCGGCGGCATGCGCAACGTGGTCCGCCTCAAAGGCGGCGACGTGCGCCACGACGGGCTTGGCAAGGACGTGACCAACAAACTGCTCGACGGGCTTCCCGGCATGCAGAAGGAAGGCATAGACGGCATCATCACGGAGGCCACGTTCATCCTGCATTCCACGCCGTCCAAGTCCCGCGTCATGGTGCTGGAATTCTACGGCAAGTCCATGGTTCCGGCGGCCCAGCTCGTGCGCAAGATCGTGGAACTGCGCGACCGTATCCGCGAACAGGGCGGCGACGTGCGCGTTTCCGCTCTGGAGGAATTCAACTCCAAGTACGTGCAGGCCATCAACTACCAGCCCAAGTCCGACATACACTCCGGCAGTCCCATCTCCGTCATCATCGTGCAGGTGGACGGCAACGACGGCTACCTCCTCGACGATACCGTGCAGGCCATTGCCGACCTTGCGCGGGAAGACCGCTATGTCTATGCGGCCATCGCCAAGGACAAGAAGGAGGCCGCTGAATTCTGGGAAGACAGGCATCGCCTTTCGGCCATTGCCAAGCGCACCTCGGGCTTCAAGATCAACGAGGACGTGGTCCTGCCTATGGACCGCATCCCCGAATTCGCCCGCTACCTTGAAGTGCTCAATGTCGTGGCCGCTGGCGACGCCTATCGCTTCGCCCTGCAGGACCTGCTCCGGCTTCAGGGCTTCCCCATGGATGACGACGAGTTCAGCGCCGAATTCGCCTTTGCCTCCCGCGTGGCCGGTTCCGACGAGTCGAATATCGATGCCGAACTGACCGACGACGCCGTGACCGAGCGCGCTGAAGCCTGGCTGGCGGCCCAGAAGGAGCGCTTCCCGCGCCTTGCCTCGCGCATCGAGCCCATCATCGAGTACATGAGGAGCAGCCGCATCGTGGTGGCCAGCCACATGCACGCCGGTGACGGCAACTGCCATGTGAACATCCCTGTGAACTCCAACGATCCCCGCATGATAGAACACGCGGAGGACGTGGCCATGCAGGTCATGGCCAAAACGCAGGAACTGGACGGCGCGGTTTCCGGCGAGCATGGCATCGGCATCACCAAGATAGCCTTCCTCGATCAGAAGCAGATGGAGGAGCTCCGCGAATTCAAGATGCGCGTGGACCCGCGCGACCTGCTGAACCCCGGCAAGCTGGTCACGCGCAAGCTCCCGGTGCGGCCCTTCACCTTCTCCTTCAACCGCCTCATCGCGGATATCCGCGAATCCGGCCTGCCGGACAAGGAATGCCTCATCCGCCTGCTCGAGCAGGTTCAGGTCTGTACCCGCTGCGGCAAGTGCAAGCAGGTCTGCCCTATGGTCTATCCTGAGCGTTCCTTCCAGTACAATCCCCGCAATAAGAACATGATACTCGGTGCGCTCATCGAGGCCATCTACTATTCTCAGGTCACGAGCGGCAAGCCGGATTCCGGCCTGCTGATAGAACTGCGTCACCTGCTGGAGCACTGCACCGGCTGCGGCCGCTGTACTTCGGTGTGCCCGGTGAAGATCGATTCGCCCGAAGTGGCCCTCAGCTCCCTGTCCTACGTGAAGCGTGAAGGCGAAGGCGGGCACGCCCTCAAGTCGCGCGTCATCACCACGCTTTCCGCAGACCCGGCCAAGCGCATCCCCAAGTTCGCCAAGATGGCGGCCCTCGGGCAGAACGTGATGAACTCCTTCCTGCCCCTGATCCCGAGGATGTGGCGCCAGCGCATGGAAAGCCCGCTCTTCTCGCATCGCGGCCCGGCACTGGGCATGGTGAGCGTCTATGAGAGCCTGCACATGGACAGGAACGCTCCGGCCCATCTCTTCCTGCCCGTGGCGGAAGGCGTCGAGGCTAAGGACGTGCTTGAAAAGCGTGTGCCTGCCGTGCTCTACTTCCCCGGCTGCGGCGGTTCCGTGTTCTATCGCCGCATAGCGCAGGCCACGCTGGCCCTGCTCATGTACGCTGGTGTGCCTGTGGTCATGCCCGGGCGTCACCTCTGCTGCGGCTATCCTGTGCTGGCCTCCGGCGATGCCGAACGCTACGAAGCCAATTTGCAGATGAACCGCGAAGTCATCGCCAAGGCTCTCCAGACGGCGGCCGAGGCCGGTTTCGATGTGAATATGCTGGTCACGGCCTGCGGTTCCTGCCGCGAATCGCTTATGCGCCATGGCCTTACCGACCTGAACGGCAATGTTCTGCCGCATAACGATATCGTCCAGCTTCTTGCGGCCCGCCTGCCGCTGACCGAGGAAGTTCCGGGCGAGGATGCCGAACGCATCATCTACCATGCGTCCTGCCACCCGGCATGGTCCGGCGTGAAGGCCACCAAGGACGCGGGGAAGGTGGCGCGTGCGCTCGAACGCCTGAGCGGTTCGTCCATCATCCTGAACCCCGGCTGCTGCGGCGAGTCCGGCGCGGGGGCCTACACCTGCCCGGGCATCTACAATACCCTGCGCGAACGCAAGCGCGGCAACCTTCAGACCGCTCTGGCCAGCTACGATGCCGATGCCCCCATCCTTGTGGGATGCCCGTCCTGCAAGATAGGTATTGCCCGTACCCTCATGACCATGGATGCCGCGCATCCCGCTCGTGGCAAGGGGCAGGAAGTGGAGCAGAAGCAGGGCGAACAGCCCGTTATCGATACGCACCGCCCTGTCCTGCACAACGCCGAATGGCTGGCCCGCAAACTGCTGGGCCGGAACTGGCTGAACGACATCAAGGCCGCCGGCATCCGCGAGGCCAAGGGTATCCCCGCCGTGCGCACCGTGGTGCTGAAAAAGCAGGCATAGGGCCTTCCCGCTATACTCATTGACCGCTAAGAGCAGACATTTCAGGGTCATGGCACAAACCTCAAGGAGAGTGCTATGGCCCTGAAAGTATTTAAGCAGGTTATGCCTGTGCTGGCCCTGATGCTGGCCGTTGGGGCGGCGGGCTGTCATCGCCATGAACAGCCCCCGCAGGCGGCTTCTCTGGAATCGGCCGCGAATACGCCAATGGCGTCGCTCGACGGCTTTGTCTGGCAGTCTTCCGCGCCGCAGTCCAAGCTGGACTTCCTGCTTGGCGTGGAATGCGCGATGGCGATGGAAGCCGCCATCAAGCAGGTGGCCGAGGAGAGAGGCGGCACGGTCCAGCTTTCTCGCTTTGCCCATGGCTGGCAGATAGCCTTCCGCGACAAGGCCCGGCCCGATATCGTGCGGCAGATAGATGAATTCTACACGCAGAACCCGGAACAGAAGAAGCGCCATGTCTTCGATGTCATCTGGACGGAAATGGTGCGCCCCGCTGTGGATGCCGCCCGGGATACGGCGCAGAAGTAGCGGTCAGCTCGAAAGGAGGACGCCATGAAACGAAGCAGAACCATGTGTGCGGCCCTTGCGCTCTGCGCTTCCCTTGCGCTGGGCCCGCTGGCCTGTACGCATATGAACAGGACCCAGCAGGGGGCGGTGTCCGGCGGCGCGTTCGGTGCGCTGGCCGGGGCAGGCATCTCGGCCATAGCCGGGGGCAGCGGAACGATGGGCGCGCTCATCGGCGGCGGGCTCGGCGCGCTGGCCGGGGGCATCTACGGGCACGAGCAGGATCATCGCTGACCTTGCCTGCCTGAACTTTTTATGCAACATTGCATCGCATGGAACACAACGTGACTTTTTCCTCAGGAATGGAAGCCCTTGGCGGGGCCTGTGCCTGCCGCCTTCTGCGCCTTTCGCCTGAGAGTTCGGCCTTCATCCTGCAGAACGCGGAAAACGGCAGTGAGCGCCTCCTGCTGGGCGACGTGCGCAGGCTTGGCCCGGAGGCTCTTCCCGTGCTCTCGACGGAAGAACTCGCCGCGCTGGGCTTGCCCGATGCGATGCTGGAATCGCTTCCCGAGGATGTGGCCGTGCTCTGCCGTATGCGCATCCCGCGCGAAAAGCCGCAGGACGCCGGGTTCGACCTTGGAAGGCTGGTTTTCGTCAACACACGGAACGGAATGGCGCTGGAGGCCGAACGCCCCGGCGCTCCGCTGATACCGCTGGCCCCGAGCCGATAGTTATGAAAAAAGGAAGGTGATGAGCCTTCCTTTTTTACGTTGCGGGGCGCTAGAAGAGCGGCACGTTCCATTCGGCTATGGCCTGCCGTTCTGCCAGCCAGAAGACCACGACGGTGAGGATGAGTATGGCGTATTCCCCGAAGCCGCCGGTACTGCACAGCTTGAAGGAAAAGCGTTTCTCGGCAAAGGGGACGAGCGGTGTGCCATGCGTGGTGCACATATCCAGCAGGCAGTGCGAGAACGCGCCGAAGCCGAAGCCGTTGATGAGCGCCGCAGGCAGGGGGCCCATGAGCTCGTGGAGCGGCAGGAGCCACAGGACGAGCCACCAGCCGAACCAATGCGAGGCGCGGCGGTGCACCTTGTTGAATTTGCGCTGGCGGAAGAAGAGGGCCTTGCCTGCTTCGCGCTGGTCGAGGATGTCCGGCAGGACAGAGCCCGCCCATGCGGCGGCTATGCCGGAAAGCGGCATGCCCAGCACGAAGGAACCCATCACCGCCATAGCCTGATGCGAGACCCACTTCATCAGCGATCCCGCACCCTTTCGAATTCGTCTGCGGCCCAGCGGCGGCGCGCCTCGGCGGCTATCTCGCAGGGGACGATGGTCTTGCCGATGGGGAAGATGGCGAGTTCGGCCATTTTGATATGCTGCCATGCGAAGGGGACGCCGATGATGGTCAGTGCCTGCGCCACGGCCGTTCCGATGTGCCCGAGGGCTATCCAGAGCCCGGCGAAGATGAACCAGACGACGTTGCCTATGGTTCCGGGCACGCCAGTTCCGATATCTTTCCTGCCGTAGAGCACCTCGCGGGAAATGGATTCGTAGCCGAAGGGCATGAAGGCGAAGCCCGCCATGACGAAGCAGGCGCGGCCCCACGGCAGGCCCACGATGCTGATGCAGGCCAGCGCACCGAAGATGCACCAGAGCAGGGCGCTGATCCAGCCGCCGCAGATGATCCAGAGAATATTGCCTATGATGGTCATGCCTTCCTCGCATGTCTGTGTTGGGGAAAGAAGGCAGTATAGCCGCCGCCCCGTTCCGGCGCAAGGGGCTTGACGCCTCGCCGGACAACCCTTGCAGGGCGGTTGCGCAACGGGCCGCAATGGCGTATCATTCCTGCCGAACTTTCACCAATACTTCCTCCCTGGAGCGAATTTTTTATGAAGCGTACCAGCATCAGCGAAGCTCTGGCTTCCCTCGAACCCCGCAACGGCGTCACTGTCTGCGGCTGGGTGCGTACCCGCCGCGATTCCAAGACCTTCGCCTTCCTCGAACTGAACGACGGCTCCTGCCTCAAGAACCTTCAGGTCATCATCGACGAGGGGACCGAAGCCTGGGCCGCCCTCGAAGGCGTGAACACCGGCGCGGCCGTGAGCGTCTGCGGCGACCTTGTGGAATCCCTCGGCAAGGGGCAGAAGTGGGAAGTCCGCGCTTCCACCATGACGGTGTTCGGCCTTGCCGACCCGGCCACCTTCCCGCTCCAGAAGAAGCGCCATTCCGATGAGTTCCTGCGCACCATCGCCCACCTGCGCCCCCGCACCAACAAGTACGGCGCGGCCTTCCGCATCCGTTCCGAAGCGGCACTGGCTATCCACGACTATTTCCGCGGTCAGGGCTTCTACTATGTGCACGCTCCTATCCTCACCGGTTCGGACTGCGAAGGCGCCGGCGAAATGTTCCGCGTGACCACTCTGCCCGTGGACGGCGGCCCCAAGCCCGAATCCGGCAACGTCTTCGAGAACGACTTCTTCGGCAAGCCCGCCAGCCTCACCGTGTCCGGCCAGCTTGAAGCCGAAGCCCTCGCCACCGGCCTCGGCAAGGTCTATACCTTCGGCCCCACCTTCCGCGCCGAACACTCCTACACGCCCCGCCATGCCGCCGAGTTCTGGATGGTCGAGCCTGAAGCCGCCTTCAACGATATCTGGGACAACATGGAACTGGCGGAAGGCCTCATCCAGCATACCATCAAGCACGTTATCGAAAAGTGCGCCGACGATATCGCCCTCTTCGACAAGTTCGTGGCTCCCGGCCTGCTCAACGACCTGAACGGCATGGTCGCCAAGGGCTGTGCCCGCGTCTCCTACCGCGACGCCGTCGATCTGCTCCAGAAGAGCGGCAAGAAGTTCGAATACCCCGTGTCCTTCGGTACTGACCTGCAGACCGAGCACGAACGCTTCCTTGCCGAGGAATACTTCAAGGCTCCTGTCACCGTGTACGACTACCCGAAGGATATCAAGGCGTTCTATATGCGTATGAACGATGACAACGAGACCGTGGCCGCCATGGACCTTCTCGTTCCCCGCATCGGTGAGCTCGTGGGCGGCTCCCAGCGTGAAGAGCGCCTCGACCGCCTGACCCAGCGCATCGTGGAACTCGGCCAGAACCCCGAGGACTACTGGTGGTATCTCGATCTGCGCCGCTTCGGCTCCGTGCCGCATTCCGGCTTCGGCATGGGCTTCGAGCGCATGATCATGCTGCTCACCGGCATTTCCAATATCCGCGACGTGCTCCCCTTCCCCCGTACCACTGGCTCTCTGGAGTTCTAAATGCGTACCATGACCGAACGCCGCAGGGCGAAGATCGAAAAGGTGCTTTCCCAGCGCCAGAAAGGCCTTACCCTTGTCATGGACAACGTGTGGGATCCGCACAACGTCTCGGCTATCTACCGCAGCTGCGATGCCTTCGGCGTGCCGGAAGTGCATCTGTACTACAGCCAGTGCGCCTTCCCCCAGCTCAGCCGCAAGACTTCGGCCTCGGCCTTCAAATGGGTGAACACCATCCGCCATTCCTCCAAAGAAGAGCTGGTGGAATGCCTGCACGGCCAGGGTATGCAGATCCTCGCTACGAGCTGCTCCCCTGCGGCCAAGCCGCTCACGGCCTATGACTTCACGAAGCCCACGGCTATCATCATGGGCAACGAGCACAGCGGCGTTTCCCCCGAGCTCGTGCCTATGGTGGACGGCGAGGTGTATATCCCCATGTACGGCATGGTGCAGAGCTTCAACGTGTCCGTGGCTTCCGCCCTCATGCTTTCCGAAGCTTCGCGCCAGCGTGCCCTTGCCGGCATGTACGAACAGCGCCTCTGGTCCGACGAGGAATACGAGGAACGCCTGAACGCCTGGTTCGAGAAGGCGTAAGGGGAAGCATATCTTTCGGGGAGGGGAAGGAACTTTTCTGGAGAGAAGCTTTGTAAAATTATATCATAATGAAATATAATGATTAATTTTCAAGCACTCAGAAAAATACCCACGTAAATACTCACAAAATAAAAAGATGTGAGTGGTTTTTATTGGATGAATGTGGGTATTCTATCCTAAAGGATGTGAATCTCACAAGTGGGTATCCCCTCTGGGAGAGATGCCTTCCTTCGTATTGCTAAACATTAATGGGCCGCCTTCGGGCTGCCTTTCCTCTACGCAAAAGGCGGGAGCGACGTTGGTCACTCCCGCCTCAGCGTTTTGTGGATGGCTATCAACGATTCTTGAACAGGGAAAGGTCGTCCGACCACTGTCCCTTCAGTTCACCGTTCAAGTCATACAGCTTGATCTTCATAGTATAATCGACAAGCTTCTGCCCGTCAGACGAACGAGTGACAATATCGGTGAGTTCCGACTGCATCACATAGTTGAAATTAAGTGCGGATTCATCCAGCACTCTGACCTTGCCGGAGTTGAGCATAACTTCCATGATACGGTCGTGAACATCCTTGACACGTAGGTTTTCATCATGAGTATTGTTGCGAATAGCTGTCACGATGATGCGCGGAGGACGCTTGGCCTTTGCGAATATGGGCGACTGAAGCATTTTGTTCGTCATGTTTTCGGCAAAGGCGATGATGTCCGAAAGACTGATCTTGGTATCGAGTTTGATGCGCTCGAAGGAGTCAACGATGGATATCGAGGTGAACCGTCCCCAGCTATTGCCGGAGTCAGAGGGAACGCAACCGGAGACGGCTACTGCGGACAGAAGGACAAGCGGGGCGATAAAGCACTTTTTCATAGAAGATCCTTTGTATTTTCAGGCTGAAAATCCGATTAGTAGGTCGTCTGTTGTGCCGGATCGGGTTCCGGCACCCATATCTGCACATCCACGGGGAAGCGCAGTGTCACAGTAGCGCGTGCCGCTCCGGGAGTTTTGGCCATGTTCACGATGGTCTTTTCACCGGTCTCGGCTACAGGCGTTCTCTGCCATGCCGCCGTGTAGAGTAGCGGCGCACCGTACTGATCCTCCCATACGACCTTATATTCCAGAGGGACTCTCTGCTGGGTCAGGTTCACCACGCGGACGATACAGCGAGGCAGATTGGAAGAGGTATCCACCACGGCATTGGTGATATCAAAGCAGTTACGCACGCTCTCATTACCAAAGATGACGCGAATCTGCGGATGAGGATCGACTACAAGAGGCAGCGGTTCCTGCTTCGCGCAGGCGCAGAGAGCCATGGCCATGATAAGGATGGCGGCAAGCTTGAATTTCATACACGTTCTCCCATGATTCTAGCTGGATGGCGGTAAATACTTACTGCTTCACCCAGGAGTTCTTGTTGGCGTAGGCGCGAAGCTGATTATCGTAGCTTACGGCATAGACAACGGTAGGCCCTTCCGCAGCGATCTGCACATTGGCTCTGGCAAGCCGGGAACCGCCGCTCAAAGTCTCCACGGTGATCTGCTTGGTACCGTTAGGCACGTACATTCTGGCAACGAGGACCTGATTGGGCAGAGAGAGCCATGCGCGGGTATCGGGGCGCTGCATCTTGGAAACGAGACCAGCACCCAGTTCACTCTTAAGGCCCAGCTTCTGCGCGAGGAAACCGGCACTGCCGGAACGAGCCAGAGCCAAAGCCATCATGGTATAACGCCACGGGATCATGTCCTGATCGTCTCGCAAGGCTATGGACTCCATGCGGCTCAACGATGTGAGGTTGGCCGTCTGTCCGGCGGCACGAACGCGAGCTCCGGTCACCTTGGTCGGAACCGGCGCAGCTTCCGCCCAGTTTACGATTCCCGTCAGGCCTTCAATCTTCAATGCCTTGGACATTTCCTTCCGCTCTGGAGCAAAGCCGTCTGACAGAATGACGTGAACAAGCTTTCTGCCTTGCGGGGCATTTTTCATGACAGCCTTGGATGCGGTACGCGCCGTTGAACAGCTCTTGTTGTTTTCCACGACCTTTTCATAAGAGATACGGGCGTTGTCGCG
>JAFQTU010000002.1 GCA_017408905.1 Mailhella sp. | reverse complement strand
TACAACGGCAAGCCTGTAGGCGACGGCCGTCCCGGTCCCATAGCGGACAGGCTGCGCCATCTTCTGCATGACGCTCTTGTGACCGGAGGCGTGCCGTTCCTCGAATGATCAACCAAGTGAGGAACTCATGCACATCAAAACCCTGTTCACTGCGCTCTGCTGCGCCATGCTCCTGACTCCCGCTGTTTCCCTCGGTGCCGACCATGCCGCCAAGGCCAAGCCTGCCGCCAAGGAAACCGTGGCCGATACCCCCTTCGTGATCGTCGCACCCAGCGAAGAGATCATCGTTTCCTTCCCGCTCTTCGTGGTGGAACGCGGCGTTGTGGAGAACATCGACGCCAAGAACCACACCTTCACCCTTAAGGAGAAGGACGGAACCATGACCAAGATCAAGGTCACGGAAAACACCCTGATCGAAAACGTCTATGCCGATATCTTCACCTGGGAATCCAAGAAGGGCATCGACGACCTTAAGAAGGGCGACAAGGTCCGCGCCCGCGTCTTCCCGGGCGATAACGGCCAGCCTTCCTCCGCCATGTCGCTGGATGTGTACAAGTTCTAAGAGAGAAATGCGGGGGAGATGAGCTCCCCCGCACCCCCATACTTCAGAATCCCGATGTCCCTGAACTGCGTTCAGAGGCACCGGGATTCTTCTTCATGGTATGGCAAGGCGTTATCACACCAGCTTCTTCTTCCAAGCTTCCGTGGTGTTCACAAGAAGCTGGGATATGGTCATAGGGCCTATGCCGCCGGGAACTGGGGTGATGGCTGAGGCCAGCGGGGCAACGCTTTCGAAGTCCACGTCGCCGCAGAGCTTGCCGTCCTCCCCGCGATTGATGCCCACGTCGATGACGACGGCGCCGGGCTTGACCATATCGGCGGTCACAAAGCGCGGCCTGCCTATGGCGGCGATGAGGATATCGGCTTCACGGCACACCGAGGCAAGGTCGGGAGTACGGGAATGGCACATGGTCACGGTGGCGTCGTAGCCCTTCGCTCCCAGCATGAGGGCGATGGGGCGGCCCACAAGGATACTGCGGCCAAGGACCACGGCCTTCCTGCCGCTCGCCGAAATGCCGTAGCGCTCCATCAGGGCAAGGATGCCGGCAGGCGTGCAGGGGCGCAGGCCGGGAAGACCCATTGCCGTGCGGCCCTGATTCACCGCGGTGAGGCCGTCCACATCCTTTTCAGGGCTGATGGCATCGATGCAGGGCTGGGCATCAAGACCGGCGGGAAGAGGGAGCTGAAGAAGGATGCCGTCGATTTCCGGGTCGGCATTGAGGCTGGCGATGAACGCTTCCAGCTCCTTCTGGGGAATGTCGGCAGGCTTGCGATAGGATGCCGTATCGATTCCGGCATCGGAGCAGGCGTGTTCCTTGTTGCGGACATACACCTGAGAGGCCGGATCAGAGCCGACAAGGATAACGGCCAGTCTGGGCGCGCGCCCGACCCTGTCCTTTTCCCTGCTGATGTAGGCGCGCAGGTCGGCGCGTATGGAAGCGGCTACGGCTTTGCCATCGAGTATCATGGTCATTCCTTGATTAGCGGTTCACAGTGCGGGGCTTGGTTCCATCGGCCTGACCGAGTATGCCGTCCTTCTCCATCTGCTCGACAAAGCGGGCGGCACGGTTGAAGCCGATGCGGAAACGGCGCTGGAGCAGGGAAATGGAGACTTTGCCGTTCTCCATGACGAACTGCATGGCTTCGAGGTAGATGGGGTCGTCGGCAAGGTCGCCGCCACGCGAGGGGGACATGCCGAAATCGTCGCTCTCCATTTCCTCTTCTTCTCCGAAGGCGGAGAAGTCCACCTGATAGTTGGGCTTCTGCTGTTTCTTCCAGAATTCCACCACGGCGGCCACTTCCTCGTCGCTCACGAACGCGCCGTGCAGGCGCTGGATATTACCGCCGTTGGGCTTGAACAGCATATCGCCCATGCCGAGAAGCTTTTCCGAACCCGTCACGTCGAGGATGGTACGGGAGTCCTGACCGCTGGTCACCTTGAAGGCGATGCGGCAGGGGAAGTTGGCCTTGATGAGGCCCGTCACCACGTCCACGCTGGGGCGCTGGGTGGCGATGATGAGGTGTATGCCTGCGGCTCGGGCAAGCTGGGCAAGGCGGACGATACTGCCTTCCACTTCCTTGCGCTTCACCATCATGAGGTCGGCCAGCTCGTCCACGATGATGACAAGGAAGGGCATATTGGAAAGCTCTTCCGGCTGTCCGTTCTCATCGAGGGGGATGGGGCCGCCGTTCTCCACCTGCTCGCGCAGGCGGGCCTGCCGCTCGTTGTAGCCCGTGATATTGCGCACCTTCACCGAAGAGAAGACCTTGAGGCGGCGGTTCATCTCGTCGATGGCCCAGAGCAGGGCGTTCTTGGTGATGTCCATATCCGTGACCACGGGATGCACGAGGTGCGGCAGGTCGGCATACATGGAGAGTTCCACCTGCTTCGGGTCAACGAGTATCATCTGCACTTCATCGGGGCGCGCCCGGTACAGCAGGCTCAGGATAATGGCGTTCAGGCATACGCTCTTGCCCGCGCCCGTAGCACCGGCCACGAGCAGGTGGGGCATCTTGGCGAGGTCGGCCGACACGGGGCGGCCGCCGGTATCCTTGCCGAGGGCCACGGTAAGCAGGGATTTCGCCTGACGGAAGCCGTCGTTCTCCACTATCTCGCGGAAGCGCACCGTTCCGCGCTTCTCGTTGGGCACTTCCACGCCCACGGTATCCGTTCCGGGAACAGGGGCCTGCATACGCACGGCCACAGCCTTGAGCGACATGGCCAGATCGTTGGCAAGGTTGGTGATGCGGGTGGCCTTCACGCCGGGAGCGGGGCGCACCTCGAACATGGTGACGACAGGGCCGGGAGTGATGCGGGCCAGCGTGGCATGGACGTTGAAATTCTTGAGACAGGTGATGAGGGCGTCCCCCTGCTTGGTGAGCAGGGCAGGGTCGGGCCTGCTCTGCAATTCCTCTTCGGGCAGAGGCGCGAGCAGCTCCATGGACGGCAGGGAAAGCTGGCGGCGCCTGGGAAGGATGAATTCCAGCAGGGACTTGCGTTCTTCCTCTTCCATTTCTCCGGGCCGGGATTCCGCCTCTATCTCCTCCTGCTCTTCCATGGCGCGGGCCACAGCGTCGTCCACTGAGGCATATTCCTCGTCATGCGGGAAGGGCGTTCCTTCCTGACGGGCAGAGGAAAGCAGGACGGGGAGCTCTTCATCGAGCGCGCTTTCAAGGGCGGCCCCGAAGGCTTCCGGCGTATGCTTCGCCGGGGCATCGTCCGCCTCTGCGGCAGGTTCTACGATATCCTTCTCTTCCAGAACGACGTCGATATCCTCTTCCGAGGGAGCGGATTCGCCCAGCCCCTCTCCAAGAGGAGCAAAGGGGGCTTCGTTCCCGACGGGATTCGATTCCGCAGGCAGGACTATTTCAACAGGGCTGACGCCTTCCCCTTCCTTCTCCGGCGACTTTTCTTCCGGCTGGGCCTCTTCTATGCCGAAGATGTCGGCAAGGCCCTCATTTCCCTCGGGGGCTTCCTTTTCTTCTGCGGCGCTGGCGGCAGAAGGCTCGGCGGCAGCTTCCCCGTTTTCGAGCATGATGTCGAGCACGGGGCGTTCCGGCTCTTCTTCCTTCTTTTCCTTCTTCCGGCTCAGTATTTCAGCCAGAGAAGCGAAGCGGCGCTTCTTAGGCGCTTCCTCGCCTTCTTCCGCTTCCCTGCGGGAACATTTGGAGGATATCCACCAGATTGCCCCCGCTATCATGGTCAGCCACGAGATGCTGAAGGCCAGTTCCGTAGCCACAAGGAACACGAAGCTCCATACGAGGAAGGAACCGAGGGAGCGGAACAGGAGCAGGGAAAAGGAACTCAGCCAGTCGCCCGCAAGGCCGCCGCCGGTGATGCCATGCAGGGAAAGCCCCCACATGGACGCGGCATTGAGCAGGCAGGCGAAAAGCAGGGCGTACCCTATCCAGCGATACCAGCGGAGCACCAGCCAGCGCGATACCAGAGCCCCCCCGCAGGCAAGGAAGAACACCACCCAGAGGAAGGACGCCATACCGAAGAGATCGACGAAAAAGCCCGACAGGAACGCACCGAAAAGCCCGGCGGAATTCCTGATCCCTGCGGCATCGAGCGTGACGGCCTGATTGAAGGTAGGGTCGCCCATGTCATAGGTCCAAAGACTGAGAAGAAGGAGCAGACCGCAGAAGATGAAGAGCAGTCCCAGCAGTTCTCGAACCAGCCTGTGTCCGTACATGGCATCCACCTCGAAGGATAAGGAAGCGTTGTTCAAAAAGAAAACGCTGCCGGAAGGGCGCAATGCGTCCGTCCGACAGCGCAAATGGGGCAGGACGCGAAATTAGTCGCGGCCGAGATATTCGCGGGTACGGGTATCGACCTTCACACGGTCGCCTTCGTTCACGAAGATCGGCACCTGGATGACCACGCCGGTCTCAAGGGTGGCGGGCTTGGTCACGTTGGAAACGGTGTCGCCCTTCACGCCGGGTTCGGTGTGGGTAACGGTCATCACGAGGCTGACGGGGATTTCGATGTCGATGGGGTTGCCGTTGTAAAGGAGCACGCGGCATTCCTGAGATTCGAGGAGCCAGTCGGCCTTGCCGTCGGTTTCGGCTTCAGGAAGGTTGATCTGCTCGTAGGTGGTGAGGTCCATGAACACGAGGTCGGTACCTTCGCGGTACAGGTACTGCATGTCGCGCTGTTCCATGTCGGGCTTGCCCACCTTTTCGCCGGAGCGGAAGGTGTTGTCGATGGTGCGGCCGTTCAGGATGTTGCGCAGCTTGGTGCGCACCATAGCGCCGCCCTTGCCGGGCTTGAAGTGCTGGAATTCAACGATTTCGTAGGGAGTGCCGTCGATCTCGATCTTCAGGCCGCGGCGGAAGTCAGTAGTAGAGTACATTGGAGCCTCCAGGCAAAATTCTGTATTTCTCTGAAATGTCAGGAACGGTGCGCTGCTGCGGACCGCTTTTATCCCAAGGGGATCAGGCGCTTTCCCTTGCGGGAGGGCCGCTTGCGGAATGTTTGCCTTTTTGGCCGGAGCAGGCTACTCTTGGCGCATCCGCGAAACACGATATATTGTCCGATACAGGCTCACTTTGTCAACTCACGAGGACGCTATGCCCGACATCAAAACCGAAAAAAAGCTCTGTCCTGCGCCCACTCTGGAACTTCTGGCCACGCTCTACACGCTGGACCAGCTCAAATCCTACGTTCACGACAGGCCTCAGATAGCGCTTGCCGGCCGCTCCAACGTGGGCAAGTCGTCCCTCATTAACGCTCTGGCCCGCCGCAAGAAGCTGGCCAAGGTGAGTTCGGAACCGGGCAAGACGCGTTCCGTGAACCTTTTCGAAGTGAAGCCCGACGGATTCTGCCTGACCGACCTTCCCGGCTACGGCTACGCGCGCCGCGGCCACGAGGAACGCCGGTGCTGGGCCGAGCTCATCCAGAACTATCTGGAAAAAACGCCTACGCTCCGCGCCCTTGCCCTGCTCATCGACTGCCGCATCCCCACGCAGGAATCCGACCGCGTGATGGCCGACTTCGCCAAGGCGCACAAGCTCCCCGTCATCCCCATCCTCACCAAGGCCGACAAGTGCACCCTAAAGGAACGCTCCGCCCAGATGAAAACGTGGGAACGCATACTGGGCGTGAAGCCTGTGGCGGTGTCTTCCGTGTCCAAGCTGGGTATCGACGAGCTGTGGGAACGCCTGCGCGAAGCGGGCAAGATCGAAGAGCCCGCCGCCCCCGAAGAAGCCATGACTGAAAACCGTGAAGCTCCGGCCTGCGCCGAATAAGACGCCATGCTCGACCTTTCCATCCTGAACGAAGCCCAGAAAGCGGCCGTCACCGCGCCGGAAGGGCCTATGCTGGTCATCGCCGGTGCGGGTTCCGGCAAAACGCGTACTATCGTCTATCGCCTCGCATGGCTGGCCGAACAGGGATGGGACCCCCATTCCATGCTCCTGCTCACCTTCACGCGCAAGGCCTCGCAGGAAATGCTCCAGCGCGCCGCCCGCCTGCTGGACAGCCAGCTCCTCGGCGTGCAGGGCGGTACGTTCCACAGCTTCGCCTTTTCCGTGCTCCGCCGCTGGGCCCCGGACTGGGTGCAGGGCTCTTTGAGCGTGATGGATACGGCTGACAGCACGGCGGCCATCTCGGCCTGCAAGGAAGAACTCAAGATAGCCAAGGGCGACCGCAGCTTCCCCAAGGTACAGGCCGTGCTCGGCCTTCTCAGCAAGGCCCGGAACAAAGAGATGGAACTGGAAGAGATACTGCGCCGTGAGGCCCAGCACCTTCTGCCCCATGCCGAAGACCTTGTGAAGCTGGGCGAAGCCTACCGGGACTATAAGCGCGAACACTCCCTGCTGGACTACGACGACCTGCTTTTCGAACTTGAACGCCTTTTCGTGACTCAGCCGGACATACTCGAATCCATGCGCCAGCGCTTCCGGCAGATCATGGTGGACGAATATCAGGATACCAACAAAGTGCAGGCCCGCCTTGTACGCCTGCTGGCCGGAGAGAACGGCAATGTCATGGCCGTGGGCGACGATGCCCAGTCCATCTATGCCTTCCGGGGCGCTACCGTACACAATATACTTGAATTCCCCCGCCTTTTCCAGAATACGCGAATCATTCGCCTTGAAGAGAATTACCGCTCCGTCCAGCCTGTGCTCGACATTGCCAACAGCCTTCTGGCCAACACCACGGAAGGCTACAGGAAAACACTCTATTCACGGCGGCCCCTGCCGGACGCACCGGCCGTGACCCTGTACAGGCCCCTCAGCGACATCAGCCAGGCACAGCTTGCCGCACGGCGCATAGAAGAACTGCTGGACAGTACCGGCCCTCAGGAAATAGCCGTGCTCTTCCGTTCCGGCTACCAGTCCTACCATCTGGAACTGGAACTGAACAAACGCGGTATCCCCTTCCGCAAATACGGCGGCCTGCGCTACGCCGAAGCCGCCCATGTGAAGGATGTCATCGCCTTTGCCCGCCTTGTGAGCAACCCGCTGGACATCACCTCCTTCGACCGCATCGCCGCTCTTTCCAAAGGAATAGGCCCGAAGACCTCCCGCAAGCTCTTCGACCTTGCCTGCGGGGACGATGAAAAGGCCCTGCACAAAGCCTGCAAGCGCTGGCCGGACTTCATCGAGAACATGATGCTCGTTTCCGACCTGCGCATGAGCGGAGCACGCCCTGCCGAGGTCATCAGCCGTGTGCTGGAGCACTACCGGCCCAAAATGGAAGAACTCTTCCCCGAAGACTGGCCCCGCCGCCTTCAGGGGCTCGAAGAGATGTCCACCATCGCTTCTTCCTACGACGACCTTCAGCTCTTCGTGGCCGACCTTTCCCTCGACAGTCCCGAGGAAGCCCCGGAAGAAGGCGAGGAAAAGCGCATCACGCTTTCCACTGTCCATTCCGCCAAGGGCCTCGAATGGCAGTCGGTCCTCATCCTCGACTGTGTGGAAGACCGCTTCCCCTCGCGCCATGCTCTGGTGCGCCCCGAGGACTTCGAGGAAGAGCGCCGCCTTATGTACGTAGCCTGCACCCGCGCTAAAGACACGCTGGATATGTTCGTCCCTCTCAGTCTGTACAGCCGCTCTTCCGGCGGGCAGGAACCTGCCACGCCCAGCCCCTTCATCCGCGAACTGCCTTCGGATAAGCTAGAAGAGATCTACGAGAACTACGGCGGCATCCTGGCGCGCCGCAAGGTGCAGAGCGCGTCCACGTTCTCGGGTATGCGCAATGCCTTTGGTGCGCCCGGCGGGAGTTTCGGCTCGTTCCAGTCGCCCAAGCGGCGGGATTGGGACGAGGATGAACGCCGCGAGAAGCGTTCCTTCCGTGAACGGGACGACGACTGGCCCCCGCGCGACTTCAGCGGGCGTGACGACGCCCCCCGTTCCCGCGCCGAACGGGAAAATGCCGACGACGCCTATCTTGCCGCCGTGCGCTCGGCTCTGCGTGCCGGAAAAAAGGCGGAAGAAAAGCCGGAATCCGCCCCAAAGTCTGATTACCGCAAGTTGGGCTTCTGTAAACACAGGGTCTTCGGACGCGGAAAAATCGTAGAAGAAGTGGAACCGGGCAAGTACCGTGTCAACTTCCCCGGACTCGGCCTCAAGGTCATCCTTGCCGACTATCTCACCTTGGAGTAGCCATGCGCCCCGCCAGTGAAGACGATATCCTTGCCATCGTGAGCCGATATTTCCCTGCCGGGCATCCCAGCCTCCTCCTCGACAGGGGGGACGACTGCGCGGTGCTCCGCCCCTGCGGCCCTCTGGCCGTGACGACCGACATCTTTGCCGAGGACGCCCATTTCCGCCGCCGCTACTTCACCGCCTTCGACATAGGCTGGAAAGCCCTTGCCGTGAATATCAGCGATGTCGGTTCCAGCGGGGCGAAGCCTTCGGGCTTCTCCATCGGTCTGACGCTGACGGGACAAGAGGATACGGCGTGGCTGGAAGGCTTCTGCGAAGGCATGAAGGCCCTGACGGAACGCTTCGACATGGCCATTTCCGGCGGCGATCTTGCGCGCTCCCCCCTGCTCAATGTCTGCGTGACGGCATGGGGAGAACTTCCCGAATCCCTTCCGCGCGGTCTGCGCCGAAGCGCGGCTCAGGAAGGGGACGCTATCTTCCTTGTGGGCCGTGTCGGGCTGGCGCGTCTGGGCCTTTCCGTTCTGGAAGAAGCCGGGAACGAAGAGGACATAGCGGCGGCAAAGGCACACTGGCCTGACGCCTGTGCCCAGCATCTCCGCCCTATGCCGCTGGCCTTCGAAGGCATGAAGCTGGGGCTCTTCGCCATCGAGCATAACTTACAGGACAGGCTAGGGCTCATGGACCTTTCCGACGGCCTCGCCCGCGACCTTCCGCGCCTTCTGAACAGCCGGAAGAGCGGACTGGGAGCGGATATCGTTCTTGAGGAAGGAAGCCTGCACCCGGAAATCGTCCGCCACTGTTCGCATAAAGGCATGGATGCCGCTCAGTTCGCCTTTGAAGGCGGCGAGGATTACGCCCTTCTCGGTTCCTGCCCCGCCGAAGCATGGCCTGAGCTCGAAGCCCTGCTTTCCGGCTTCTCCGGGCCTTTCTCCCGTCTCGGCACAGTGCGGCGAGGCGCGCTTGCCCTGAACGGTAAGGCCACTTCCGCCGCTGGGTTCGACCATTTCAGCGCGTGACAGCACGCCAGCATACTATCAAGCTTGTATTTTCAGGAGGATATTGCTGTGGAAAAGAACATGGATGCCGCCAAGCGCATCGCCCTCATAGCCCATGACCAGATGAAAGCCAGCCTCGTGGAATGGTGCAAGAAGAATTACGAGGTGCTTTCCCATCATTTTCTCTGCGGAACAGGTACGACGGCAAAGATGATAGCCGAACAGTCCGGCCTGCCGGTCAAGGGCTACCTGAGCGGCCCCCTTGGCGGCGACCAGCAGATAGGAGCCAAAGTGGCGCAGGGCGAGATCGACATTATAATCTTCTTCTCCGACCCGCTTACCGCACAGCCCCACGACCCTGATGTGAAGGCCCTGCTCCGCATCGCGCAGGTCTATAACATCCCCATCGCCAACAACCTTGCTACCGCCGACTACCTTATTTCCTCCCCCCTGTTCTCCAGCGCCTATACCTATCATCGCCCTGACTACGTCAGAGGCCGGAGCTGATACAGAAAATCCCGGGCAGTGATGCTCGGGATTCGTTTTTCAGAAGGCTCTTACAGACCGCGCTCTTCCACTTCGGCCAGAAGCCTGGCAAGCGCTTTGCCGCGATGACTGCGCACCATCTTGGCTTCCCTGGTCAGTTCCGCGCCGGTGAGTTCCAGTTCGGGGTCGATGAACAGCGGGTCGTAGCCGAAGCCGTTGGCTCCTGCACGCTTGAAGCCTATGCTTCCTTCCCATGCGCCGCTCACCACTATCTCTTCGCCGCCGGGGATGACCAGCGCCATGCAGCAGCGGAAACGGGCCGTGCGCTTTTCCGCCGGAACGCCTTCCAACTCGGCAAGGAGCTTGCGGTTATTGCGTTCATCCTTGCTTTCGCCTTCCACGGCAGGCCAGTCTTCGCTGTAGCGGGCCGAATACACGCCCGGAGCACCGCCAAGGGCATCCACTTCAAGGCCGGAATCGTCGGCCGCGGCGGCCACACCAAGGGCTTCGGCCACGGCACGGGCCTTGATGAGCGCGTTTTCTTCAAACGTAGTGCCGTTCTCTTCTATTTCGGGGAAGTCCTCGGGCAGGCTCTGCACATCGAAGCCGAAGCGGGCCAGCGGGTCACGAAGTTCCCTCACCTTGCCCTGATTGCGGGTGGCGAGGATAAGCGTTCTGGGGGTGGTCATGGGAGGTCTCCTTGCGGAACAGGGGTTTTCATGGCAAAAGGGGTAACGCAGGCCTGTCCAGAAAACAAGTCCCGACCTGCTCAGAAGGTATTATGCTCCGCATCTATTCGCAAAGCCTCGGCTGTGCCAAGACCCGTGTCGACACTGAACGCCTGCTCGGTTCCCTTGGCCCTGTCCTTACCGTGGACGACCCTCTTGAGGCCGATCTCGTCTTCCTCAACACCTGCGCCTTCATCGCTCCCGCCGTTCAGGAATCCGTGCAGACCATCCTTGCCATGGCCGACGACCTTTCCGAACTGCCCAAGGCCCGCCGCCCCTTCTTTGCCGTTGCCGGCTGCCTGCCCGGACGCTACGGCATAGGCGACCTCAGCTCCGAACTGCCGGAAGTCGATCTCTGGCTCCACACCGACGATATCGACACCTGGGCCGAACAGCTCTGCAAGGCCCTGAAGCTCGAAACGCCTGCCCCGGGCCGCCTTCTCAGCACCGGCCCTTCCTACGCATGGCTAAAGATAGGCGAAGGATGCCGCCACAACTGCTCCTTCTGCGCCATTCCCTCCATCCGGGGAAAATATACTTCCGAAGCGCCTGAAAAGCTTGTGGCGGAAGCCGCAGATATCGTGGGCCGGGGCGTGAAGGAACTCATCCTCGTCGCTCAGGACGTGACCGCCTACGGAACGGACTTCGGCAAAGATCCCCGCTTCCTGCTGGAAAAACTGCTCCAGCTCGACGGGCTGGAACGCCTGCGCCTGCTCTACCTCTACCCCGGCGGCCTCAACAACGACCTGCTCAGATTCCTGAGCGAGGCAGGCAAGCCCTTCGTGCCGTATTTCGATATGCCGCTCCAGCACGCCCACCCGGACATCCTGCGCAAGATGGGCCGCCCCTTCTCGGGCAACCCGCAGGAAGCCGTGGACCGCATCCGCAAATGGTTCCCCGAAGCCGCTCTGCGCACCACCATGATGGTAGGCTTCCCCGGCGAGACCGAAGAACATTTCCGCACCCTCATGGATTTTGTGGAAAAGAACCGCTTCCACCACATGGGCGTTTTCGCCTATCAGCCCGAAGACGGCACGGAAGCCGCCGAAATGGACGGCCAGCTCGATGACGAGATCAAGGAATGGCGCAAGGATACGCTTATGGAACTGCAAAGCGGCATCAGCGAAGACATCCTTTCGCAGTACGAGGGCCAGCGCCTCGACATCCTTGTAGATGAAGCTTCCGAAGAGTGGCCCGGCCTGTGCATGGGCCGTACCTGGTTCCAGGCCCCCGAAGTGGACGGCATCACCTATGTGAGCGGCCCCGGCGTCGAAGTCGGCGCCATCGTGGAAGCGGACATAACCGAGACCAGAGAATACGACCTTATCGCTCTGGCCTGAAATTAAAGGAAATCATGGCAAAAATAACAGCATTACTTTCCCTTGTCCTCATGTTCTGCCTTTCGGCATGTATGACCACAGGGGGAGCTACGGAATCGGAAAGCCTGCATGGCCTCTGGAAGAACGAACAGGGCCAGTTTTTCTTCCTCGATGAAAGCGGCAGGCTCAGTCTGCCCCGCAGAGGCGACGTTTCCGGCGTGAGCTGGGACTTCAACGGAACGGCCCTTACGCTGGAAACCGTGAAGTCCCCCGGGGCTGAACTGGAACAGCAGAGACTTCTGCTCCAGAAGCGCGGCCTTTTCCGCGTGGAATTCCTCGACGAGGAAGGCAGGCGCGTCACATGGAGCCGCAGTTTCAAGAAAGTGAAGCAGCTCGAAGGCACGCTCTTCTTCCGTGAACGCATGATGCTCCCGCCAGAAGTGACCGTCAGCGTCCAGCTCCGTGAACAGGCTGGCGGCCCCGTCGTGGGCCAGAGCATAGCCGCGGCTTCGGGCCGTGAGGAGCTGGCTTTCTGCGTCGATTATCTCTCTGCCGACCTCAAGGACAGTGCGTCTGTCGAAGCCGCCGTTTTCTATGGCAGTGAACCGCTCTTCGCCTCCCCCGAAGGAACTGCCACGTCTCTGGACGGGCATCCTTCCCTGCTCCTGCATCACGCCGTTCCCAGCCAGAACAGGGAACACTCCCTCACGGGAACGTACTGGCGCTTGAAGGAGCTTGCCGGGAAGCCTGCGGAAATGTTCGACGACCAGCCCGACGCCCACCTCATCCTGAGCGAAAAAGGCGAGGCCACCGGCTCCGACGGCTGCAACAATTTCTTTCTGGGCTGGGAAGGCGGTGAAAACAGCATCACCTTCACGCCCGGCGGCTCCACCCTGCGTATCTGCCCCAAGGGTGAAGAGCAGGCCCGCGCCATGCTCCAGATGCTTCCTTCCGTCAAGTCGTGGAGCATCTCCGGCGGACATCTCGAACTGCGCAGTGACAGCAGGCTGGAAGCCGTGTTCGAAGCTGTGGAAATGTAGGAACGCCGTCCTTATCTCATACCCCGCCTGACGAAAAAACGAGGCCGCTGAATCCGAGCATATTCGGAACAGCGGCCTTGTTTTTATGGTGATGCGGGGATGTCATCCCCGCGCCATGCTCTTAAAACGACTTCAGGTACGGATCTTCCTGAGTCAGGTAGTTGCGCACATAATCGTCCACACCCTCTTCAAGGGAATGGAACTTCACGGGGCAGTTCACGCGTTCCATCCACGTCATGTCGGCTTCCGTGAAGTACTGGTACTTGCCCTTGAGGTGTTCGGGCATATCGAAGTACTCGATATTCGTCTCAAGGTCCATAGCGGCGAACACGGCCTTGGCAAGGTCGTTCCACGTACGGGCCTTGCCTGCGCCCACATTGTAGATACCGTTCACGGAAGGGGTTTCCATGAACCAGTACATGAGGGCGGCAACGTCCTTGGAGTACACGAAGTCGCGCAGGGATTCACCGTCGCCGTACTTGGGATTGTCGGACTTGAAGAGGCGTATCCTGCCGAGTTCCTTCACCTGAGGCACGGCGCGGCACACCATGCTCATCATGCCGCCCTTATGGTATTCGTTGGGGCCGTACACATTGAAGAACTTCAGGTTCACCACCTCGTCCAGAAGGTTGTGGCGCAGGCACCACATATCGAAGAGCTTCTTGGAGTAGCCGTACATATTCAGCGGCAGAAGCTTCGGCATCAGCTCGATATCGTCGGAGAAGCCGAGCTCGCCGTCGCCGTAGGTGGCGGCAGAGCTGGCGTTGATGAACCGTGCACCGGCTTCGAGGGCGGCAAGGCAGACTTCCACGGTGTAGTGGAAATTGTTTTCCATAAGGAAGTCGGCATTGCGTTCCGTGGTGGAAGAGCAGGCGCCCATGTGGATGACGGCTTCCACGCCTTCCAGCTTCTGGCCGGAGCGGAGCTGTTCAAGGAACTTGTCGCGGTGCATATAGTTGCTGTAGCGCAGGTGCGACAGGTTCTTCCATTTCTCCGTGGAGGCGAGATTATCCACCACGAGGATGTCGTCTATGCCGTGCTGGTTGAGCTGCCAGATGTAGTTCGAACCTATGAGGCCGGCACCGCCGGTGACAATGATCATGCTTTACCTCTTCAGCGTGGCTTTCGTAGTCTGAACGAGCGTGATGCTTCCGTCGGCATTGGTGCGGGCATCGATACCGAACATGATGACCGTGTACATGAGCGGGCGGCCGAACAGAAAGTCCAGCATTTCCCGGGCCACGTTGCCTTTTTCCACCATGAGGTCACGGAAGGCGCGGTCGTATTCCACCACTTCCACAAGGGCTTTGCGGGCCTCTTCCTTTTCTTCAAGCTGGGAAGCAAGGTCGATAAGGGAGCCGTAGCTGCAGCGGGCTTCATGGGCTTCCACAGCATCCATGAGCCACTGCGGAGCGCGGAGAAGTTCAAGGATGGCCTTGCGGTCCAGCCTTTCCTTGCCGTGCATACCGAGCAGAGCCTTAGGGTCGTCGCAGAAAAGGGCCTTGCATTCGGCAGGGCTCTTCTCATGGATGAAGCAGCGGTTGTCTTCCATGAGGAAGCGGCAGGTCCAGTCATCGGGGCGGGAACCGGCCGGGGCGGCAATCTTCACGATTTCCGCAGGCAGGGGGACAACGCTGTTGGTGGAGCTGTCGCGCACCAGTTCTCCCGCACGGAAGGTCACGAGATCCTGAAGCTGTATGACGCCTTCAGAAAGAAGAGCTCCATCTTCCACATGAAGGGCAGGGCCGCCCTTGCGGCAGCAGGTACCGCACTGGCGGCAGTGATGTATCTCAC
The DNA here is from genome assembly GCA_017408905.1 of Mailhella sp. GTDB lineage: Bacteria > Desulfobacterota > Desulfovibrionia > Desulfovibrionales > Desulfovibrionaceae > Mailhella. The sequence goes on along the minus strand of JAFQTU010000002.1, from coordinate 20,047 downwards.
TCATAATATCCTCGAATATCAGCGAGCGCCGCGCATCCGAAGCCGGTTCACGCGGACACGGCGATACTGGATATGCGTCTCGAGCATATTTTTACGCTGATGCAGCTCGTGTATCTCGGCAGGGAAGAATATCCCCTTTTCCATATCCTCACGGGCCATGAGTCCACGGATGCTCTCCGTGCAGCGCTTCTGTTCCGCTTCGATAAGAGCTATCTGCTCTTCAAGCTCAGAAATCTTCTCCGGCAGTGGGTTCAGGAGGAAGTTCTCCATAAACTCCACGGGCGATGACGCGGCGGCGGACGGGCTTGGCATCTTCATCTTCCTTTTCCTGCTTACGCTTCAGCACAGGGTTGGGCAGGGTGTTGTACATGTTCCAGAAGGGAGGGAACACGGAGGTCATAACGCCGGGGTTGGAAAGGTGCAGGTTCGGGCGCAGGAAGGCGCAAAGGGCATAGCCCATAGCCCACTGGGCGGAAGGTGCAACCCACGTTCCCGGAATGATCTCGTCGGAAGTGGAAAGCTTGCCGTCCTTCTCGTCCACGCCGCAGCGCACAAGGAAGGCGGTCACGAGGTGGCGGTCTTCTTCGGACAGGGCGGGCAGGCTGACGGAAGCGCCTTCATGCACGGCTGCCGCCATGATGACGCTGGCCAGAGGAAGAAGTTCGGGGCAGAAGGCCACCACGTCGGCCATGACTTCGGCGGCAGGGATGGCGGTCTCGCGTTCCTTGCCGGAGCAGACGGTCTCGGAAGAGCCGTACTTTACATTGAGGCCGGCGCCGCGAAGCATCTTTTCCACAAGGGCATGGGCCTTGCTGTGGCCCCACACGCCTTCGAGAACGGCCTTGCCGCCGTTGAAGCCGGGGAACATGAGCACAGTGGCGGCGATGGAGGCGTCCATGGGAACGACGGGTTCCGCAGGCACGGAAAGCTGGCCGCGCTCCACGAAGACTTCACGGCCATTGCGGGACACGAGAGCGCCGCAGGCGGACAGGACGCCCAGAACCTGACCGAGCAGGCGGGGTTCCTTTTCGGGAAGGGTGATGCGGCAGGGCGTTTCCCAGAAGGGAGAAGCCAGCACAAGGGCGGCCATGAAATCTTCGGGCAGATCGTCGGCCAGAACAAGCTGGCGGGGCATCATGCCGGAACATTCGAGGCGGATGGGAAGGCCATCCTGAGAGGGGATGACGTTGGTGAGGCGAACGCCCATCTGCGGCAGGAAGCGGCGCAGGGGAGCGAGGTCGAGGAAGCGCAGGGAACTGTCGCCAGTGAGCTTGAGGCGGGAAGGCATACCCACGCAGAAGGCGATGACGAGCCAGAGGTTGAAGGCGTCGTCACCGACATGGATGACCTTGTCGAGGTTACGGATGAGGCCCTTGCCGCCACGGCTCTGCACATCGCCGTTCTCTTCCCACCAGAGCTGGCCGCCTATCTGGTTCAGCGCCTTCACACCGCCCACAACGGCATCGGTCAGCGGCATACGCACGACCTTGGTCTCCTGACCAGCGGCGGCGGCAACGGACAGCCACAGACGGGCGGCAACGGTATCGGAGGGAGCGGGGATGCGGATATCCACGGCCTCAGTATTGGGAGCAAGGTTGAAGTAGCCCTGTTCCTCTTCCTGACGGGTGAGAGGCTCGATGGTCTGGAGCAGGACGAAGAGGTCGCGGGAAAGGCGGTTGTCGCGGGCCATGCGGGCGGCCTTGCTTTCCCATGCGGTGCGGATGGTCTTTTCCGTCTCGGGAGCGAGGCGGCCGTTCTGGCGCATCTTGGCCAGAAGCTGGGCGCGGCGGATCACGAGATGCAGGATATCGTTGTCGAGATCCAGAAGTTCACCTATGCCGCGGGGGCGCTTGTCCCCATGAGGACGGAAACCGTCTTTTTTGAAATCCCTGCGTTCGCCGTCGCGCTCGAAGCGACGGGGCTTGAAATTGTCCGAACGTTCAAAACGGCGCTCGCCGCGTTCGCCATCGTTCTTGCGGAAAGAACGCTTCTCGGCGAAATCCTTTCTGTCCTCGCCCCTATTATCCATGTCAAAACCTGCTTTGCTATGTGCGCGGCGCTTCGGCTGGCGCGCGTCGTTGTCGATGGGGCTCACTCATGGCCGACGCCCCTTGATGCCTGATATCCCCGGATTCTTCCGGCTGAAAAAGGTCAGGAAGCATGATATCCGCAATACCTCGTTCCGGCAAGTGCCAAATACGGCATCTGCGTACTGGAAGGAGCAGAAAAAACAGCCTTTCCCAATCCCTGCGCCTTTTAATCTCTTCACTCCCGGCCTCAGAGCGGTTATACTGCCCCTCGTCCGGCCCCTGCCGCAGAAGGAGACATCATGGAAGCCTACACCCCCTTTGACCGCATATTCCAATCCTGTGGGAAGATCTGGCATTTCCGCCGCGCCGATATGGACAAGCTGTGGGAAGGCATGACCGAACAGGAAGGCCGGGAAGACCGCCTGCCCTACTGGAACGAGATATGGCCCTCCTCCCTTGCCCTTGCCGGATGGCTGGCCGAAATGCAGGACGACATCACCGGGAAGAACTGCCTCGACATGGGCTGCGGCATAGGCTTCACCGCCCTCATGGGCCGCTGGCTGGGGGCGGAAGTCACCGCCATGGACTATGAAGCACAGGCCCTTGAGTACGCGAAGATAAACGAATTCCTCAACGGCGTGCCCGGCGTGAACTGGCAGGTGGAAGACTGGCGCGAACCCAAGCTCCCCGCCGAAAGCTTCGACTATATCTGGGCAGGCGACATCATGTACGAAAAAGACTTCGCCGAGCCCATAGCCCGCTATATCAGCACCATGCTGAAAAGCGGCGGCAAGGCATGGATAGCCGAACCCCGGCGCGAGATATTCCATCACCTGCTCGACATCCTGCACGAGCATCACCTTACGCACAGGCTTATCTGCTACCTGCCCATCTCGCCGCTCACCGAGCAGGAAATGCCCGTCACCGTGAACATCTGGCAGATAGCCAAGGTGTAAGGCATACTCCGCACACCATAGAAAAAGGGGCCTTTTCCGGCCCCTTCTTTTATCTCACGAACATCGCGTCTCCGTAGGAGAAAAACCTGTATTCCTCCCTCACGGCTTCGGCGTAGGCATCCAGGATGCGCTCACGCCCGCAGAGCGCCGCCACCAGCATGATGAGCGAAGACTGCGGCAGGTGGAAATTGGTGATGAGGTGATCGACCACGTTGAAGCGATAGCCCGGGTAGATGAAGATATTCGTCCAGCCGTGCCAGCCGCCTTCGGGTATCTCGCCGTCGTTCTGCAAAGCACAGCCTTCCATCGTACGGCAGGATGTCGTCCCCACGGCGATGACGGGGCGGCCTTCTTCCTTGGCGCGGCGTATGGCGGCGGCGGTTTCCGGCGATATCTCCACATATTCGCTGTGCATGGGATGCTCGCGTATATCCTCTTCACGCACAGGGCTGAACGTGCCGTAGCCCACATGGAGCGTGACTTCGGCCCATTCCACGCCCATTTCTTTCAGGCGTTCACGCATGGCATCCGTGAAGTGCAGGCCTGCCGTGGGGGCGGCCACGGAGCCGGATTTCTCCGGGCTGGCATAGAGGGTCTGATAACGGGAGATATCGTCCTTTTCCTGATCGCGCTTGATATAGGGCGGCAGGGGCAGGCGGCCTATTTCCGTCATGCGTTCCACAAGGTCGCCTTTCCAGAAAAGCTCGACTTCGTGCTGGCCGAATTCCTTCTTCACCAGAACTTCCGCGGCAATGCCTTCGCCGAAGGTCAGCCTGTCGCCCACGCGAATACTGCGGCCCGGGCGCAGAAGGCATTCACAGCGCGCATGGGCCCATTCCCCGTCCACAACAGAGCAGGCTTTGAGAAGAGGGGGAGGTGTGAGCACCAGCAGTTCACATTTGCCGCCGGAAGGCTTCTGCCCGAAAAGGCGGGCAGGAACGACGCGGGAATTGTTCACCACAAGCAGGGCATTCTTCGGCAGAAAATCCGGAAGGTGGGCGAAATCCGTATGCACGTTTCGGCCGGACTCCCTGTCCAGAACAAAAAGGCGGGACGTACCGCGCACTTCGGGCGGGTACTGGGCAATGCGTTCTTCGGGAAGTTCGTAATCGTAGCTCGTGAGGAGAAAGTCGGCTTCTGACTGCATCATAGGTCTCTCTTCAAAAATATCTCGTCCCTGTGTGTGCTTTATCCCCGGAAAAATCAAGCGTTCCTGCAAAAGGCCGCCAGCCCGGAATCCCCGGCCAGCGGCCTTTCGAAACATGCTCACATCCCTGCAAGGATAACCTGCCCGTCCAGCATGAGGCGGGCCCGGTGCATCTGCTTCTCAAAGAACGGCTTTTTCTCAAAGGGGATGGGAGAAGCGCGGTTGCCGGTGAGCTTCAGCGGGTCGATGAACTTCCCGTTCTTCCTGACGCGGAAGTCCAGGTGCGGGCCGGTGGCCGTGCCCGTAGCCCCTACGTAGCCGATGACCTGCCCCTGTTCCACCTTGTCGCCCTTTTTGAGGGATTTTGCGTACTTGGAAAGGTGCGCATAATGCGTTTCCACAGCGCCTGCGTGCTGTATGCCCACGCTTTTCCCATAGCCGCGCTTCCAGCCGACGAAGGTCACTTCCCCGTCGCCGAGCGCTTTGACAGGCGTGCCGCGCGGCGCGGCGTAGTCCACGCCCTGATGCGGCCGCACCTTACCGAACACCGGATGGCGGCGATGCAGGGTATAGCCGGAACTGATGCGGGTGAAATTGAGCGGGGCCTTGAGGAACTGTGTTTCCAGAGAAGAGCCGTCCGCCGCGTAGTAATGGGCCGTGCCCTCGTCATCGAAGAAGCGGAAGGCCTCGAAGGTCACGCCGTCGTTGACAAAGCGGGCGGCAACGATATCGCCGTAGCCGCGGAAATTCCCCTCAAGGAATCGCTTCTCCACAACGACATCGAAGGAATCCCCTGCCTGCACCTCGTTCACGAAGTCCACCTGACGGCTGAACACGTCAGCAAGCTGAAGGGCAAGGGCCGAACTTTCTCCTGAAGCCGTCATGGCATCGAAAAGCGTTCCTTCCACTCTGCCGCTCACCCGCACCAGCTTGACGTCGAACTGATAGACGTTCACGGCGGCGGAAAATCCCTTTTCCCCGCGGCAGAGGACAAGGCGGCTTTCCTCGTCGATATCGTACATGAGGCGGGAAACCGTGCCGTCCTTGGTATTGCGCTCCGCGGAAAATACCCTGCCAAGGCGCAGACGATTCAGCTTGAACACGGAAGACACCGCCTTGACGGCCTCGTTCAGCTCATCCTTCCCCAGCCATGCCCGGAACAGCGAGCCTATGCTGTCGCCTTTCTTCACCTTGGTGCGGAATATCTGCGTGCCGCATCCGTTGTCCTGTACCGTGTAGCGGGGATCGTCCTCCCATACCACAGGGTCGCTATAGCTGGGGATGCACACCCCTTCCCTCGACGCCATGAAGGACGTAAACGAGGTATCGTAGCAAGGGGCTTCCTCCCTGGTCCACAGGCTCTTCAGGAAGGACAGGCCCGTCCCGAGGGAGGCCAGACCGTCGGCCTTTTCAGACGCCATGACCGTTTCGGCATAGCCGCTGAAACGCTCCGCCTGAAGCATGGCATCAGGCTCAGGGGAATGATCGACCCTATGCCAAACAGCCCATGCCGACCCCATCAACAGCAGCAGAAAACACGCCGCTATGCCAAGACGGCACGCGGCAGAACAAGACCTTTCTTTGGTGGATATCTTCTTCATGAACAGGAAAAAAAAAGGGCAGAAAAGAGTAGGAAAAACTGCTCGTTACCCGCAAGGGTATAACATAGAAAAGACTTGTTTGTACAAGCATTTTCTGGTAAAAATTTTTATGCCCGGCATTGTGGGCCAAGCCCGGCCCATCCTTTTTCAGGCATATACACTTTTCCATGTATTTCAAAAGGATATCCCAATCACTCCTTCCTGTCTGATAGAGGGATCGGCACTTCCAATTTTTTGAATGAGGCGCATACAGGGTGCTTTCGTGAAGAGCTTTTCTGAAAAAACGAACGATGCGGAAAGGGCCGCTTCCTCCCTCTTTTCCAGTGGGCAGGAAAGGCCGTCTCTCCCTTCGCCGGAAGCCCTGAAAGAGATGATAGCTTCCCGCTTCAGCCATGCCGACGATCAGGCATGGCTTGCCCCTCTGCGATTCTCTTTTTCTTCGAGCCACGGCCTCAGCGTACGCCTTCCGCACGAGCTTTTCTTCCGATGGTACGCCTTACAGGGCAAATGCCGCCTCGAATCCTGCCTGAGGGAACTCTTCGGCCCTCTCGATATCAGCTATGTGTGGCCGGGCTGCGACGTTCCCCTGCGCGGCATACCCGCTGGAAAAACGAGCAGTTCCCCGAACAGGCCTGCCCTTTCCTTTGAGGATTTCTTTCCGGGCGGCAGAAACCGCGATGTGGTACAGCTTCTGCGCCGCGCCCTGCTTCTGAGGCACAGCCCTATCTTCCTGCACGGTCCTTCGGGAACAGGCAAGAGCCACCTGCTCCTTGCCGCCGCTTCCGAACTGAACCATACGCTCCACGGAAGGGTACGGCTTTTTTCAGGAAGGGATATCCTTTCCCTGTTCCGCCTGTCCCCCGAGCTGGCGTACTCGGAACTCCGCTCCTGTGCGGCCGTCCTCATCGACGACCTGCATATGCTTGAACACTCCCCCGAAATCCAGAAGCATCTGGCCGCTTTTCTGGACGCGGAACAGGATAGGGATAGGTTTTTCCTTGCCGCCTACCAGACCGACGATCAGGACGAAAGAGGGCAGAAACTGCTCCCCATGCTGTACGACAGGCTTTGCGCAAAACTTTCTCTGGGGCTGACCGAACCCGACCTTGATGTACGTCTTCGGTTCACGCAGACGGCTATGGAGCAGAGCGGCCTTCCTGAAAGCAGGGAACACGCCCTGTTCCTCGCCCGCCACTGCCTGCGCCTGCGCCATATCCGGGGAGTACTGGAGCAGGTGCGTTTCTGTTACGAACAAAACGCTGTTCTTCCCGATATCGGGGAACTTTCTTCCCTGATGAGCAGGGCGGGCGCTCCACAGCCTGTCGATACCGACACCATACTTTCCGTCGTGGCTTCCCGCTACGGCTGTACCATATCGGAACTTACTGAAAACACTAAGGATAGAAGGATAACCCTTCCCCGGCAGATAGCCATGTACCTCTGCCGGGAACTTCTGGGGGAATCCTATCCTTCCCTTGGCCTCCTCTTTGGCGGAAAAGACCACAGTACTGTTATGTATGCCATCAGAAAAATTGAAAATTTGAAAGTTACGAACAATGATATGAACATTCAGCTCACAGAATTGACAAAACAGTGCAGAAATGGTCTCCCAAGGAGAGAGAATTGACGGAAATGTTCTTCCCCGCTTTCGAAGTCACCTTTTAAGTTCCTAATTTATCATTCAAAATCAGCATCTTGCATAACTTAGGAACAAAAACGCAGCAATAACCTTCTACTACAAGGAAAACATTATGTATCTGACCGTGAAGAAAGAGCAGATCATCGAAGGTCTCCAGAAGGCCGCTTCCATCATCCCGAGCAAGGCCGGGGCCGCCTATCTGCGCTCCATCTGGCTTCAGGCTGTCAAAAAGCCGGAAGGGGACGCCCTCACCATCATGTCCACGGACGTGAACATCGAGTTCACCGGCAATTATCCGGCCACGGTGAAGGAAGAAGGTACGGCAGGCGTCAACGGCCGCGCCTTTGTGGAGCTTCTGCGCCGCCTTCCCGGCGGGGACATCAGCCTCCGCCTCGATGAGGAGTCCCATATCCTTTCCGTGGAGCAGGGCCGCCGTTCCTACAAGCTCCCCACGGTGGATCCCGTCTGGTTCCAGCCTCTGCCCGCCTTCCCCGAAGAAGGGGCCGTGCTCTGGGCTGGCGACTTCTTCCAGGATGTCATCGACCGTGTGGCTTTCTGCATCAGCGACGACGACAGCGCCGAAGGCCTTTCCTGCCTGTACTTCAAAGCGGGCGAAGCCGGTAAGGTGGATGTCTGCGGCTTGAACGGCCATCAGTTCGCCGTGGTGCGCTTCATCAACGATGCCCTTGCCGCCCTTCTTCCTGAAAACGGCCTCCTCATCCAGAAGAAGTACGTCAACGAACTGCGCAAGTGGCTGGGCAGTGACGAGGTCATGCTCAATATCAGCGAGCGCCGCTTCCACATCCGCACCGGTTCCGGCAACGAAGTACTGAGCATCCCCCGTTCCGCCAACTTCTCCTATCCCGACCATCTGAGCTTCCTTGCCCGCCTTGAAAGCTCCGCTACCTCCCAGCTCGATGCCGATCGCCGCGAGACCTTGAACGCGCTCGACCGCCTGCTCATTTTCAATAACGACAGCGACCGCTGTACCTATTTCCGCTTCTCCCCTCAGGAAGTGGAGCTTTCCGCCCAGGGGCAGGAGACAGGCTCCGCTACGGAACATATCGAGGGCAGCTTCGAGGGCGACCTTGATGTCATCGCCTTCCCCACCCGCAGCCTGATGGACATACTCGGCCACTTCCAGTCGGCCAGCATGCACTATACCTTTACCGGCGCTGAAGGGCCCTGCGGCATCACCGGCACGGAAGATGCGGAATACACTGTTATCCTCATGCCCATGAAGATAGCCGAATCCTCCTATTACACCGAAGACTGAGCATGAAGGGCCGCTTTCCGGCGGCCTCGAGGTGAAGCTCTTTCTCCCCGCCGTTTTCCTGTCCTCGGTCAGGTGCGGCGGGGATTTTTTATGGCGAGGCCTCTTTTAAGGCCTTTTAGCGCCCCTCTGAGCGAAAAAGGCCGGTGAGCCGTGCTCTCCCACAGGCATTGAGTTTTTTTAAAAAATAGTGTATGGTCAGCCGTTATTCATGCTTCGCCTTTTCGGCTAACAAAAATATCTCTCAGGAATTCCCATGAGCCAGCAGAATCTCCGCCCCGCATCGGAAAAATACGATGCCGGTGCGATCACCGTGCTTGAAGGCCTTGCCGCTGTTCGCAAGCGTCCGGCCATGTATATCGGCAGTACCGACACTCGCGGCCTGCACCATCTCGTGTACGAAGTGGTGGACAACTCCATCGACGAAGCTATGGCCGGCTTCTGCGACAGGGTGGAAGTTATCATCCATGTCGATAATTCCATCACGGTGCGCGACAATGGCCGCGGCATCCCGGTCGATATCCATCCCAAACTGCGCATCCCTGCCGTTCAGGTGGTCATGACCAAGCTCCATGCCGGCGGCAAGTTCGACAATAACGCCTACAAGGTTTCCGGCGGTCTGCACGGCGTGGGCGTTTCCTGCGTGAACGCTCTTTCGAGCTGGCTCGAAGTCACTGTCCGCCGCGACGGCAAGCGCTGGCGCCAGCGCTACGAGCGCGGCGTCCCCGTCACCAAGGTGGAAGCCATCGGTGATGCCGAAGGGCATGGCACGACCGTCCACTTCATGCCGGATGAAGAGATTTTCGAGACCACGGTCTATTCCTTCGACGTCCTGAAGAAGCGCTTCGAAGAGCTGGCCTACCTGAACAAGGGCCTGGTCATCGTCTGCACGGACGAACGCTCCCAGGAGACCCAGACCTTCCACGCGGAAGGCGGCATCCAGCAGTTCGTGAAGGACATCAACAGCAACGAGGCCGGCCTGCATCCCATCATCAGCGGTGAAGGCGTGCAGGACAATATCACTGTGGACTTTGCTCTTCAGTACAATTCCGGCTTCAACGAAAAGACTTTCACCTTTGCCAACAATATCCGCACCCATGAAGGCGGTACGCATCTGGCCGGCTTCAAGACGGCTCTCACCCGTGCCATCAACAATTACGTGAAGAGCCAGCCTGATCTTCAGAAGAAGCTGAAGGGCGACACTCTTTCCGGCGACGACGTGCGTGAAGGCCTTACGGCTATCATCAGCGTGAAGCTCCCCCAGCCGCAGTTCGAAGGCCAGACCAAGACCAAGCTCGGCAACAGCGAAGTGGCGGGCATCGTGAACGCCATCGTGTACAATGTGCTGGATGTGTACTTCCAGGAGAACCCCAAGGATATCCGCACCATCATCGAGAAGGCCGCCGAAGCCTCCCGCGCCCGCGAAGCCGCCCGCCGCGCTCGTGAACTGGTGCGCCGCAAGGGCGCCCTTTCCGACAATTCCCTGCCCGGCAAGCTGGCCGACTGCCAGAGCAAGGACCCCACGGAATGTGAAGTGTTCATCGTGGAAGGCGATTCCGCAGGCGGTTCCGCCAAGCAGGGCCGCAACCCCATGACGCAGGCCATCCTGCCCCTGCGCGGCAAGATCCTGAACGTGGAGCGCGCCCGCTTCGACCGTATGCTGGCCAGCGAAGAGATCAAGAACATGATCACGGCTATGGGCGTCGGCATTGGCGAGAACATGGATTATTCCAAGCTCCGCTACCACAAGATCATCATCATGACCGACGCCGACGTGGACGGTGCCCATATCTGCACGCTCATGCTCACCTTCTTCTTCCGCTATTACCCCAAGCTCATCGAAGAAGGGCATCTCTACATCGCCCAGCCTCCGCTCTACGGCATCAAGAAGGGCAGTACCACCATCAAGTTCCTGAAGGACGACGCCGAGCTTGATGAATTCCTGCTCCAGCGCCTTTCCGACGGTGTTTCCGTGTCGGCCGCCGATGGCCGTGTCTATCGCGGGGCCGACCTCATCTCCCTGCTCAAGCATATCGACGACCTTGAGAAGTGCGTGGCCGAAGCCGAGAACTCCGCCATTTCCCGCGAGCTCTTCCTTTCCTTCCTGCGCTTCAACGAGACCATGACGCCGGAAATGGCCGCAGGCGGCCTTCCCGAGGCCTTCTGCGCATGGATGAAGGAACAGGGCTACGAAGCCTGGCATGAAGTGGAAAAGCAGGAAGAGGACGAACGCTCCTTCGTGGTGTTCGAGAACAAGAGCGGCCACCGTACCCGCCTTGCCGTGGAATACTTCCAGTCCCGTATGTACCGCCATGCCCGCCAGATGTGGACCACCATCGGCGAAGCCTGCGGAGAGTTCCCGGTGAAGATAGCCAGCTCGGAATCCGGCCGCGACGTGAAGGACTGCTTCGAACTGCGCGAAGCCGCGTACGCCGAAGCTCGCAAGGGCTTCAATATCCAGCGCTACAAAGGCCTGGGCGAAATGAACCCTGAACAGCTTGAAATGACCACCATGAACCCCGAGAAGCGTGTTCTACTTCAGGTGAGCATCGAAGACGCACAGGCCGCTTCCGACACCATCGAGGAACTCATGGGCGACCGTGCCGACCTGCGCCGCGACTTCATCATCCGCAATGCGCTTTCGGCTATCGACGATCTTGATATCTAAGCGAAAAAGCTAAAGGACAACTACAGTGGCAGAACTCAGAGTTGATATAGAAAAAGAGCTGCGTCAGTCCTATCTGGCCTACTCGCTCAGTGTTATCATCGGACGTGCCATCCCCGATGCCCGCGACGGCCTCAAGCCCGTGCATCGCCGCATCCTCTTTGCGCAGTCGCAGATGGCCAATACCTATAACCGCCCGACGAAGAAAAGCGCCCGCGTCGTTGGCGACGTTATCGGTAAATACCACCCCCATGGCGACTTCGCCGTGTACGATGCCCTGGTCCGCATGGCCCAGGACTTCAATATGCGCGACCCGCTGGAAGACGGGCAGGGCAACTTCGGCTCCATCGACGGCGACTCCGCCGCCGCCATGCGTTACACCGAAGTGCGCATGTCCAAGCTGGCTTCCGAATTCCTGAACGATATCGAAAAGAAAACGGTCGATTTCCGCCCGAACTACGACGGTTCGGAACAGGAACCCGCCGTGCTTCCCACCAAGGTGCCGAACCTCCTGCTCAACGGTTCTTCCGGCATCGCCGTGGGTATGGCTACCAATATCCCGCCGCATAACCTCGGTGAACTCTGCGATGCGCTCCTTCGCCTCATCGACGAGCCTTCCTGTACGGTGGACGACCTCATCGACCTCGTGAAAGGCCCGGACTTCCCCACGGCCGGTTTTGTCTATGCCGGTCAGGGCCTTCTCGACGCCTACCGCACCGGCCGCGGCGTGGTGAAGGTTCGCGGCCGCGTGGAAGTGGAAGAACGCAAGAAGGGCCAGCAGTCCGTGGTCATCCGCGAGATCCCCTACGCGCTCAACAAATCTTCCCTCGTGGAAAAGATAGCCGCCCTGGTCAACGACCGTAAGCTCGAAGGCGTGACCGACCTGCGCGACCTTTCCGACAAGAAGGGCATCCGCATCATCCTCGATTTGAAGCGCGGCACCATCCCCGAACTCGTCATCAACGGTCTGTACAAGTACACCCCGCTGGAAACGTCCTTCGGTATCAATATGCTCGCCGTGGTGGACAACAAGCCCCAGCAGCTCAACCTGCGTTCGGCTCTGGTCTGCTTCCTCGACCATCGCCGTGAAGTGGTCATCCGCCGCACCCGCTTCGACCTCGACAAGGCTCAGGCCCGCGCCCACATCGTGGAAGGCCTGCTCAAGGCCCTTGATATCATTGACGAGATCGTGGCCCTCATCCGCGCATCTGCTACGCCTCAGGAAGCCAAGACCGGTCTTATGGACAATTACGGCTTCACCGAGGTGCAGGCCCAGAGCATCCTTGATATGCGCCTGCAGCGCCTCACCGGCCTTGAGCGCGACAAGCTTCTGGAAGAGTTCCGCGAACTGGAAAAGCTCATCGCGTACCTGACCTCTATCCTTGAAGACGGCAATGTCCTGCGCGGCGTCCTGCGCGACGAGACCAAGTATATCAAGGATACCTACGCCACGCCCCGCCGTACCGAAGTGGTGATGGACGAACTCAGCGGTATCGACATTGAAGACCTTATCCCCGATGAAGATGTGGTGGTCACCCTGTCCCGCCGCGGCTACATCAAGCGCACCACGCTGGGCAACTACCATCAGCAGAAGCGCGGCGGCAAGGGCATTGCCGGCCTGCACACGGCGGAAGACGATTTCGTTCAGGAATTCCTGACCACCACCAACCATCAGTATCTGCTTCTCTTCACCAACAAGGGGCGTATGCATCAGCTCAAGGTGCATCAGGTTCCCGAGGGCAGCCGCACTGCCAAGGGCCAGCATCTGGCCAATCTCCTTCCCCTCGAGAAGGATGAGTGGGTGGCCAACGCCCTTACCGTCCGTGGTTTTGATGAGGACAAGTATTTCCTCTTCACCACCAAGCAGGGCATGGTCAAGCGTTCCAGCGCCTCCCTCTACGCCCGCTGCCGCAAGAGCGGCATGATTGCCCTTGGCCTGAAGGAAGACGACGAGCTTATCGCCGTGCGCGAGGTGACGGATTCCGATCATGTGGTCATTGCCACGGCTCATGGTATGGCCATCCGCTTCGCTATGCCGGACGTGCGTCCTATGGGCCGCAGTGCCGCGGGCGTCAAGGGTATAGGCCTGCGCCGCGGGGACCGCGTTGTGGGCTGTGTCACCGTGAAGGATGGCGACAATTCCACCATGATCATGACGGTCTCTTCCCTCGGCTACGGCAAGCGTACGAAGATCGATCTCTATCGTATGCAGAGCCGTGGCGGCATCGGCCTCATCAACTTCAAGGTTTCCCCGAAGACGGGTGAAGTCATCGGCGCCATGCCCGTGACGGATAACGATTCCCTTATCCTGCTGACCTCCACGAACAAGATCATCCGCCTCAGCGTGGATGAAGTCCGCTCCGTGGGCCGCGCTACTATGGGTGTCCGCCTCGTCCGCCTCGACGACGGCGCCAGCGTTGTCGGCTTCGATACCGTTGCCGACAGCGGTGAGGACGAAGAGTAAGGGAGAGTTTTTACGGGGAAGGGAGAAAAACTTTCTGTAGAAAGCTTTTTCTCCCTTCCCCGTACCCCATCCCTCTTTTCAAAGACTTTTAATAAGAAAAGGCCGTGTTCTTTGTGAGCACGGCCTTTTGGCATTCAGGGGGATTATTTTTTGCGGCGTACCACGATGGCGGCCCGCAGGGAATCATAGACGGGCGGGCATTTCAGGGCGTTGGCCGTCCAGAAGGCGCTGAGGGCCACGATGGCCGCTCCGGGGAAGCAGAAGAATGCGCCGGACATTTCCAGAACAAGCGCTGTCCCGGTGAGGGGGACGCGCACCATGGAGACGAAAAATCCCACCATTCCATAGACGATGAAAGTCTGCCAGTATTCGGCAGGGATAAGGCCGCAGGCAAGCAGGGCCTGCCCGCTCAGGGCGCCGAGTATCGCGCCGATGCACAGCATGGGCATGAGTATGCCTCCGGGCACGTTGCCGGTATAGCTGAACAGGGCAAAGGATATCTTGACGAGGCCGAGCACGAGCAGAAAGCCCAGAAGGGCCAGAGGCGAGCCCATGAGTTCGTTCAGGTCTTTCACCAGATGTTCACCGCCGCCAAGTACGCAGGGAAAGGTGAAGGCCAGAACGAAGGCCGCCAGCATGGGCGGCAGGATGCGCCATTTCTGGGAAAGGGGCGTGTGCAGGGCTTCGAAGTTCTTGGTTCCGAGCAGGGCTTTGTTGTACAGCACGCCAGCCGCGCCCATAGCTATACCCATGACGGGGTAGAGCCATGAATGGAGCAGGGGCAGGGCGCTGAAATGTTCGAAAGGGAAGATGAGGCCGAAGCCGAACACGAACTGGGTAACAAGTTCCGACACTGTGACGGCACATGCCACCACCAGAAAACCTCCCTTGGTGAAGCGGGTCTTCATTTCCTCGAAAACAAAGAAGATGCCGGCAATAGGGGAACCGAAGGCCGCCGCCATGCCTGCCGCCGCACCGGCGGCGATATGGATATGGCCGGAAAAGGTGAAGCGTTCCCATAGTCCGCTGATGAGGGCCGCCGTGGCCGCTCCCATCTGGATGCACGGGCCTTCACGCCCGAGAGACAGGCCGCCAAGAGTAGAGACAAGACAGCCGATGAATTTAGCAGGCAGTATTTTGAGCCATTCATAGCGGGAAATGTGCAGTTTGCCGAGAACGACGAGTTCGGTCTGGGGAATGCCGCTTCCGGAAATGAGCGGAACCCGGCTGACGAGCCAGCCAAGGAAACGGGCCGCCGCAACGAGTACCATCATCCACACAAGGGGAGTCCACCAGCGTTCCTGCCAGCCGGAAAGCCAGTTTAAGATGAGCGGGGAGGCTGTATCCATGCAGAGCCGGAAACAGCATATGACAATGGCCGCCGCCACACCGATAAAGCAGCCTTCAAGGGCTAGAAGAAGGCGGTTGGCCCAGTGGAGCTGGTATTTCTTAAGATGTCTGTCCATGTTTTTCCTGCGGAAGGAAATGATATGGGGCAAGCCTAGTACAGGGGCGGGGCGGGTGCAAGCTGTGTTTCCCCGCCAAGCGCGCTGTTGCCGTGGTTCTCCTGCTTTTTTTGATTTGCCGGGAAGTTCTTTTTCTTTTATACCAAAGCGGCAATTATACCTTGAGGAGTGGAATGTATGGCCCAGCGTGAACAGCTCGCCAGCCGTCTTGGTTTTATCCTTCTGTCGGCCGGATGTGCCATCGGTCTTGGCAATGTCTGGCGTTTTCCTTATATCACGGGCAAGTACGGCGGGGCCGTATTTCTTGTTATCTATCTGCTTTTTCTGCTTTTTGTCGGCCTTCCTGTCCTTGTGATGGAATTTTCCGTGGGCCGCGCTTCCCAGCGCAATATGGGCCATGCCCTGAAAAAGCTGGAACCGAAGGGAACATGGTGGCACAGGTTCGGCATTTTCAGCCCGCTGGGCTCCTTCATCCTCATGATGTTCTATATGCCCATAGCTGGCTGGATGCTGAACTATGTGTGGATGACCATCAACGGCACGCTTGCCGTTCCTGCGGATCAGGTCCCTGCGGTGTTCGGTTCCATGCTGGCAAGCCCGGGCACGATGTTCTTCTGGACGGCGCTCGTTTCTGCTCTCTGTTTCTTCGTCTGCGGGCAGGGCTTGCAGAAGGGCGTGGAAAGGGTGGTCAAGCTTATGATGCTGGGCCTTCTTTTCATCATGGTCGGCCTGGCCTTTTATTCCTGTATGCTGCCCGGGGCTTCCAAAGGCCTTGAGTTCTATCTTCTGCCCGATTTCAGCCGCGCCTGGGAAGCTGGCTTCATGTCGCTCGTCAACGACGCCATGAATCAGGCCTTCTTTACCCTGAGTGTGGGTATGGGCGGTATGTGCATCTTCGGCAGTTACCTCAAGAAGGAACGCTCGCTCACGCAGGAATCGGTGCTTGTGGTTTCCCTCGATACCTTTGTGGCTATCACGGCCGGCCTTATCATCTTCCCCGCCTGCTTTGCCTTCAACGTAACGCCAAACGCCGGGCCGGGCCTCATCTTCATCACCCTGCCCAATATTTTCAACAATATGTCTGGCGGGCAGGTATGGGGCGTCCTTTTCTTCCTCTTCATGAGCGCCGCCGCGCTGACCACGGTCATCGCCGTTATCGAAAATATCATCGCGTATTTCATGGATGGCTTCGGCTGGTCGCGCAAGAAGGCCACGCTGTTCAACTTCGTGGCACTGACTCTCTGCACACTGCCCTGCATACTGGGCTTTAATGTATGGTCGGGCTTCGAACCCCTCGGCCCGGGGACCTGCGTGCTGGACCTGGAGGATTTCATCATCAGCAACAATATCCTCCCGCTGGGCTCCTTCATGTTCATCCTGTTCTGCTGCCATCGCTATGGCTGGGGATGGGATAATTTCATTGCCGAAGCCGATACGGGAAGCGGGCTGAAATTCCCGAAGTTCCTGCGTTTCTACCTTACGTGGATACTGCCTGTTGTCTTCCTTTTCATTTTCACTCAGGGCTATATCCAGAAGTTCTTCTAGGATGGATGCCGAATTCGGGAAGAAAAGTTAGTAAAAGCAGGGGGAGAGGGGCTTCCCTCGGCTTGCCGTTCAGCAAGTTTTTGTCGTATAGGAAGAAAAATACCTTTCTCTAAGGAGAAGAAAACATGGCACAGCGTGAACATCTCGCGAGCAGACTCGGCTTCCTGCTTCTTTCCGCAGGATGCGCCATCGGCCTTGGCAACGTATGGCGTTTCCCCTTCATCACCGGCAAGTACGGCGGCGCTGTTTTTCTTGCCGTCTATCTGCTGTTCCTGCTGTTCATGGGACTGCCTATCCTTATCATGGAATTTTCCGTAGGCCGTGCCTCCCGCCGCAATATGTCCAAGGCTTTTTCCGTTCTTGAACCCGCTGGAACGAAATGGCACTGGTTCGGCTGGTTCAGCCCTGTGGGTAGCTATGTGCTTATGATGTTCTATATGCCTGTGGCTGGCTGGATGCTCTACTATACCTTTTCCACGGTGACGGGCAATCTTGCCCTTCCGCCGGATCAGGTTCCCAACGTGTTCACCGGTATGCTGGCCAATCCTTGGCTCATGCTGTTCTGGACTGTTGTGGTGTCCGGCGTATGTTTCTATGTATGCTCTATGGGCCTTCAGAAGGGTGTGGAGCGCGTGGTCAAGTTCATGATGGCGGGCCTGCTTTTCATTATGATAGGCTTGGCCGTGTATGCCATCTCTCTGCCCGGCGCGGCGGAAGGCCTTAAGTTCTACCTTGTGCCTGACTTCCAGCGCGCCTGGGATGCCGGTATCCTGTCCCTCATCAACGACGCCATGAACCAGGCGTTCTTCACGCTGTCCATCGGTATCGGTTCCATGTGTATCTTCGGCTCTTACCTTAATAAGAGCAACACGCTGACCAAGGAATCGATTTTCATCGTCTCCCTCGATACCTTTGTGGCGCTGACGGCCGGCCTTATCATCTTCCCTGCCTGCTTCGCCTTCAACGTGACGCCTAACGCCGGGCCGGGCCTCATCTTCATCACCCTGCCCAACGTGTTCAACGAAATGGCCTTCGGCCGCATCTGGGGCACGCTGTTCTTCATTTTCATGAGCGCCGCCGCCCTGACCACGGTCATCGCCGTTCTGGAAAACATCATCTCCTATTTCATCGACAATCACGGCTGGGAAAGAAAGAAGGCTGTGTGCTTTAACGCCATCCTGCTCACCATTCTTACTCTGCCCTGCATCCTTGGCTTCAGTGAATGGTCGTGGATTCAGCCCCTCGGTGAAGGCTCCTGCATCATGGATCTGGAGGACTTCATCATCAGCAACAACCTTCTGCCCATCGGCTCCCTTATCTTCTGCCTCTTCTGCTGTTCCCGCTACGGCTGGGGCTGGGATAATTTCGTGGCCGAAGCTGACGACGGTGCCGGCCTGAAGTTCCCCAAGGCTCTTCGCTTCTACCTGACCAAGATACTCCCCGTGGTGATGATCATCATCCTCGCTCAGGGCTATATCCAGAAGTTCTTCCTGTAGTCTGTTCAAAGCAGTAACAAACAGGCGTGTATCCTTTTCCGGCAGGGGAGGGTACACGCCGTTTTTTGTTAACAGCTTCTGTGCGATGTGGTGGAAAACGGGGAATCCCGATGCCGGAATTAGGAAAATTTAATAATTTGTGAAATTTTTTCGATAATCAATATAACTAGGGAAAATAATAGAATTTTAATGTTGTTGAAAATTTATTTCATATTATTTCACTGGGTTATATTTTTGTGATTTATGCCACAGGGTAAAGAAATATATCGCTATTATTCCAAATGGTTAGAAAAAGTTGTTGGTCCATGGAAAAACAAAAACGTAAAATAGGAAGAGTAAGCAGTGTTTATTTTGGAGGTGATTGACATAATGTTCTTTTACTCACATAATCCAAATCGTATGCTGTCATATTTCACGACGCATGATCATGAATTCTAATATTTGGAGAAGATTATGGATTTCAGCAGAAGAGCAATGCTTGGTGCTATGGGTGGTCTGGCTGTTGGTGGTTCTATCGCCGCTATGTCCGGTAACGTTATCGCTGCTCCCGCTGCTCCTGTGATGTCCCCCGGCAAGGACGGACACTTCATGCAGATGCACGGTGAATTCGGCTGGAAACCTCATAAGATCGACGATATCGCCGCCGCTATGGACGTGGCCTACAAGGGCTACTGGTACAAGGGCTACGGCTGCGGCTACGGCGCTTTCTACGCCATCGTCGGCACCATGGCCGAAAAGTACGGCGCTCCCTATAACACCTTCCCCTTCACCATCATGGAAATGTTCAAGGGCGGCTTTGGTGACTGGGGTACCATCTGCGGCGCTCTCGCCGGTGCCGGTGCGGCTTTTTCTGTGTTCTATGGCCGCAAGGAATCCAAGCCCATGGTGAACGAACTGTTCCGCTGGTACGAAACCACCGCGTTCCCCATTTACAACCCCGGTGAAGCCGCTCAGGGCTTCAAGGGCGATCTGCCCACCAGCGTTTCCAACTCCGTGCTCTGCCACGTTTCCGTGTCCCGCTGGTCCTACGAGACCAAGATCCCGGCCAACAGCAAGCAGCGTTCCGAACGTTGCGGCCGTATCACTGCCGACGTTGCCAAGAAGGCCATTGAAATCCTCAATGCCAAGATCGAAGCCGGTAAGGACTGGAAGGGCGCTCTGGCCAAGCAGGAATCCGTCACCCAGTGCGGCGCCTGCCACAGCAAGGGTAAGATGTCCGACATCGTGAAGGGCAACATGGACTGCACCCCCTGCCATAGCGGCAACGAACACCTCGGCAACAAGTTCGTCAACCATCCGTAAGCGACATTCCTTTGGCCGCGTGAAGGAATAGTCCTCCCGCAGTCAGAGGTGACAGGAATCTGAAGAGGGAAGGGCTCCGGCTCTTCCCTCTTCTG
Organism: Mailhella sp.; assembly: GCA_017408905.1. Taxonomy (GTDB): domain Bacteria; phylum Desulfobacterota; class Desulfovibrionia; order Desulfovibrionales; family Desulfovibrionaceae; genus Mailhella. The sequence continues at coordinate 368 of JAFQTU010000002.1, read as the reverse complement.
CCTTCTATATAGGTAATAGGCGCTGTTCCGCAGGAATAGGCAAAAACAGGCTGTGTTCCCTCAACCTGGGCAGATTGAGGAGCCCTTTTGAGTGGAAGAAGGGAATACATATTCGATTCCGAAAAATACTTTTTAATAAAAGAAGTGTTAATTCAAATTGTTATAAAATTAACCGAAAAAATATTAAGAAAATACGAAAAAAGTGTTTGACAGCGGGGCGTGTTTTGGGCATAACCACGAACGCGCTGAGGCACAGCGGCTCTGAGAAAGCCCTACGGGGCAGGGAGGAGCGGGGTTCCGAAACGCCTTTCTGAAAAAACTTTGAAAAAAGTTGTTGACAGGAAGAAGCAAATAATGCATAAAGCATC
>JAFQTU010000026.1 GCA_017408905.1 Mailhella sp. | reverse complement strand
GATAGCGTCGTGTTCGCAAACGCCGGTGCAGGAATCGCAGCCGAGGCATTCTTCTTCGTTCACGGGGTTGGACTTATCGCCGTCCATTTCCCAAACGGAAACGGGGCAGATGTCAACACACTGGCCGCAGCCAACGCACTTATCAGCGTCAAAAGTAATCTTGTAGCCCATAACAGCCTCCAGATGTTGGACCAGATGAATCCGGCCCTGTTAATAAATTCCGAGTTGACGGGCACGTGTCCGCGTACCCGATGCTTGAAGTCCTAGCCTGACAGGCTCACGCTGTCAAGCGGCAGGCGTCACGAAAAACGGGAGCTTTTGCCGCTCACGCCTTCACGGCAAGTCCGGCGGCCTTGGCAACGGCTTCGGCGGCGGCCCTGGTGAAGTCCTCGGCGGGCATGGCGGCGCGTTCTTCGGCGGTGAGCAGGAGCTGGGGATGGTTCACCAGTTCGGGGCGGGCCTTCACGCCGTATTCGGCGGGGAAGGAGTCCTCAAAGTACATATTCTGGAAACCGGCGAACTTCAGGGCGTGGGCCGTGGAGTCGAGGATGCAGAACTCGTCGTCGCGCAGGATGCCCGTTTCCATGGCCTTGAGCATACCCGCAAAGCTCTCGCCGCCCTGCGTGCAGGCGATGTTGCCGAAGCGGTTCACGAGAATCATGGAATCCATGATGGCCTGCTCCGTGACCTGCACCACGTCGAAGCGGCCGCCGAGGGCCTCGTACTTGTCCACAAGGTTCTTCACGCGGGGGAAGGAAACAGGAGCGCCGATCATGGCGGCCTGCGCCACGCTGGGCTTGACCTGCACGGTCTCGTACACGCGGCTTTCCCTGGGCTGGCTGTAGTAGCGCCACACCGGGTCGGCATGGTGGGTCTGCACGCCCACGATATGGGGCAGTTCCTCGATGATGCCGAGGCGGTACATCTTGAGGCAGGCGGAGATCATGGAGGTGATATTGCCGGCGTTGCCGATGGGCATGAAGAGCGCCTTGTCGCCCATCTTCCAGTCGTACCACTGGGCGGCCTCGTAGGCGTAGGATTCCTGGCCGAGCACGCGCCAGCTGTTCTTGGAGTTGAGCAGGGCCACGCGGTAATGGTCGGCAAGGTATTCCACCACCTTCATGCAGTCGTCGAACACGCCGGGCACTTCCAGCACCTGCGCGCCGGAGCCGAGGGGCTGGGCAAGCTGGGCGGGCGTGACCTTGCCGTGGGGCAGGAGCACCACGGTGCGGATGGGGTCGCCCACGTAGGCGCCGTACATGGCGGCGGCGGCAGAGGTGTCGCCGGTGGAGGCGCAGATGGTGAGCACCTCGTCCCAGCCGTTCTTGCGCACAAGGGACTTCAGGTAGCTGTAGGCACCGGCCATGCCGCGGTCTTTAAAGGAAGCGCTGGGGTTCATGCCGTCGTTCTTGTAGGCGAAGCGGCGGCCCACATGCTTCTGGAGGGCGGCGGAAGCCTCTATAATGGGCGTGTCGCCTTCACCGAGGTACACGATGTCTTCCTCTTCCAGCACGGGAGCCATGAGCTCGTAGAAGCGGAAGATGCCGCGCAGAGCCGTGTGGCGCGTGGCGCGGCGGGCATCGAAAAGGTCGCGCCAGTACTGGGCGCCCTTCTCCTTCATCTCATCGAAGTCGAGGTCTTCGAGAAGGAGCACGCCGCCGCAGTCGGGGCAGGTATAGAGGAGCTGATCCACCGGATGGCGGTGGCCGCAGTTCATGCAGACATATTCCATGCGCGCGCGGCGCTGGGGGAAGCCCTGAGACATAAAGAACTCCTGAGAGAGAAATGAGCGGCCAGCATAGAGCTTTTACCCTTGGGCCGCAACCCTGTATAGCGCCTTTCAGACCCTGCGCACCGGCACGCCGGCACGGGCCATGAAATCCTTGCAGTCCGCGATGGAATACTGCCCGTAATGCACGATGGAAGCCACCAGCGCGGCGGAAGCGCCGCCTTCGGTCACGGCATCCACCAGATGCTGGGGATGGCCCGCGCCGCCGGAGGCGATGACGGGGATGGTCACGGCGTCGCTTATCATGCGGGTGAGCTTGAGCTCATAGCCGTCGCGCGTGCCGTCGGCGTCGATGGAATTGATGCAGAGCTCGCCCGCGCCCAGCTCCTCGCATCGTTTCGCCCATGCTATGGCATCCATGCCCATGTACTTGCGGCCGCCGTGGATGACGATCTCATAGCCCGAGGGGCAGATATCGCTCACAGGGACCTGCTTCACGTCCATGCCCACCACGATGGCCTGAGAGCCGAAGGCATCGGCCCCACGGCTGATGAGGAAGGGATCCTTCACAGCGGCGGAGTTCACCGAGACTTTTTCCGCACCGGCAAGGAGCACGGCGCGCATCTGCTCGACCGTGGAAATGCCTCCGCCCACGGAAAAGGGAATGAAGATACAGCTTGCCACGCGCTCCACGACATCGAGGAAAATGCCGCGCGATTCGTGGGAAGCCGTGATATCGTAGAACACGATCTCGTCCGCGCCTTCCTCATAATAGCGGCGGGCCGTTTCCACAGGATCGCCGATATCGACGTTGCCTTCGAACTTGATGCCCTTGGTGAGGCGCCCGTCACGCACGTCGAGGCAGGGGATGAGGCGGCGGCTCAGGCGGCTGATATCAGACATGGGCGGCCTCCTGACAAATCTTGTAGAAGTTCTGGAGTATCTGCAGGCCGGGGCGGCCGCTCTTCTCGGGGTGGAACTGCAGGGCCCAGAGGCCGGGGCGGCCGTAGGCGGCAGTGAACTCGCATCCGTATTCGCAGGTGGCGATGATGAGCTCCTCGGCCGGTTCGGTGTAGAAGCTGTGCACGAAATAGTACTGGGCGTCAGGCGCGATACCGGCAAAAAGCGGGTCGTCCCGTTTCAGCTTCAGGGCGTTCCATCCCATATGCGGGATGCGCACCGGCTGGCCGCCGTCCATGAGCTCAGGCGAGAAGCGGCGGCAGATGCCGGGCAGGATGCCCAGCGTTTCTACATCGTTCTCCTCACTGCGCTCCAGCAGGATCTGGCAGCCGAGGCATATGCCGAGCAGGGGCTTCCTGCGGGCTATGATCTCGCGCAGGACCTTGTCCATGCCCGTGGAGGTGAGCTGATGCATGGCCTGACCAGCCGCGCCCACACCGGGAAAAATGACGCCTTCTGCGGAAAAAAGGACTTCGGGATCAGCGGTTATCTCGGCAGGGATGCCAAGGGAACGGAGCGCACGGAGCACGCTGGTCTGATTGCCCGCTTTGTAATCAAGGATGGCAAGCATATCGTTTCCGGGGTAGAGTTTACAATTATGTCAGAATCCGATGCCGGAACGCATACGGCTCTTCATGCCAGAGCCGCCGCTCCCGGTGCTGAACGTAGTCTTCAGGTCGCCATCCACCTTGACGTCGATATCGCTGAGATCGTCCTTCATGCACGCCGTGAGCGAGAAAAGGGCAAGCGCGGCAAAAACAACGGTGAACATGAGCTTTTTCATGTGGCGTCCTCCTTGGCGCATCATAACGAAGACGGCCGCCAGCGCAAGCCCCATTTTTCTACCAGAATGTAAAAAACAGCCTGCTTTTTTGCGAAAAAGGTTCGCAAAAATTCGCGCATGGCTTGACAGCGTGGCCCTGCGGGTGCAAACAGGGTCTTTACAATAATGAAAACTCGCGCCAAGCCCTGCGCCGCGAGTCCTCACAGGAGAATGCCCCGATGAAAAAGTCCCTTCATGTTGCTGTTTGCGGTGCCACCGGCGCCGTCGGCCGCGAGATGCTCAAGACTCTCGCCCAGCGCAACTTCCCTGCCGCTTCCATCACCGCCCTGGCCTCTTCCCGCTCCGCCGGTACCAAGGTCCCCTATGGCGACGATGAGATCACCGTCAAAGAAATGACCAAGGACTCCTTCAAGGGTATCGACCTCGCCATCTTCTCCGCCGGCGGTTCCGCCTCCAAGGAATTCGCCCCCTACGCCGTGGCCTCCGGCTGCGTGGTGGTGGACAACTCCAGCGCGTGGCGCATGGACGATCGCTGCCCCCTCGTCGTGCCCGAAGTGAACCCCGAAGACCTCGAGAAGCATAACGGCATCATCGCCAACCCCAACTGCTCCACCATCCAGATGCTCGTGGCCCTCAAGCCCCTGCACGATGCCGCCACCATCAAGCGTATCGTGGTCTCCACCTATCAGGCCGTGTCCGGCACCGGCAAGAAGGGCCTCGACGAACTCGAGACCCAGGTGCGCCGCCTGTTCAATATGCAGGACATCGAAACCAGCGCCTACCCCCATCAGATCGCCTTCAACTGCCTTCCCCACATCGACGTCTTCATGGACAACGAATACACCAAGGAAGAGATGAAGATGGTCAACGAGACGCATAAGATGCTCGACCCGAACATCCGCGTCACCGCCACCTGCGTGCGCGTGCCCGTGTTCTACGGCCACTCCGAATCCGTGAACATCGAGACCGAAAAGAAGCTCACCTCCGCTCAGGCCCGCGTCCTCCTCGCCCAGGCCCCCGGCGTGCAGGTCGTGGACAATCCCCGCGCCAACCTCTACCCGCTGGCCGTGAACGCCGCCGGTGAAGACGAAGTGTTCGTGGGCCGCATCCGCGAAGACGAAAGCATCGAAAACGGCCTGAACATGTGGATCGTGGCCGACAATATCCGCAAGGGCGCCGCCCTCAACGCCGTGCAGATCGCCGAAGCCCTCCTCGAGCGCGACCTTGTCCGCGTCCCCAACCCCGATATGTTCATGTAAGAGCTTTTGTGGGGGAGATAATCTCTCCCTCACCCCCATACTTCATGAGGCCGATGCCGCCGGAACTGCGTTCCGTCAGCATCGGCCTCACGTTTATGCGGCTATGAAAAATGTTCGAACAGGTTCCCTTCTGATTTCTGCCGCTCATCCTCTGGCATCCAGTGCCAGCGCCACGCGGCAGAACAGCTCCACGGAAGGCCCGAGCAGGCTCTCGTCGAAGTCGAAATCCGGGCTGTGATGCCCGGCTGGCAGAAGCGAGCCAAGCTGGGCGTATGCGCCCATGCCGCCCTGCTTCTGCACGGCTTCGAGGAAGGCGCAGGCATCGTCGGCCCCGAAGCCCTGACCCATGTCCTTCATGAGCTCCGGCTTGAAATAGGCTATGCCTTCAGCGGACTGCCGCACGATATCGCACATGGCCCTGTCGCTGACTGCCGTTCCCCCGCCTCCCATGAGCGTGATGCGGCAGTCCTGCCCGTACATGGCGGCGCTGTGCTCGATAACGCGCTTCGCCTGCTCGAACATCCAGTCGTTGACCTCGGTACTCGAGCCGCGCGTCTCGCATACGAGCTTCGCATACGCCGGAATCACATTGCGGCCCGACCCGCCTTCCATGCGCCCCACGGCGATGCGGGTATCGCCCTTGCCGTGGCGCGGGATAGCGTGCAGGTTCAGCACCGCCCCGGCCGCCGCAAGCAGGGAATTGCGCCCCTCATGCGGTTCGGCTCCGGCATGGGCGGCCCTGCCGAAGAATTCCGCGTCGAACTTGGTGCTGGCAAGAAAGCCTTCCGTGCCGCAGACCAGTTCCCCCGTCCGGCGGGCGTTCACGCCGATATGCGCGGCAAAGAAATATTTCGCGCCGTCCACCGCTCCGGCCTCCACCATTGCGGCGGCCCCGCGCAGGCCTTCCTCGGCAGGCTCGAAGATGAGCCGCACGTTATGCCGCAGGCTGTCCTTGATGCGCAGAAGCTCCAGCGCCACTCCAAGGCCGATGGCCGCGTGGCCGTCATGCCCGCAGGCATGGCAAACGCCGCTATTCAGGGAGCGGAAGCCCTCGCGTGCGGGAAGATGCTCACGGGAGGCGCTTTCCTCCACGTCCACGGCATCGATATCGAAGCGCAGTACCGTGAGCAGGGGCAGATCGGGCCGGATATCCGCCACAAGGCCAGTCAGCCCGTCCATGCGCTCCAGCCATGCCGGGTCAGCCCCCTGCTCCCTCGCGGCGGCAAGGCGCGCCGCCTGCACCGCTTCGTCCGGCACACCCATGCGGGCCTCCCGGCAGATCGCCTCTTCCCCCACCTTCACCGCGCAGCCGGCCTCGGAAAGGCTTCGGGCCAGAAAGGCCGTTGTCCAGAATTCCGAAAAGCCGCTTTCCGCATGACGGTGGAAGAGGCGGCGAAACCGGGAAAGCTGAAGGGGAAAGACATGGGGCGTGAAGTCCATAGCGGCGGCTCCGAAAAAGGCAGGAAACGCTAGGCCTCGTGGACCAGTTCGCAGAGGCGGACGCCCACATCCTCATAATGCTGGCGCAGGGCCTTCTCTATGCGCTGGGCATCGCGGCTCAGGACCGCATCGGCCACGACATGATGCCGCTCCCGGAATTCCTGCGGCGTGTACATGGTGCGCCAGTGATTGTAGTAGAGGAATTTCGCCAGAGAAGAACTGGAGGAATGGGCCAGATGGATGAGGTGGGCGTTAGAGCACACCGCAAGCAGAGAGCTATGGAAGGCTTCGTCTATCTCGGTGAGCGTATCGAGCGAGACCGCGTAGTTCACCTGCTGGTCGAGCCTGCGCACCACGTCGAGGAAGGCGGCTTCCTCCTTTTCCGTCCAAAGATGGATGGACTGCGCCACACCGGCCCCTTCAAGGATACCGGCCACGGCGTAGCTGTCGTAGATCTCCTGCGCGCTCATGGAGCGGACGAATTTGCCTTTCTGGGGCTCGGAACAGATGAGCCCCTGCTGGGCCAGCAGAAGAAGCGCCTCGCGGATAGGGGCGCGGCTGATGTTCAGGCGCTCGGAAATCAGGGCCTCGCGTACGGGCTGGCCGGGCAGAAGTTCGCCTGAGCGAATAAGATTTCTTATGAATTCAGCGGCTTTAGAACTATACGTCTCTTTTTTGAACTGCATGGTCTATCTTTGCTCTCGTCTCTGGGTGGCGCTGTTCGGCCTCGAACAGCGGTGCATGGAAAAACCATAAGGATTTTTTCCGACATTGCAAAGGAAAGATGCCGCGAAAACAAGAAACGAAACGCCGTTAAAAAAGACCTCCCGCCAGACACAGAGGAAAGGCGGGAGGTGCAGGGGATATCTCTTCCGCAAAGAAGAGACTTCAGCTCAGATTACTGGCGGAAGGTGGGCATGTAGGCATACAGGGCGGGAGAGCCGCCGGTATGCAGGAAGAGGATGTTGGAACCTTCGGCAAAGTTGCCCTTGCGGATGAGGTCGATCATGCCGGCGAAGGCCTTGCCGCTGTACACAGGGTCGAGCAGGATGGCTTCGGTCTGGGCGAGGAGCTTCACGGCTTCGATCATGGCGTCGTTGGGACGGGAGTAGCCGGGCAGGTAGTAGTCGCCGTAGCAGACGACCTTGTCCTTGGGCATTTCGATGCCGGTGCCGAGCTTGTTGAGCACCTTCTGGGCGAGGTTGTACACGATTTCCTGCTGCACGTCGCCGGGGCGGCTGACGTCGATGCCGGACATGGGGATGTTCATGTTGTTGCCCACGAAACCGGCGATCATGCCGGCATGGGTACCGGCGGAACCGGAGGGCACGAAGACATGGTCGAAGTTGATGCCCATGTCGAACATCTGCTGCATGATTTCCTGAGCGCAGCCCACGTAGCCGAGAGCGCCGATCTCGTTGGAAGCGCCGCCGGGGATGATGTAGGGCTTCTTGCCTTCAGCGCGGAGCTTTTCGGCCACCTTTTCCATTTCGTCGAGCATGGGGGAACCGCCGGGCACGACGGTGATGCTCTTCACGCCGAGGAGCTGGAAGAGGAAGTTGTTGCCGGAAGCTTCGGCATTGTAGCTGCCGGGCACGCGTTCTTCGAGCACGAGGTGGCAGTCGAGGCCTTCATGCACGGCCCAGGAAAGGGTGAGGCGGCAATGGTTGGACTGCACGGCACCGCAGGTGATGATGGTATCGGCACCCTTAGCGAGGGCGTCGGCGATGCAGAAGTCGAGCTTGCGGGTCTTGTTGCCGCCGGAGCAGCCGGGAAGAAGGTCGTCACGCTTGATGTACACGTTGACCTTGCCGCCGAGAGCCTTGGAGAAGTTGGGCAGGAACTCGATGGGGGTGGGGGTCTTCACATAGCCGCGGCGGGGAAACTGGGCAAGATTCATGGTGTTTTCCTTTTATCCCTGAAAGTCTGAGGGTGTCTTGAGTCGTTCCGGGCAACTGGCTCGGATCAGTTCCTGGGCAAGAACGCTGGTGGCGTCCACCACAGGGGTATCCCACAAACGATCCTCCGTGACCGCCACCGGAATCTCGGTACAGCCAAGGAGTATGGTGGAAACATGCTTTTCCTCCACCAGACGGCGCGCCGCGTCAAGCAGAATCTGCCGTGCTTTGGGGGAAACAGGGTCGGAGAAAGCCTTCACGCCGAAGCCGGGATCGCTGATGGCGCGCTGGACAAGGGCGCATTCCTCGTCCCCAAGGACGACAGGCTCGAGCCCGGCCTTTTCCAGAGCGTCCTGATACAGGCGGGTCTGAAGCGTGGCCACCGTGCCCATGAGGCCGATGCGGCCTCCGTTCGGGCACAGGCGGCTCACGTGTTTGACAGCACTTTCTATGATGGACACGAACTGCACGTCCAGCCCGGTAGCATACAGCCTTTCCAGCGCAGTGTCGAGGATGCGCGGGCTGTGCGCCGTATTGCAGGGCATGCCGATGACGCGCGCCCCGCTTTGCGCGAGCTGCGCCATGATGCCGCCGATATCCTCGCCCGGGTTCTCCTTTGTCTTGCCCAGGAGGAATTCAGGCCGGACAGGGATCCAGCCGGGGAAGGAATGGAGCATCAGGGGCAGATGGTCCTGATCCACGCTGGCCTTGGTCCAGCGGAAGATCTTCCGCACAAGGTCATAGCCTGCGTAGGGGCCGAGCCCCCCAACGATGCCGATGGTACGGGGCTCGGGATCATGGTCAAAGAAGCGCTGAATCAAAGTTTTCTCCGAAAAGAGAGTTAGCATTCCTGCTGGTCAGGGCCTTCCCACTTGCTCACGACCAGGGCGCCGGTGGCGTCGCCAAGCACGTTGATGGAGGTACGGGCCATGTCCATGATGCGGTCAACACCGGCGATGAGGGCCACGGCTTCCAGCGGGATACCGACCTGAGTGAAGACCATGGTGATCATCACGAGAGCGGCACCGGGAACGCCCATGGAACCCACGGAGGCGAGAACGGCGAGCAGGAGAACGGTGAGCTGCTTATCGAGAGGCATGGGGATGCCGTACACTTCGGCAGCGAAGATAGCGGCCACGCCCATGTAGATGGCGGCGCCGTCCATGTTGATGGTGTTGCCGAGGGGGATGGAGAAGCTGGACACAGACTTGGAAGCGCCCATCTTCTGCACGGCGATCATGTTGGAGGTGAGGGCCGCGGCGCTGGAGGTGGTGACGAAGGCGATCATCAGAGGTTCAATAAGGCCGCTGAAGAAGGACTTGGGGCCGTGGCCGGCGTATTTGGCGCAGGGCAGATACACCAGAAGGATCTGGAGGAACGCCGCAAGGTACATGACCACGAGGAGCTTGCCCAGAGGCAGAAGAACACTGAGACCGTGCTTGCCCACGGTGAACGCCATGAGGCCGAACACACCGACGGGGGCGTACTTCATGACCATGTTGGTCACGTTGATCATGGTTTCGGCGCAGGCGTCGAAGAACGCGAAAGCGGGGCGGCCCTTTTCACCAAGCATGGACAGGCCGAAGCCGAACATGATGGCGAAGAAGATGACCTGAAGCATATTGCCCTTGGCAAGAGCGGCAATGGGGTTCAGAGGAATGATGTCCATCAGAACCTTGATGAGGGGAGGAGCATCCTTGGACTTGGGCTTGAGGCCTTCGAGGGAGATATCGAGGCCCGCGCCGGGATCCATAAGGTTGGCCAGCACAAGACCGATGGCCACGGCCACAGTAGTGGTGGCAAAGTAATAGACGAGGGTCTTGGTGGCCACGCGGCCCAGCTTCTTCACGTCGCACACGGCGGCGGCACCGGCAATGAGGGTGCAGAAGACCAGCGGCACGACGACCATGCGCACGAGGGTGATGAAAAGGTCGCCAAGGGGTTTGAACCAGGCGGCCTCAAAACCCATGGAAGGAGCCATAGCGCCAACGATGACGCCAAGGACCATGCCGATGCCCATCTGGGCGGGAAGACTCATTTTCTTCGCCATAAAAAACTCGCAGTACAAAAAGTTTGGGAAATGTCAGACGCCCGGGATCCCCCGGAAAACGCTTCTGCGCTTTCCAGCGGCGGACGCCTTGCCTGTGACACCCTGAAACCTTTCCGCCGCGAGGACGGAAAAAACATATCCGTGCCGGAGTGCACCGGCACGGACCTTGTTCTGAACTTATTTCACCACGGTGACTTCGATTTCCACGCGGGCGTTCAGCGGGATCTGATGAACGGCCACGCAGGAGCGGGCGGGCTTATTGTCGCCGAAGAATTCAGCGTACACTTCGTTCACGGCGGCGAAGTCGGCAAGATCGGCGAGGAAGACGGTGGTCTTCACCACGTTGGCGGGGGTGACGCCGGCTTCTTCGAGCACGTTGCCGATGTTCTTGAGGGCCTGAGCGGCCTGAGCCTTGGCGCCGCCTTCAACGAGCTTGCCCACGGCAGGATCGATGCCGAGCTGGCCGGAGCAGAAGATGAAGTTGCCCACTTCGATGGCCTGAGAGTAGGGGCCGAGGGCGGCAGGAGCCTTAGCGCAAGCGATGACTTTCTTTTCCATAATGACCTCACGGTTGACGACACGAAAGACTGTATCATGTCGAATGTCGACAATCTACAATCGTGTCCTTTTTTTGTCAAGTTCATCTTGTCTTCTCATGCTGTCGCAGGCAATCGACAACACTTTGAAAACATTAGCCTTTACCAGTACTTTGCGAGTTTGTCCGCCTCTTTTGGAGAGATTCGGACCTTGTGAGGATAGCCCAATTCCATCACAAAGAAAATATGCAGGAATGCGAGTCACCGGTAAAATATTTTCTGCGGACGGCACGAAAAAAGGCCTCCGCAGAGCGAAGGCCTTTTCAGAAGCATTCCCTGCCCCCTGAAGAGGAGATAGGGAGGTATGTCGCTTAGTCCCACACGCGCTTGTCTTCGATGGGCTTGATCTGGGGAGGCAGGGAGCCGGGAGTGAGCACGCGCAGTTCGGGGCGAAGCTTGATGCGTTCGCGGAACAGATGCTGGAGCTCTTCCTTGCGCTTGAAGTTGCTGGCTTCCACGTACAGGACCATTTCGTCCACGCCGCCGGGGTTGGTGACTTCGATCTGCCAGCGCTTGATCTCTTCGAAGCGGGCCATGACCTGTTCCACCTGATGCGGGTACACGAACATGCCCTTGATGCGGGCGGTGGTGTCCACACGGCCCACGATGCTGCCGAGGCGGGGGCTGGTACGGCCGCAGGAGCAGGGAGTGCGGTCGATGTAGGAAAGGTCGCCGGTGGCAAGGCGGATGAGGGGATAGGTCTTGTTGAAGGCGGTCACGACCACTTCGCCCACTTCGCCGTCCTTGAGCGGGATGCCGGTGTCGGGATGGCAGATTTCCACGTAGCAGCGGTTGGAGATATGCAGGCCGTTCTTCTGGAAGCATTCGTAGCCGATGCAGCCCACGTCGGCAGTGCCGTAGCCCTGGCGCATGATGATATCGTACTTCTTTTCCATCTGGCTGCGGATCTTTTCGGAAAGGCGCTCGCCGGTGCAGAAGGCCACTTCAAGGAAGAGGTCCTTGCGCAGGTTGAGGCCCTTTTCCTCGGCACGCTGGGCAAGGTGCATGAGGAAGCTGGGCGTGCCCACGTAGCCGGACACGCGAAGCTTCTGCATGATATCGAGCTGGGTGGCGGCGTCGGTGGGGCCAGCGGGGATGGAGGCGCAGCCGAGGTTGCGCAGGGGTTCTTCGAACATCAGGCCTGCGGGGGCCAGATGGTAGTTGAACGTCACCTGCACGGCGTCGCCGGGGCGGAATCCCACGGAGTAGAAGGCTTCGGTGTAGCCCCAGTAGTCGTCGTGGCGGTCTTCAGGGTCGAAGATGGGGCCGGGGGACAGGAAGACGCGGCGCAGTTCGCCGATGTCCTTGGTGAGCAGGCCGCCGAGGCGGGGGCCCATAGTCTGAAGGAAGATGAGTTCCTTCTTCTTAAGGATGGGGATGTGCTTCAGGTCAGAGAGGGTCTTGAACTTCTCCACGTTGAACTGGGCGCGGTCGAAGCGCTTCTTCACGTCTTCCGAATAGCGGTAGGCGTAGGAAAGCAGATCCTTGAGCTGAATGAGGTTGTACTGGCGGCGTTCGCTCTCGTCGAGAACTTCGCGGCGGCTGTAGATGCCTTCGGTGCGGTCTTTACGGGTCATAGCATCACTCCGGACTCTGGAGATTGGTATTCGAAAGGAAAGGATGATTTATAGACAAATCAGAGGAATATTGCAAGGATTTTTTATTTTTCAAAGTATTCCAGTGTGTTGGATGCAAATTTTTCTTTGCTTGATTTACCCCGCTCAGGCAGGGTATCCTAAAAAGGTTGGACAGAGCGGGCTTCGGAGCGTATAAATTTCCGTCCCTTCTGTTCGAAAGTACTATTTTTGCAAGTCGGGCGAGCCTCTGCCGCCCGCCGCATATCCGAGAGGTAACGGCCATGATGCCCAAAGTCGTTCTGCTTGGACGCCCCAACGTGGGCAAGTCCACCCTGTTCAACCGCCTCATCCGCAGCAACCGCGCCATCACGCACGACCGCCCCGGCGTTACGCGTGACCGCATGGAAGGCGTGGTCCGTTCGCGCTTCGGCCGCGACTTCGCCCTTGTGGACACCGGCGGCATCACGCTGGACAGCCATCAGGCCGTGGCCGAAGGCCCTGCCGGTATCCGCGGCTTCGAGGCCGACATCCTGCGCCAGGCCGAAGCCGCCCTCAAGGAGGCCGACGTCATCTGCATGGTGGTGGACGGCCGCGACGGCCTCATGCCCTTCGACGAACACCTTGCCGCCTACCTGCGCAAATGCGACAAGCCCATCCTGCTCGTGGTGAACAAGGTGGACGGGGCCGAAAAGGAAGAGCTTATGATGGCCGAATTCCACGGCCTCGGCTTCCCTGTTCTGGCCTGCTCCGCCGAACACGGCTTCAACCTGCGCGCCCTTGAAGGCGAACTCCGCGACCTGCTCCCCGAAGCCGACGAATTCGAGGAAGAGGAAGGCGAAGAAGCCCTCCCCGCCGACCTTGAGGAAGACCGCGAAAAGCCCGGCATCCGCCGCCGCAAGCTGGGCGACAGCATGAAGTTCTGCATGCTGGGCCGCCCCAACGCAGGCAAGTCCTCCATGACCAACGCCTTCATCGGGGAAGACCGCATGATCGTCAGCGACATGGCCGGTACTACCCGCGACAGTGTGGACGTTGCCGTGGAAAAGAACGGCAAGACCTACACCTTCGTGGATACCGCCGGTGTGCGCCGCCGCGCCCGCATCACGGACACCGTGGAACGCTTCTCCGTGAACTCTTCCCTGAAGAGCACCACCAAGGCCGACGTGACCTTCCTGCTCCTCGACGCCGTGGAAGGCCTCACCGCACAGGACAAGCGCCTCATCGAACTGCTGGACGAGCGCAAGACGCCCTTCCTCATCATCGTGAACAAGATGGACCTCATCCCGACCAAGGCGCGTACCCAGCTTCTCAAGAACCTTCAGGAAGAACTGAGCTTCTGCTACCACGTCCCTGTCGTGCCTACCTCCGCCCGCACCGGCGAAGGCCTCGACAAGCTCATCCCCCTTGCCGAACGCATCTACATGGAATGCGGAACCCGCGTTTCCACCGGCCTGCTCAACCGCGCCATGGAAGAGACCCTCACCCGCCATCAGGCCCCTGTGGTGCGCCGCGTGCGCCCGAAGTTCTTCTACCTCACGCAGGCCGAGAGCGAACCGCCCACCTTCGTCTGCTTCGTGAACGACGCCGACCGCGTGGCCGAATCCTACGCCCGCTACCTCGAACGCTCCCTGCGCCGCATCTTCGGCATCAAGCACGCCCCCATGCGCCTGCACCTGCGCTCTTCGCATGGTAAAAAGGAAAAGAAGTGATTTACAGGGGG
>JAFQTU010000025.1 GCA_017408905.1 Mailhella sp. | reverse complement strand
GGCGCCATGCTCATGGGCACCATCGTCACCGGTCTGTTCGTGGCTATCTCCATGACCTCCGGCGGCGGCGCCTGGGACAACGCCAAGAAGTACTTCGAAGATGGCGACTTCGGCGGTAAGGGCTGGGTTGCCCACAAGGCCGCTGTTACCGGCGATACCGTTGGCGACCCCTACAAGGACACCGCTGGCCCTGCCGTCAACCCCATGATCAAGATCATCAACATCGTGGCTCTCCTGCTCCTGCAGGCCCTTGCCTAAGATGGAACTTTCGGGCAGCGGAGGCTGAGGCTTCCGCCAGTCCGACGGTATGAAGAAAGGCCGTGGAAGAAATTCCGCGGCCTTTCTCTGTTTAATCTTGGTCTGTTTTCCTTTCCGGTTCATATTGGAAAAGCTGGCAAATATGGATATCCAACGCGTTGGCAAGCTTTTCCAGAGTACGCAGTTTGCACGACGCTATCCCCTCATCACGGGCACGGGCTACTGTGTCAGGGGCAACTTTCGACCGATATTGGCAGATAAAAAAAATTCCATGCGTCGTATCGATTGACAAAAGAACTCTTCTCTCAACTCCATAAACACGAGGCCGCTGGAACCGAACGCAGTTCGGAACAGCGGCCTCGTGAATTATGGGGGCGTGGGGCTACGCCCGAAAGGGTGCCCCGAAGGGGCATAGCCGTTAGCGAACGAAGTAAGCTTACGGATACGGGTGCAAAGCGAGATTATCTCCCCCACAAAAAATCTCTTAAAACTCCGTATAGCTCCCGCCCATGAAGGGGAGGCGCAGGGCCGGGAGGGCGCGTTCGAGCAGGACGCCGTCGCGGTGCGGGATATCGTAGCCATAGGTGGCGCGCATACCGAGCACCACGAACTGCACGGCGCGATCGACGGCCACGGGCAGGCTGTCGCCCAGAAGCAGGCTTCCCGTGAGCACGCTGGCGAAGGCGTCGCCCGTGCCGGGATAGAAGGCGTTCATATGCGGCACTTCCACCTTCCAGAAGCGGCGGCCGTCATAGGCCACGGTGGCGAGATGGCCCGGCTTCTCCGAAGGCGCGCTGGTGATGACCACGGCCGAGGGCCCCATGGACGCCAGTTCGCGCAGAAGGTCGCGCAGGCCTTCCTCGCTGATATCAGGCCGGTAGGGCTGGTCGAGCAGGAACGATGCCTCGGTGAAATTGGGCGTGATGATATCGGCCTCGCGCACGAGGCGGCGCATGGCTTCCACCATCTCCGGGGTCTGCGTAGGGTCGAGCTGGCCGTTGTCGCCCAGCACGGGATCGACCACCGCTATGCCGCCCGGCGCACGGAATTCCCGGATGCATCGGCTGGCAAGCTCCGACTGGTCCGGACTGCCAAGGAAGCCGGAGTACACGGCGTCGAACTTCAGGCCCAGCGAGGCCCAGTGATCCATCATCGGCCCCATCTGGTCGGTGAGGTCGAGGAAGGTGAAGCCCGTCATGCCGCCGCCGGTCTGCGAGGAAAGCACGGCCGTGGGCAGGGGGCATACCTGTATGCCCATGGTGGCAAGTATGGGGATGGCTACGGTGAGCGAGGCTCTGCCGAAGCCCGAAAGATCATGGATGGCCGCAACGCGGAGAACGGGCACGTCCTTCATGGCTGCTCCTTTGCCGCCTGCGCGGCGAGAGTTGATATTCTCAGCTTATGCGCAAACCTTGCGGCTGTCACCTGCTCCGGGCGCACTTAAAAATTTCTTTTCCCTTTAATTTTCCTTGCCGAGAAGGCCGGGCTGGCATATTGATAGGGGCGCGCCTCGGAAATGAGCCAAGGCGTTCCAGTGCAGAAGAAGCCTGCTTAAGCTTGACTAAGAGCCCAAGGCAGGCTATACCAACTTGTTCCAATTTCAGTAAGGAGACCTCGCGTCATGAAGAGAACTTACCAGCCCAGCAAGATCAGCAGAAAGCGCACCCACGGCTTCCGTGCTCGTATGGCTACCCCCAACGGCCGCGCCGTCATCAATCGCCGTCGCGCCAAGGGCCGCAAGACCCTGTCCGCCTAATCAGGCGATGCGCTTCCCAAATTTCCGCCTGCGGGAATTTGGTCAGTTAAAGCAAATGTTTCGGGCGCGGCGTTACGCAGCGCCCACATTTTGCGTTTAAAAAACGGAAGCGCAGCAGGAAATGCCCGTGTCACTGACCTGGCCCAGAGAACGGCGCATCACCCGCCGGGCGGAATACACCGCCTGCTACGACGGGGGAGAACGCCGCTACACGAAATATTTCGTTGTATTCGCCCGCAGCTCCGAAGACCTCGGAAACGGGCGTCTTGGTCTTGCTGTGACCAAAAAATGCGGCAATGCCGTTGCACGGAACCGCATCAAGCGTGTTCTGCGCGCCTTCTTCCGCCTGCATCAGCATGAGATGCCCTGCATGGACATCGTTGTCACGCCAAAAAAACACCTGCGTGCCGACAAGTTCTGCCTTGAACTCGCTGAATCCGAACTTCTGCCCCTTCTCGGCGAGCTTTCCGCCGCTCCTTCTGCGGAAAGCGCCAGCTCCTCCGGAGGCGCGGCATGACTCTCGCCCAGCGGCTTCTCATCCTGCCTATCCGGTTCTACAAGCGCTGTATCTCGCCGCTGTACCCGCCCTGCTGCCGTTTCTACCCCTCCTGTTCCACCTACGCCATTGAAGCTATCGAGGTACATGGCCCCATAAAGGGCCTGTGGCTCGGTTTTCGGCGCATCCTGCGCTGCCACCCGGGCAATCCGGGCGGATTCGATCCTGTGCCCCCCCTTTCCAACGCTCATCCCTCTGCGAAAGCAGACTCTCAGGAACGTCATGGATAACCGTCGCCTCATTCTCGCTATTGTCCTCGCTGTCACCATCATGTTCGGCTGGCAGGTCTTCGCTGAACACATGGGCTGGATAGAGCCCGCCCCTGTGGCCACCGTTGCCGAACAGCAGGCCGCCGCTCCCGCCGAAAACGCCAAGCCCGCCGAAGTCAAGCCCATCGCCCCTGTCGCCAAGTTCGTTCCTTCCGAAGGCCGCGAAGTGCGCGTTGACACCCCCCTCTACGAAGCCGTGTTCCATTCCGGCGGCGGTGTGCTCCAGTCCTTCAAGCTGAAGAAGTACGACGCCACCATCATTCCCGGTTCGGAACTCTACAATATGGTCTCCCCTGCCGCCGCCACCGTGGCTCCTATGGGCCTGCTCGTGAACGGCCAGCCCTCCTGGAACATGGGCCAGTGGAGCTTCGAAGGTTCCGACGTGAAGCTCGAAAGCGGCACTGCCACCCTCACCTTCCTCGGCGACCTGAACGGAACCCGCATCCAGCGCGACATCACCTTCCATGCCGACACCTATCTCATGGATGAAAAGGTCACGCTCGTCGATCCTCAGGGCAATCCTTCCGCCCGCGTGAGCTACAGCCTCGGCGCTACCGACCTGAGCAGTGAAAGCAACTACGACATGATGAGCATGGCGTGGAACATCAAGGGCTCCCTCGACTACGACAGCGACGTGGAAGACCTCACCAAGCAGGGCGTCATGCAGAGCGGCGAAATCTACTGGGCCGGCCTCATGAGCAACTACTTCCTCTCCGCCGTGCTCCCCGAACAGGGCCGCACCGCCGTGTTCAAGGGCCGCATCAACGAAGGCGGCGTGTGGCGCGGCGCTGTGGAAATGCAGGACGTGAAGCTCGAAGCCGGTGCTCCTGCCGAACTCAAGGCCAGCTGGTGGATCGGCCCCAAGACCCGTGACCTGCTCGCCACCGCTCCTAACGACCTTTCCTCCGCCGTCGATCTCGGCGTGTTCAGCTTCATCGCCATTCCCATGCTCAAGCTTCTGGAATGGATGGAAGCCTATCTCGGCAACTGGGGCTTTGCCATCATCCTGCTGACCATCCTTATCAAGATCGTCTTCTGGCCGCTCTCCCGCAAGAGCTTCAAGTCCATGGAGAAGATGAAGCAGCTCCAGCCCATGATGAAGCAGATCCAGGAGAAGTATAAGGACGACAAGCAGACCATGCAGCGCGAGGTCATGCAGCTCTACAAGACCTACGGCGTGAATCCTATGGGCGGCTGCCTGCCCATCCTTGTCCAGCTCCCCGTGTTCGTGGCCCTGTATCAGGCCCTCCTGAACTGCATCGAACTCCGCCACGCCTCCTTCATCACCTACCTGCCCGGTACCGACCTGCTCTGGCTGGCCGACCTTTCCGTGAAGGACCCCTTCTACATCACTCCTCTGGTCATGGGCGCCACCATGTTCCTGCAGCAGTGGCTCAGCCCCGCTATGGGCGACCCGCAGCAGCGCAAGATCATGCTGATCATGCCCGTGGTCTTCACCGTGATGTTCATCAACTTCCCCTCCGGCCTCGTGCTGTACTGGCTCTGCAACAACGTGCTGTCCATCGCCCAGCAGGCCTGGACTCTGCGCAACAAGTAACAGGTCGGGCATATGAACGACGCTAAAGAATTCCTGGGGAAAACGCTGGATGCCGCCATTGCGGAAGCCTGCGCCTACTACGATGTCCCCAGAGAAAAACTTGAGATAGACATTATCGAAGACGCCAAGACCGGCATCTTCGGCATAGTGGGTGCGCGCAAGGCCAAGATCCATGCACGCCTCGCCACCCTGCCGGACTTCATGCAGCTTGGCCTCTCCCCCAAACCCGAACGCGAAGGGCGCAAGGGCCGCAAGGACCGCCGCCGCGAGAAGGCCGACGAGCCTGCCTTTGCTCCGGCAGAACAGGAAGCCGCCGCCGAAGCCGCTGAAGTCGAGAAGGAAGTCCTTCCCGAAGCACCCAAAGCGGAAGCGCAGCCTGCCGTGGAAAGCGCTCCCGAGCTTCCTGCCGCTGAAGAACTTCCTGCGGCGGATGCGGAAAAGGCTGAAGCTCCCGAGGAAGACGCCCCCCGTGGCCGCCGCGGCCGCAAGGAACGCCAGCCTCGCCAGCCCCGCCGTGAACCTGCTCCCCGCGAGGAAAAGCAGGAAAAGGGCGAAAAGGCAGAGCGCGCTGACGATGGCGACATGGAAAGCTCCCTGCCCCGCGTCCCTCTGGCCGAACTCGATCAGGACAAACTGCTCGAGGCCGTGCGCACCGTCATCGGCAACCTTGTCGCCCCCATCCTTGATGTCCAGCTCGAGGAAGTCGAACTGAGCATCGAAGTCGGCGAAGACCGTGTGCAGGTTTCGGTGAAGAGCGAAGATACGGGCCTGCTCATCGGGCGCGACGGTCAGAACCTTGCCGCCGTGCAGTATCTGGCTTCCCGCATGATAACCCGCGCTGTCGGCTCTCAGGTGCGCGTGCAGGTGGATGCAGGCGACTACCATGTCCGTCAGGATACCCGCCTGCAGGAACTGGCCCTGTCGCTGGCCGAAAAGGTGAAGGCCACCGGCAAAGTGCAGACGACGCGCCCCCTCAGCGCCTACCAGCGCCGCGTCATCCACCTTGCCCTGCAGAACGACCCCGACGTGCAGACCCGAAGCTCCGGCGAAGGCGCTTTGAAGCACGTCGTCATCCTCAAGCGCAAAGACTAGCAACAATGGCCCGCCCCGCGTCCTGTGCGCAGAGCGGGCCTCTTACAACGCCCTAGCGGGCAAGGAGTTCCGCATGAACAAGCCCAGTGTCGGCCTCGCTCCCGAAGGAGCCCCTATCATCGGCCTTCTCACCGTCCTCACTCTGTTCACCGCCGTGCTCGGCTGGTGGCCTGTTACCCTTATCGCCTTCGTTCTGCTGTGGTTCTCCGTACACTTCTTCCGCGACCCTGAACGTGTGATCCCGCAGGAAGAAGGCCTTGGCGTGAGCCCTGCGGACGGCAAGGTGGTGCGCATCGAAAGCCGCATCGACCCTATGGACGGCGAAAGCAAGACCTGCATTTCCGTCTTCATGAACGTGTTCAGCGTGCATGTGAACCGCGCCCCTGTGAACGGCACGGTGACTGGCGTCCGCTACTGGCCCGGCAAGTTCCTCAATGCCGCATGGGACAAGGCCTCCACCGACAACGAGCGCTGTGCCTGGCAGATGAAGGACGAGAATGGCGACGCCTGGACCTTCGTGCAGATCGCCGGCCTCATCGCCCGCCGCATCGTCCCCCATGCCGAACAGGGCGACCAGCTCAAGCGCGGCCAGCGCTTCGGCATGATCCGCTTCGGCTCCCGCGTTGACGTCTATCTCCCGTCCGACTATAATCCTGCTGTACGCATCGGCGATCAGGTCTTTGCCGGGCAGACCGTTCTGGCCAAGAAAAACGACGACTAAAGCGAGGTAGATATGCGCGACCAGAAGAAACCCGTCGCACGCGGCTTCTATATCCTGCCGAACCTTTTCACCACGGGCAGCCTGTTCTGCGGCTTTTTCAGCGTCATCCTTGCCTTCAAAGGCCAGTTCGACCTTGCGGCATGGGCTATCCTTACCAGCGCCCTGCTCGACGGCTGTGACGGCAAGGTTGCCCGACTGACCGGCACGGCTTCCCAGTTCGGCGTGGAATACGATTCCCTTGCGGACGACGTGGCCTTCGGCGTTGCCCCCGGCATGCTGGCATACGCCTGGCAGCTCCACAACTTCGGCCGCCTCGGCCTTGCCATCGCCTTCCTGTACTGCGCCTGCGCCGCCCTGCGCCTTGCCCGCTTCAACGTCGGCGTCTCCACCACGTCGAAGCGCTTCTTCGTGGGCCTGCCCAGCCCTGCTTCCGCCTGCGTCATGGCCTGCTTCGTGCTGTTCATGCCCTACTATCCCAGCGTCCTCGAGCCCATCCTTCCGGGCCTCACGCTGGTCATCGCCACGGCCGCGCCCCTGCTCATGGTAAGCCGCGTACGCTACTTCTCCTTCAAGGAATTCGGCTTCGTCAAGGCCCATCCCTATCAGACGATGGTGGCCACGCTTCTGGTCGCCAGCATGATCTTCTCGATGCCGCGCCTCTTCTGCTTCCTCCTGCTCATGGCCTACATCATCTCCGGCCCTGCCTACACGCTGTACATGAAGCGTCAGGGCAGGAGCTTCGACCCTGAAGCCGCCGATGCCGCCAAGGCCGCAGAAAAGGCCTGATAGAGCCTCTCACGCCCCATAAAAAGCCGCTTCGTCCAGCAAGACGGAGCGGCTTTTCATAGCCTAAACAGCAAGGAGAAGGTTGGGATAAGCACTTACAGAACACAAAGGGCAGTCCCCGTTTTGTGGGAACTGCCCGAAATAAGCGCTACGGATGACACAGAGAAGACGTTCAGGCCAAGCCCAGAGCCTCTCTCAGCTTCTCCAGTCCTGCGCCTGTAGCAAGGCTCACCGTGTACATTTCACGCACACCGGCATTGCGCAGGAAGCGTTCCGCCCGTTGAACATTGGCCTCCGGCAGGTCTGTCTTCGTGATGACGCCAATGACGCGGCGATTGAACATGGCCGCAAGCGAGGGGGCTATCTGGCAGGAAGAACGCGTGGCATCCTGCACGAAAAGCAGGGTATCGCAGTGGGCTGACGCCGTGATGAGCGCAGGATACCAGCGGCGATTCTCAAGGAACTCGCTGGGCGTGTTCACAAAATCGCCGTGATGGTCCACCGCAAAGACTTTGCGCGGACGATAATCGGAGCGGGAAAGGATGCGGATGAGCGTGCTCTTGCCGGAGCGCCACTCGCCGATGAGCATGACGCGGGGCATATCAGGTGCGGGTCATTTCAACGGAAGCGTAGTGCAATACGCCGTCGAAATAGGAGATAACAGCCTTCAGGGCCGATTCCACGCTGGATACGTCGCCCACGATGAGCAGGGAACCGCCAAAGCGGTCGAGGAAGCCGATATCGACAGAGCCGGACTTGGTAGCGATATCCGCCGCGATGATGACGCCTTCAGAGGGCGTGATGGTAAGGATGCCGAGAGCGTCGCTCACGCCATCGTCGAGGCCAAGCTTCATGTAGATGCCGCGATTGGGGCTGGCAATGACATGGGCGAGCGTGATCTGCTTGCCGGGAACGTATTCCTGGATAACGCGCTGCTTCGGTTCGTTGCTGAGAATGCCCATGCTGACGGCCTCGGAAGGAAATAGGGCGGGAGAGGCCTCCCGATATCAGGAAGCCTCCCCCGGGAATGGCTTTTAGCCCAGCAGATGAGCCTTGAGTTCGGCGCTGGGGGAAGGAATGACGATGTGGCTGAGAACGGGGCCGGAAGCGTCGCTGTTGACCACTTCCACACCGGCGTCCACGGAAGCGCGCACGGAGCTCACTTCACCCGTCATCACGATGAAGGCCTTACCGCCGAGACCGGCGGCGAAGCGCAGTTCGATGAGATGCACCTGACCAGCCTTGGCGGCAGCATCGGCGGCGATGATGCAGGAGGCGGTGGTGCAGGTTTCGATGCAACCAAGAGCGTTGATGCGGGGGCAGACGGCAGTGCCGTTCATGGCCGGGATAACGGCTTCATGCACGGAGGGGATGACGAACCAGTCAACCACCATGTCGCGGCCGATGTTACGGCCGGCTTCAACGGAGCTCTTCACGGCGCCGGTGTCGCCAGTGACGATCACGAGGTAACGACCGGGGCAGGTGGGGCGGGCGAGGACGAGCTGGACCTCGGCGGCCTTCACCATTTCGTCGGCAACATGCATGCCGGCGCTGATGCTGTTCAGTTCAACACAGCCGATAGTACGAAGTTTCATCTAATATATCCTCACGCCTTGATAGTTATGATGCCGTTATCAACGGATTCGACCACGCCGCTGATGCTGGCGTGTACTCTCGCGCCCATAGCCTTATCCGGGATCTCGCCGATAAGGTCGCCGCACTGCACGCGCTGGCCAGCGCTGACCACGCACTGGGCGGGAGCGCCGATGTGCTGGCGGAGCGGGATGCGAACAGTGCCGGGGGTGAATTCGCCCACATAGGAAGGATGGGTATCGAATTCCACGATGTCGAGGCGCTGGATCAGGCGGGAGGTAGGCACACGGCGTTCTTCGCGGAAGGCGCTGGCTTCGGGAGTGCCGGTGGCCACCCACTTGACGCCGTTCTGCATGAGGATGCGCTTGATCTGAGCATTGACTTCGCGGGGAGACACGCCCATCGGGCAGGCGAACTTTTCGCAGATGCCGCATTCGGAGCAGAGCAGGGCTTCCTTGGCCTGTTCGCTTTCCAGTTCCTGATTGGCGAACACGCGCATGAGCTTGTTCGGGTGCAGCTTATGGCCGATCAGGTTGCGGGGGCAGAGATCGGTGCAGCGGGAGCACTGGCAGCAGATGGAGTTGGTGATCTGGCGCACGCGAGCGGGATCCATCACCTTGCGGGCCACGACGTTATGGTCGGGGGGCAGGACGAGCAGACCGCTGGTGGTCTTGGTGACCACGGCCTTGTTCACGTCGGGAAGGACCTTGCCCATCATGGGGCCGCCGTCCACCACGCGGAATTCGCTGATGGTGGGGCCGCCGGCAAAGGCAAGGATATCGGTCACGGGAGTACCGATGGGAGCCTTCACCACCATAGGCTGGCGGATCTTGCCGGCCACGGTGAGGTAGCGATGCGTGACGGGCTTGCCGTCCATGGCATTGGCCACGTTGAAGAAGGTTTCGGAGTTGCTCACCACGGCGCCCACATGCAGGGGCAGGCCGCGTTCGGGCACGATGCGGCCGAGCACTTCGTACACCAGCACCTGTTCGTCACCGGCGGGGTAGAAGTCCTTCAGCTCGAAGGCTTCAAGAGTGCCGGAAGCATCGCGGGCAACGGCTTCGCGCACGGCCTTCATGGCCTTGGCATGCTTGCCCTTGAGGCAGATGATGCCCTTCTTGGCTTCGGTGCATTCCATCACGGCCTTGAGGCCGCGGATCATGGTGTCGATCTCCTGTTCCATGATATGCGGATCGCTGTTGAGGAGCGGTTCGCACGAAGCGCCGTTCACCAGCACAGTATCCACTTTGGCGTCGGCTTTGACGTGCGTAGGCAGACCTGCGCCGCCAGCGCCGACAACGCCGGCTTGCCGTATCTTGTCAACAATCGGGTTTCCCATCGTTCTATTCCTCTGTCATGGTGCGGTCCCTGCCGCCGTACTGCCGCAGGGGCGGAAATTCGTTACCAGGCGCCTTCGAAAAGTTTCTTGATGTCGCCCAGAGAAGGCCTGCGCGGATTGCCCTTGGTACACAGGTCATTATACGCATGAACGGCCATAGAATCCAGTGCTTCGCGGAAGGCTTTTTCCTCAACCTTGAGGTCGCGTATGCGCATGGGCACGTTCATCTCAGCACAGAGGCTGCAAATGGCCGAAACGAGAGCGGCAGTACCCTCTTCCACATTGGAATGGGGCAGGCCGATGATGCGGGCCAGCTCGCGGTAGCGCACACCGGCGTCGAAGCTGTTGAAGCGTATGACGTGGGGCAGAAGCAGTGCGTTCGCGCATCCGTGAGGGATGTGGAACTGGCCGCCGAGAGCATGGGCCATACTGTGGGTAAGGCCGAGACCGCTGTTATTGAAAGCCATGCCAGCCATGCAGGAACCAAGCAGGAGCGCTTCGCGGGCCTGCATATCCTCCATGTTCTGATAGGCCTTGAGCAGGGCGCTGAACACATAACGGGTCCCTTCCACCGCAAGGATATCGGTGAAGGCGTTATGGTTGCGCGAGGTATAGGCCTCGATGGCATGGGTGAGAACGTCCATACCGGTAGCGGCGGTGACGGAAGGGGGCACCGTGCGCGTGAAGCGAGCGTCGAGGATGGCCACGTCCGGGATGAGCATGTCATCGTTCAGCGGGATCTTGACGCTGTTCTTCTTGTCCGTGACGACAGAAATGGAGGTGACTTCCGAACCTGTGCCGCTGGTGGTGGGAATGGCCGCAAGCACAGGGCGGGGAAGGTCTTCCGCGGCCTTGCAGGCAAAATAGATGATCGCCTTGGCCGTATCTATGGCAGAGCCGCCGCCAAGGGCGACCACAAGGTCGGCCCTGCTCGCCGCGTAGGCAATGGCGCCCTTCTTGACCGTCTCCAGAGAAGGATCGGGCTCCACGTCGGAGAAGATCTCCACCGGGATGTCACGGCGTTCAAGATGGCTGGTGACCTGTGCGGCAAAGCCGCTCTTCACCATAAAGGGATCCGTCACGACGAAAGCGCGCGTACAGTACACTTCTTCAAGGGTATCGAGCGCATACTTGCCGTAGCAGATTTTTGTTTTGCCATAGAAATGCACGTTTCAGCTCCAGTGCGTATCGAGCCTGCCCTGCCTATGCAGGGAGGTTCATTCTGTCGTCATCCCCGTTCTCTGAGACCCGCCGAAGAGGCGGGCCCCACGAAAAACGGAGCTCTGCCCGAATGGCTTACTTGCCGGCGGGAAGCGGAGGAACGAGAGTTTCCACTTCGCCGTGGGGGCGAGGGATGACATGCACGCTGCGCAGGTTGCCGACGCGTTCAGCAGCGGCGGCACCGGCATCGACGGCGGCCTTCACGGCGCCGACGTCGCCACGCACGAGAACGGTAACGAAACCGCCACCGATCTGTTCGCGGCCGATAAGGGTAACGTTGGCGGCTTTGACCATGGCGTCGGCGGCTTCAATAGCGCCGACAAGACCCTTGGTTTCGATCATGCCGAGAGCATCGTACTTCATGTCTGACTCCTTTTTCGCTGTTGCCAGCGACGGCGCGGACTATCCGCACCTGGATTGGATAGCATCTGCGACAGGGCGCAGATTACATATTGTCTCTGATAGCCTTGAGAGCCTTGGCGGTGAGATCCTTCAGCTCGGCGGGGTCGGTCACGCCGTACTTGTCCTTCAGCATGGTGGCGAGGGCAAGGGCGAGGCTTTCCACGGAAGTGTAGGAGCCGAGGGGAGCACCGGCGGCAATGCCGGGGGTGATGGCGGAACCGCAGTTGCAGCCGCCGCGGCAGGCGCCGTGGCTCTTGCCGCAGGGAGTACCGGCGACGGAACCGCAGGAGGAAGCGGGAGCGGCGGCAGGCGCGGGGGCGGCCACGGGCTCGGGGCCATACACCACGCTCACGCGGCGGCGGCCGAGTTCGTCCTTGGCACCGGCAGTGAGCAGACGGTTGCCGAAGACATAGAGCTTGCCGTCCTGCTTGCAGATGTAGTTATTAACGTTGTCTACGGTGATGAGTTCTTTCTTCATGTTTACCTCACTCCGCCAGTCAGGGCGCTCGCCATGGCTTCTGCGGGATTGGGGATGACCACAGCTTCAACCAGCCTGTCGGCCAGAACATCGCTGGCGGCCTCCACAGCTTCGCGCACGGCCGCTACATCGCCGCCAAGCACGAAGAAGGATTTGCCCTTGATGCCCTGCCCGGACACAAATTTCAGCAGTCGGACTTCCGACTTTTTCACCGCCTTGTCGGCGGCGTTGACGCCCGCGGAAACATTGCGGCATTCCACAATGCCGAGGGCCTCCCCACGCCTGGCCTGCTCCGTTGTCTTGAGCGCGGCGATAAGCAGAGGAGAAATATTCGAGATGACGAAGGAATCGACAAGCTTCTTCTGGGAGCTGCGGGCGAAAAGCACAGAGGTCTGCACGGCTTCGCGATCGCCCGAAACGTAGATGAGGAAGCGGCCGGAGCAGAGAGGCGCGGCGCGGAGCAGGTCCACGTCGGCCACTTTGACCATACCGTCTGCGAGCTCTGCGCCAGAGGCAATGCTCACAACTTCCACAACGCCCAGACTATCCATATATTACAAACCCTTGGTCAGGTTTATCTCCACTTCGTCAAGGATGCCGACGATGGCGGCGTCCATGGGGATATCAGGGGACGAAAGTGCCATACGGGCAGAACTGCCAGTAACGACCAGAACCTGTTCGCCGATACCGGCACCAACGCGGTCGGCCGCAACGATGCTCTCATGACGCTTGCCGTCCGCAGGGTCGATGCGCTGTACGACCATGAGCTTCATGCCGTTGAGCTGATCGTCCTTCTTGGTCGCCCACACGTTGCCTATAACAACACCTATGAACATCCGAATCCCTTATAACTTTTTCTGGATACCGACTTTAAGGGTATCCGCAGTTTCCGCCGCGAGGGGGGTGATGGTGGCATCGGCCGGAACGACCATCGTACGGTAGCCTTCCAAGCCGTATTTTTCGACCATTGCGGCAGTGATGAGCTTTTCACGCACACGGACGGATTCCGGCAGTTTGGCCTTGAATTCCTTGAGCCCGTACGAAGCAAGGGTCTTTTCATAGCCCAGATAGAGGTCGTACAGAGCGCCGGGTGCGGTATTGGCGTAGTCGCGGTAGCCGAACTGCAGGACTTCCACGCAAACGCCGTTGAGGAGCAGGGAAAGCACCGTCTCCAGCGTGCGGGAGCTGACGCGGCCGACCGCGAGATCGGCCATGGAGGAACAGCAGAGGTAGGGAAGGATATGTCTGGCCGGAGTTCTGCCGCCGAGCTCTTCGCCGAAGAAGACGAGATCCACTCCCTCGGGGAAATACGGCTCGACCAGAGGCTTCACCTTTTCCTCAAGAGCGGGCTCGCGCTTGGCGAGCACCAGAACACAGGGGCGATCCTTGCGGGATTCCATGCGTTCCAGCACTTCCTTGACGACGACGCTGACCAGTTCCGACATATCCATGCCGCTGCTCCGAAAATTCTCAGTCCTTCTTCACGCAGTTAAGGGCAATGCCCAGAGGCGTGACGAGGAAGGGGTTGGAGGGCTTGCACACGGGCTTGCCCGTTTCCTTGGCGATGATCTTTTCCATATCCTTAAGGCAGCAGGTACCGCCGACGAGATAGATGTCGGAAACGTTGCGACCGCGGATATGGCTGTTGATGATGGAGGCCATCTTCTCGATGACGGGCTTCACCACCGTGAAGACTTCGCGCTGGCGGGCAGGATCCTTCTTGATCTTTTCGGCTTCTTCGAAGCTCACGCCGTAGTTGCCGGCAAGAACAAGGGTGAGATGCGTGCCGCCCGTAGGTTCGTCGGCCACATAGGTGACTTTGCCGTTTTCGAGGATGGAAAGGCCGGTAGTACCGCCGCCGATATCCACGATAACGCCGTTTTCCACGTTGAGCACGGCGTTGGCGGCCGTAGGCTCGTCGAGGATGGAAGTCACGTTGAGGCCCGCACCTTCCACCACATGGCGGTGCGTAGCGCATTCACGGACGCCCGTTCCGGGAGGAACCGCGATGGCCGCGTCTTCAAGCTCGCGGCCGAGGCGTTCCTGAAGCTGGCCGACAAGGCGGCGGACGATCTGCGTTGCGCCCACGTAGTCCACCACAAGGCCGTCGCGCACGACCTGAGCGAATTCCAGAGCACAGGCCACCGGTTCGCCCTTGCCGTTCACCACGACGACCACGATGTACGCGGTGCCGAGGTCAACGCCCACGTAGAGCTTCTCGCGGGCAGAGACCTCAGCAACGGTGCTGATGCGGCGCTCGAGCTCGGCTATGCGGCTCTCGACAGCATCAATGTCCATGAGAACCTCTGGCCACGATGACACCGTCCACGCCCTTCTTCCAGCCGGAAGCATTGCCTTCGTCGGCGTCGATGTGCATGGCAAGAGCGAACTTGTCGCTCACGCGCACAAGGACGTCCTCAAAGATCATGGGACGTTCGGAATCGAGACGAACGCTGACCATGTCGTTGTCCTTCAGGCCAAGACGGGCCGCGTCGGCGGTGGTCATATGGATGTGGCGGGAGGCCACGATGGCGCCTTCCTTGATACCCACGATGCCCTTGTCGGAAGCGAGCAGGAGACCGGGGGAGCCGGCAACGTCACCGGACTGACGCACGGGGGCATCGATGCCGAGGACGCGGGCATCAGTCTTGGAAAGTTCGACCTGAGAGCTGCTGCGGGTAGGACCGAGCACGGCCACGTTGTCCATCACGCCCTTGGGGCCGATGAGGCGCACGCGTTCCTTAGCGAGGAACTGGCCGGGCTGGGAAAGTTCGCGCACGAAGGTGAGGGGGCCGCCGAACAGAGCAAGGCAGTCCTTCTCGCTGAGGTGCACGTGACGAGCGGAAAGCTCGATCGGGATAGGACCGTTCTCAGGCTTGGCAACGGGAGCGCTGCCGTTCTGAGCACGGACTTCATTCAGCACGCAGGTGAGAATCTCAGCCAGCATGTTTTTGATGGCTACTTCGTTCATGGTCTCTCCACTATAACATGGCGCATCCCGCTTTTAACGGCAGGATGCAGGGCCGGGGGCAAGCCCCCGACCCTTTCAATGCTTCTTAGGCGCCCAGCTGGGGAAGGATGAGTTCGACTTCGGAGTGGGGGCGAGGAATGACGTGCACGCTGATGAGTTCGCCGACCTTCTGGGCAGCAGCGGAACCGGCATCGGTAGCAGCCTTGACGGCACCGACGTCGCCACGGACCATAACGGTGACGAGGCCGCCGCCAACCTGCACGCGGCCGATGAGGGTGACGTTAGCAGCCTTGACCATGGCGTCAGCGGCTTCAACAGCGCCGACGAGGCCCTTGGTTTCGATCATGCCGAGAGCATTGGTGGAAGTCATATCGATCTCCTTGAGATGGTTTTTGTTGCTTTATTAAGGATGCGGGCGGCGGAGCGTGTCCGCCGCGGGCATTGCTTACATCACTTTCTTGAGTTCAGCCACGATCATGGAGGTCAGGGCGTTGATGTCAACGGAGCCATGACCACCGCAGTTGCCGCCGCAGGAGCAGGTGTGCTTGGGAGCGGCAGGGGCGGCGACGGGGGTGTTGCCCAGGTCGTACGCCACGTAGCGGATGTTCAGAAGATGCATGGGGTTCACGTTGTCGGAAGTGGCAGAACCGCCGACAGCGCCGCAGCCCAGGGTGAAGGAGGGGAAGAGGCCGGTGGAGAGGCCCACGCCACCGTGGGTGGAGGGGGTGTTCACCACGATACGGGAAACGGGCTTCTTCAGGCCGAATTCACGGATAACGTCTTCGTTGTGGGAATGGATGGCGAGAGTGTGGCCGATACCGCAGTTATGCAGCAGGGAGTGGCAGAGCTCGCAGGCTTCCTTCCAGTCGTTGACGACGTAGAAACCGATGAGGGAGGTGAGCTTTTCCTTGGAGAAAGGATACTTGGGGCCGACGCCGGGTTCGTCGGAGACGAGCAGGCGGGTACCTTCGGGGATGGAGATACCGGCGATCTTGGCGACGGTCTGAGCGTCACGGCCGACGATAGCGGGGTTCATGGAGCCGTTGCCGCGTTCCATGATGGCCTTCACCTTGGCGAGGTTTTCGCCTTCGAGGAAGAAGCCGCCCTGAGCGATGACTTCACGCTTCACTTCGGCAGCGATGACGGCGTCGCAGATGATGGACTGTTCGGAGGCGCAGATGGTGCCGTTGTCGAAGGTCTTGGAGGCGAAGATCTTGGCCACAGCGTCCTTCACGTTGGCGCTGCGTTCGATGTAGGCGGGCACGTTGCCGGCGCCCACGCCGAGGGCGGGAGTACCGGAGCTGTAGGCAGCCTTCACCATGCCGGGGCCGCCGGTGGCGAGGATGAGGTCAGCGATCTTCATGAGTTCGGCGCTGCCTTCGATGGTGGGAACGCTCACGCAGCTCACGAGGTCGGTGCTCACGCCGCACTTGTGCAGGGCTTCCTTGATGTACTGCACGGTGGCAGCGATGCACTTCTTGGCGGAGGGATGGGGGGTGAAGACCACGGCGTTGCCGGACTTCAGGGAGATGAGGGACTTGTAGATGACGGTGGAGGTGGGGTTGGTGGAAGGCACGACACCGGCGATGACGCCGACAGGCACGGCCACCTTGAGCACCTTGTTGACCTTGTCTTCTTCAAGGATGCCGACAGTCTTCATGTCCTTGATGCAGGCATAGACCTTTTCTGCGGCGAGCAGGTTCTTGGTCTTCTTGTCCTGAGGCTTGCCGTAGCCGGTCTCTTCGTGGGCCATCTGGGCAAGTTCTTCGGCATGGGCGATGCCGACTTCGGAAATGGCTTTGATGACGGCATCGATGCGCTCCTGGCCGAGCTGAGAGTACTCAGCCTGAGCGGCGCGAGCGGCACGCACAAGGGAACGAGCTTCCTGTATGGACAGCAAATCCTTGTCTACCATGTAACTACTCCTCTACTTTCCTGAACGCCTGCATAATGGCGGCTATCAGGGTTTTCTTGTCGGCCGACGCTATGGCTTCTTCAGACATGGAGATCTTGTCCATGCCCCAAGCCATCTGGCGCAGGCGATTCAGGCTCATTTTTTTCAGTCGCGCCTCGGCGGGAGCGGCTTCGGCAGGAGCGGCCTCGGCTTCCTGCGCTTTTTCAGAAACTTCTGCGGACGGGCCTAGTTCAGGCTCCTCGGCTTCGCCCTCGCCCTCTTCGGCGGGAGTGTCGGCCTTTTCTTCCTGCTTCTTGTTCTTGTCAGGGTCGAGCGAAATGATCAGCGCCAGTTCCGCGTCGGGACGGGGAATGACATGAGCGCCGACCAGCGCATCGCCGGGGAAACGCATAACGGTGGCCTTGCCCGCTTCAACAGAAGCCTGCACGGCAGACACGCTGCCAGCCACAGTGATAGTCACGAGACCGGCATCGGCGTAGCTCTTTTCCAGCAGACGAACGTCAGCGGCTTTGAGCATGGCGTCGGCGGCTTCAAGAGCCGGGACCAGCCCCAGAGTCTCCACAAGTCCAAGTGCCATCATATCCTAAATCCTCCTCAGGTCAGTGCATGACCACCGTTGCCGGGAAGTCAAAGTTTGCGAACCAGAACACGGCCGAACAGAACGAAGGAAACCTTCGCACTGTTCGCGGCTTTTTCAGCTCCGATCCTCTCTGTGCCGTGATATCCGTACACAGAACAAACCTATTTACTTCATAATATTCTGTACCCAAAGGGGAAGGTCAAGAACATTTTCCGAAAAAAGCCCTTGTAGGCAAAAACGCCACACCTCGGAATGAAATTGAGAAAGTGCGCACATTTAGCCCCGCATAGAAACAGTTGCGTAATTGCACACCCCCAAAAGAGGGAATCGCTCTTGCCGACAGCAGGCCGGAGGAAAACGCCCCGAAAAACCTTCTGCCTCCACTTCAAACTAACTAAAAACATCTATAATTACAACTGGTTTTATTCAAAAATTTTTTTCTTCTCCAGTGCCGATGCTTTTTTGTGCCTTCTCGCACCTACCTTCCCCTTAGGGGAAGGTTTATCGCGGACTCTCTGAAGGTGTCCTCGGGCCATGCCAACCCGCAAAAATCCAGTGAAAACACGGTGCAAGCTGGAAAGTGCCGGTATTTGAGAGGAAAGTCTCAAGAAAGACATCAGGCCTCCGCAAAGGAACGGCAAGGCGCAGGCTTCTCCTAAGGGGACACTTGAAAAGAGCGCCTGCCGCCCCTTTTTTCCACGCCGCAGAAGGCGGCAGGTACGCCTCTCCGGGGGCCGCAGTCTCCCTGCCCCCTCTGCTCCCCTCCCCCGTGCACCGCATACGGAACGGCAAAGGCCGCCTCCCCCGGGATGGAGGAAGCGGCCTTCGAAAAAACAGGAAAAACGGCTTACTGGTAGTTTTCCAGCAGGAAGATGGGCTTGATGGTGACGACCTCGTCGTACTCGGTCTGGCTCACGGTGACGGAGGAATTCAGCGACTTGAGCACAGCCTTCATGTCCTCGAAGGATTCTTCCATCGTTTCGGAGCGCCCTTCGCGCACCGAACGTATCATGCGGGCCACCGTGAGCGGATGCGCATAGCGCACGGGAAGCGGGAAGCCGGGATAAGATTCGAGGTAGTCCGCCAGTTCGGAGCGCGTCTTCTCCAGTGCGGCGGCAATGGCCTTGCGGTTCATGCGGGCCGTAGGCAGAACGCGGGAACTGGAAAAGAAGAACAGGGCCGAGAAGCCCACCATCAGGATATACAGCCCGCTGTCGCCCGTTCCGCTCATCCAGCTATGGAAGCCGTAGGCCGTAGCCACGAGAGCCATAGCGAAAATGGCCGCCGCGGCCCATTTGTAGGCAGGATTGGTGAGCTGATCCACGCGCTTGGCCTTGCTGTCGGCGGCAAGGCGGGTGGCCAGATCCGGGCGCTCCTCAAGGAAGGCCTGCATACGGCGAAGCTCGGCAAGGGTCTCTTCTGCGCGAGGGCTGAGATGCTTCTTGTAGCGGGCCTCTTCGGCAAGGCGCGCTTCTTCGAGCTTGCGGGCGGCGGCTTCCGACATGGTTTTGATGCGCGGGAAGCGGCGCTGTATCTCGGCGATCATCATATCCACATGATGCTCATGCTTGAAGGTGCACTGCTTCACCTCGCCGTTTCCGTATTCCACCACAAGGTAGGGAATAGAGCCGAACATACCCTTGCCCGTAAAGCCGCCCTTGCTCATGGCCACGCGCTTGTAGGCGCGGCGGATATTGGACACGGGGACATACCAGCGGCGATCCAGCCAGTAGCTGTTCAGATACAGGGCGTGTTCGCCCACGCCGCAGGGGCCGCAATGGACGCAGGCCTTCTTGTCGGCTTTGAGCAGGGCGTCGTTAAGGCCGACACTGCCCAGCAGTCGGGGTTTGAGATACAGCATCATCGCTCCAAGGGAAAAAATATCGGGATACGGCCCAGAAAGCATAAAAAAAAGAGGGACGCCGCGCAAGCACGACGCCCCTCAGTCATTCAGCGATCTTTATGCGGCCTTCTTGGTAGCGCGCAGGAAGAGGCTCAGGAACAGCACGGCGGCGGCGATGCCAGCACCGTAGGAAACGGCGGTGGGCAGCTTCACCACGAGGCCGAGGCATTCCTTGGCCATGCAGAAATAGGTGATGGACACGGCGCTCATGAAGGTGGCGGGAACAGCGCAGATCCAGTAGTTCTTCTTGTTCTTGAAGAGGTACATGGCGGCGGCCCAGAGCACGATCATGGCGAGGGTCTGGTTGGTCCAGGAGAAGTAGCGCCACACGATGGAGTAGTCGATCTGGCTCAGCAGAGCGCCGGTGCCCAGCAGGGGGATGCAGAGCAGGAGGCGGTTCTGCCACTTAGCCTGGGGCAGGCCGAACCAGTCGGCAATGACCAGACGGGCGGAACGGAAGGCGGTGTCGCCGGAGGTGATGGGGCA
The DNA here is from genome assembly GCA_017408905.1 of Mailhella sp. Classification (GTDB taxonomy): domain Bacteria; phylum Desulfobacterota; class Desulfovibrionia; order Desulfovibrionales; family Desulfovibrionaceae; genus Mailhella. Next base: position 10,603 of record JAFQTU010000025.1, on the reverse strand, counting down.
GGCCACCACGCCGAGCATGGCGAGGGTGACGCCGATGCCGCCCATGGTGCTGGTGCACACTTCGTACACGACACCGGCGGGCTGGATCTGCTTCAGAGCGGCGGCAAGGCCGACGTTCTGGCCGTCCACGATCTGGTACATGGCGCAGGCGGCGGCAGCCCAGATAAGGGCGATGACGCCTTCACACACCATGGCGCCGTAGAACACGAAGCGGCCCTGGTGTTCGCTCTTCATGCAGCGAGCCATGAGGGGGGACTGGGTGGCGTGGAAGCCGGAGATGGCGCCGCAGGCCACGGTGATGAACATGAAGGCCCAGATGGGGGTCTTGGCGGGGTGCATGCTGTGGAAGTTGTCCCAGAGTTCGGGGATCTGGTGTTCAGAGCTCATGAGCACGCCGGAAGCCACACCAACAGCCATGACGATGAGGCAGATACCGAACACGGGGTAAATCTTGCCGATGATCTTGTCGATGGAAACGAAGGTGGCGATAAAGTAGTAGGTAAGCACGATGGTGAGCCAGAACATGGGGTTCAGGAAGATGCCATCGAGGCCGGAGTCCTTGCAGAGCTTGACCAGCAGGCCGGCGGGGCCAACGGCGAACACGGTACCCACCATGATGAGGAGCACCACGGCGAAGACGCGCATGATGGTCTTCATGGTGTCGCCAAGGTAGTAGCCGGTGATTTCGGAAATGGATTCGCCGTTGTGGCGGACGGAGATCATACCGGCGAAGAAGTCATGCACGGCACCGGCGAAAATGGTACCGAAGGTGATCCACAGGAACACCACGGGGCCCCAGAGAGCACCGGCAAGAGCACCGAAGATGGGGCCGAGGCCAGCAATATTCAGGAGCTGGATAAGGAAAAGCTTCCACTGGGGAAGAACCACGTAGTCCACACCGTCGTTGATGGCAACGGCGGGAGTTTCGCGATCGTCAGGGCCAAAGGTGTTTTCCACCATCTTACCATACGTAAGATAGCCGATGACGAGGATCGCAAGGCAAAGGAAGAAACTAAGCATACGAAAACCTCACTCGATTTCGCCGACACAGTACACCAAGAACAGCACTGCAACGGACTATATTTTTTCCTTGTTATTCTTTCTACAAGCAAAAGGCAAGGATTCCGCACTCGCAAAACGTATCAGGCAAAGACAAAGCTCCCCAACACAGCGATATCATACGCTTTAAATATTTCAATGCTCGTTGACAAGCAGATATTCCCCGTTCCTGAACCGTTTGGCAAAACCTGTTAGCTTTCAACAGGTTGAACAAATCCCTACTCCGCGCAGGGGGCTTCGAAGCGCTTGGCGCAGGAAACGCAGGCCGCCGGAGGGTCGGCCGTTTCCACGGCCTTGCGGAAGGCCTGATACTCCGGGATATCCCATATAACCGTGGGGTCGGTCTCGTTCACCTGCCCGAAAACGGTGCGGCGCGGCTGTTCGGCTTCCATAGGCACGTTGAGATAGACGCAGGGCGATATCTCGCCCGAGGCATCGGCGTAGAGCGTGCGGTGCGCCCGTTCACGGCAGCAGGGCGCAGGTTCCGGCGCAGGTAGCGAAGCATAGAAATCGCGGCCAGCCGCCCTCACCTCGGCGCCCACTTCCTCCAGAACGGCGCGGGCGGCTTCTATCTTCTCCCGCTCGTTCGGGGCAAAGGCCTCGTGCTCCATTTCCGGCGAGGGGATGTAGTCCATGGTGCTCACCACCACGGCATGTACTCCCCAGTCCTCCATGAGCTTCGGCAGACCGCGCACGGCCTCCACGTTGGAAGCCAGCATGAGGTAGGCAAGGTGTATCTCAAGGTGGACGGCATTGTGCTTCTTCCGGGCGGCCTGAAGCAGGCGCACGGCTTCCTCCACGCGGGAGAAGGGAACTCCGGCGCGGGCGGCGTTGCTCTCTTCATCCGTCCCGACCAGCGAGAAGGCTATGATGTCCACACCGCTGTTCACAAGACGTTCGGCCAGAGCCTCGTCCATGCGCAGTCCGCAGGTCGTGGTGGACACCGCACATTCGGCACGGCGGGCCAAGGCCACGAAGTCCATGAACCACGGGTTCAGGAAGGGCTCGCCCCAGCCTTGCAGATGCACGCGCGTGGTCTTCTTCATGACGGGGTACAGCGCGGCAAAGGTCTCGGGCTGCATATGGCGCGATTTCCACACGTCCGCCCTCGTGGTATGGGGGCAGTAGGTACAGCGGCCCGGGCAGCAGGAGGTCACTTCCACCTGCAGGCATTCTATCTCGCGCGGGTACATGAGTTCGCGCAGGCTGGCCCAGAGGCTGGGCGCCCTAAGCCCGGCAAAGATCTCTTTCACGTCCTTCGGCATATCCGTTCCTCCTAGGCCTGCACGGCCCAGCTCGTTTCCAGATGGGGCATGGCTTCGTACGCGTTCCACTTCTTCTTGAAGAAGGAAATGCCGCCGTCGATGCCAAGGCCGAGGTTCAGCACGCTCTGGCCGCGCTTCTGCGCCTCGCGGGCAAGGGCGGCCACAAGGGCGTCGCTCACGCCGGGCGGGCAGTCGTCACGCCGGAAGGCGAACATATAGAAGGCGGACTTCATGGCGCTGTAGTCGCCCACGGCCATAGCCTGAAGCCTGCCTTCGGCATCGCGGGCCGCAAAGAGGAGCGCGTCCGGCGACTTCTGCACGTAGTTCCCCACCCTGCCGAAGATATGCCGCGTACCCGGGGCCAAGGTGCGCACCTTGAGATAATGGCCGACCAGACTGTCATGCTCCTCGCCCCAGTCTTCCACGGCAACGGTCACTTCCCGTTCGGCACGGCGCAGCATATTGCGAAGCTTCTGCCCGGGGCTGTGAGGAAGATCGACGCACCACCACGCATCGCGCTCGATAACGGCGCTTTCAGGCGCGGCGGACGGTATGGCGGGGGCCAGCACCGTGATGCGCTTCAGCTCCGGCATGGCCAGAGCCTGCGCCACGGCCCTGTCGAGCCGCGCCAGATAGGCTTCGCTTTCCCAGAACGGCCCGTCGCCGGAAATCTCGTCTTCAGCGGGGAAGGCCACAAGGATGATACTGCCCTGCGAGGCCCACGCGGCAAAGCCCTCGCAGGACTTGAGCGTATTGGCGGAAACGGCGCGCACGTAGGCAGGGATCTGTTCGGCCACCACGGCACGCGCCCCGAGGTCGGCCAGCAGGCGGCCGGAAGCCGGGCCGCTCGCCGCCTTACCGGAGGAGGCGCGCAGGGCTGTGGAGCGCACGTTCTGCGGGGCGGCTTCGAAAGCGGGCGCATCGGGATTGCCGGGAAGCACCACGCTGTCGTCGCGCGTTATCCACGCCGTAAGCCTGTGCTTCAGCGTGGGGAGCACGCGGGTGACGGTGAAGCCGTCCTCGGCCAGCATCCGGCGCAGGTTTATCATGTGTGCCGCGCCCACGAACACCGCCGCGCCGCCGCGCTCGATATAGGGGCGCATACGCTCGCGGAAGCGCTGGTCCCGCACGCTGATGATCGTGCCGGTACGCGTGGGAAATTCGGCGCTTGTGCCCAGCATGCCCATCAGGTCGCCAGCGAGGTAGCGCCTCTTGTTGCTCTCCATGAGCTTCGGCCAGAAGTCGCATTCCTTCACGTACTTGACCACGCGCTCCATCGGCACGGATTCAAGGGAGGCTATCTGCTCCGCAAGGCTTTCCATGCCCATGACGGACTTGCCCATGTCGAGGGCGGTGTCCCACACTTCAAGATCGACGGAATTGCTCCAGCCGTTGCGTTCGAGGAAGGCCGTCCAAAGCGTGAAGAAGGCCGACCACTGGCGGCGTGTGGAAAGCACTTCGCGCACGTCCACGCGCCGGGGCTGTACCTTGCCCGAAATACGCGCCCACCAGCCTTCCGGGCCATAGACCATGCGCTCGACACGCCGGATATCCTCTTCCGTAAGAAAGTCGATGACGCGCGGCGCGCCTTCGTCGAGCCTGCGGCCTATGCGGTCCACCTCATCCATGCTCTCGGAGTCGATAGGGCCTTCGAGAAGCACGGTGTCCACGTTCTCGAAAAGGCGGCGCAGGGAATTCTCGAAGGAATAGCAGAAGAAATGGGCCGAGCCGCCTATCCACGAGGTGCGGCCGTTCTTGTCCAAGCGCCAGAGCATGGCGCATTCGCGCTGTTTGGGCAGGCTGTCCACGAACTCCCAGCGCGAGACCGTGCCGGAACTGAGGAGCATGTTCACCACGGCGTCGGCCAATTCCCGGCCTTCGCTCTTCTCCACCTCCCACGAGGCGAGCCGGTACGGCGCATCCTTCACGCCGCCCCACTTGAGCTTGAAGCGCGTGATGCCTTCGTTCACCCCGAGGCCGAGAAGAATGGTGCCCTTCCCTTCCGCAAGGGCGCGTTCCTTCATCTCGGCAAAAAGCAGGTCCGGCGCGTGCGGCACGTAGTGCGCCTTGGAATGAGCCCCGAGGATGTAGCCCACATGATGCGGCAGGGAATAGTCGAGCACAAGGCAGGCCGCAAGCTGGCCTTCGGCATCCCACGCGTTGAGCAGGCGCAGATCGGCCGGGCCGCGCAGGGCGGAAGCCGTGCCCGCATAAAGCTGGCGGATACGGGGCGGCAGGGCGAGGCGGCCCATGAACTCCGTCCACAGGCGGCGATGCTCGGCCGTGAATTCGCGGGTCTCGTCCACACGCAGGGCTTCACGGGCGCGCCGCACATGGCGGCGGAGCTTCTCCGGCGTGGGCAAGGCGGCATCCAGCGTGTAATAGACATCGCTGTCAAGCTCGCTCCCCCGGAGGCGTTCCGGCAGTTCCGGCGCAATGACGAAGCATTCCGAAGCGCCGGTCTGCGCTACGGCCTTGCGGATGGCGGCCTCAAGCCGCTCCGTGGAAAAGTCCCCTTCCTGCGGATAGCCTATGGCCATGAGCCAGTCGTCGTCGGCAGAAAAAACATGGCTGTCCACTTCGAAGGTGGAACCGCCAGACAGGGCCTCGAGCAGAAGGCGGGAATGTTCGGGGACAACGGCAGGCATGGCGTACTCCTCGCGGTGTCAGATGAGCCGGAATAAAAGCTCCCCACGATAGTGCCATAACTGCCTGAAAGGGTAAAGAAAGGAATCCGGGCAAGAACTGTTTGCCCGATGCAACTTTTACACGTCTAACTTTCGTCCTTTCCCAGCGCTTTCCTTTTCTTCCGGGTAAGGCGGAAACTCAGCTCCAGCAGTTCCAGCAGTTCGCCTTCCGGGAAGGCGCTGCCCAGCACGACGGATATCCAGTGCCTTCTGTTCATATGGTAGGCGGGGAAGGCCCCTTCCTTTCCAAGCATCATGGTCACAAGGGGCGGCTGAAGCTTGAGGTTCACCACGTCCACCTCTTCGCCGCGCGCCCTTCCCGCAAGGCCCAGCTTCTCCGCCTTCACGGGCATGACAAGGGCGAACCACTTTCCGCTGTCCTTATGGCGGAGCACGGCGGCCTCGGGATAGTCGGCAAAGGGGCAGTCCGGCTCCACGCCCCAGCGTTCCCGGGCGAAGTCGAAAAGGCTTTTACGATCCATACTGGCTCCTGAAATGGCGTTTCGGGCACGGAGAACGCCTTACCATTTAAATAGCAGTCTTCCTTATGGAGGTCCATGAGGGGGAAAAGGCCCGAAGGCAGAATACCGGGAGCCCCGGAAACAACAGTCCCCCGCGGCCTGTCTCAGCCTGCGGGGGACGTGTACGGAATCGAGCGCATGCATAGGAGTCGAATTTATATAATAACACATGGAAATATCCATATATTATTAAATTCGATTCTCAACATACCATCACATATACCAACATTTTTTGGCGTATCCCCATTTTCCAGAAAAAGTCTTTCGCGAATCCAGCGAAACGGGAAAGCGCCCAAAAATGCTGATCTCCCATAGAATCTTTTGCGCTGAGGATTCACACCTTCTCTTCTCAAAACGATAAAGTAGCCAATACTGATCGTCAACGTGCATGCGGTCCGATGGACTCAAAAAACGACCTCTCCACTTCAAGCTAGAATAAAAACTGGGAGAAGAATACCGTTTGCGCCCCAACGGTCGAGCGTATAACAGAACACAGCATTTAGAGGATCGGCATCGTATGATGTGCCGTTGGGCTGACTACCTCGATTCCCTTCGAGAAAATGCCCGACAAAAAAGCATCGCAACTATCAAACTTCCGGAGGTGGATGATGCCATCTAACCCATCAAAATATCGTCCATGTTTTACCTAACAAACACTCTTACATCTATAAGGATATCTATGAAAAAAGAACTCCCTGTCATTGACTTTCTGCGTCTCCCCCAGATTCTCGAAATTATCCCCGTTAGCAAAAGTGCTTGGTGGCAGGGAAGTAAGGATGGACGTTTCCCCAAGCCAGTGAAACTGGGGCCGAAAGCAACAGCATGGCGGGCTGAAGATATTGCCGCGCGTATAGAGCCCATAGGATTTCAAAATTTCTCCTGAACTTGCCCTTATTTTACTTAAAAAGACCGCGACTTCTTCGAACTGAAATCGCGGCCTTTCTTCTTGATCAAGCGTTCTTTTTTCTTGACGTCTTTTCCTTGCTTTCCTGTTTGATATTTCCTTTTTTAAGCAACTCCTCATAGCGGTTCAGAAGATCGGCAACAATGGCCTCCTCGGAGTTTTTCTTAGAATAACCGTAAAGCTTTAAAATCTCCTTATCAAGCTCATTATGTGCCTTTTTCAGTTCTACTGGCATAGCGTCAGGATCATACAAGTCTGCAAGCGAGCTGTCACTGTGCTTTTTTCTTTCATCCAATACAGCCTGCGCGAGGGTTGCAATTTTTTTCCTTTGCGCTATGGGCACATCGTCAATCCAAGGAAAAGCGTTATAAACCATTTCTTTAGAATATCGGAAATCACTTTTAATTCGACCACATGTAATTCTCATCCAAATATTATGAACGCAGGAGGTCAGGATGCCAAAGTGGTACAAAGACGCATTGGGAATCGTAAAAACAGCATCACTAGCAATAACTTCAGGTTCTACATAATCAATAGGAATATATTTCCTGCTTTCGCTAGAATGGCGAGGAACAATGATATATTTCTCCCCCTCAACCTGAGTACATTGTGCAAATAACGTAGGAGTTTCAGCAAACTTGCGAATGCCCTCGGCTATACTGTTTTCTCTGGTCTCCTTGCAGGCTTTTACCCGTTTCATCACAAGGGGCATCTTCTTCAGTTCCGCCGGGCTGATATTTTTCAGCCAGAGACAATATCTTTTCTTGTTATGAAGAAATTCAGATGCGCCTACATATCTGCGTATCCACTTTATGGCATCAGGTTCCTTCGCAATGAAATCGTCATAATCTTTTTCTTCGATTATGAGATTTCCTCCATCGGCTGGCTTATTGCCATAAATCATCTTAGGTGTATCTTTACCAAAAGGCTTCCGCTGGGCATAAACGATTGTATCCTTATGATCGATAAGGTAGGGACTAATATTTTCTACGACCTTGCATTTCTCACCATATATTTTCTTAACTTCCTTTACATAATTGGAAAATCCAAGAATTATACAATGCACCGCCGCCTTACCCTTTGCCTCATTACTCCATTTGAAAGTACGATAAGCAAAGTTAAGACTGATATTCTCTGCAAATAGTTTAGGCCACAGCGCATGAACCATTTCACCTTGGCAAATAGAATTTGTAGAAACAAAAGCACAGTCAATTTTATAGTTTTTAATGTATTGAAGAGATTTCTTATACCAGCAGGACACATAGTCTACATTTTTTTGATCCCCAAAGAGAGCGGCAACATCCTCCTTCTGAGACGATTTCATTTCCGAGAAGCCAAGAAACGGTGGATTGCCAAGAATATACGACAGTTCAGAAGCTGGAACGACGACATCCCAATTCATGGTAAGCGCGTTACCTTGAACAATTTTCGCGCTTTGAGACAAAGGAAGACGAATATACGGCAGACCGAACTCCTCTTTCATTCGCATATTCATCAGGTGGTCAACAAGCCACATACTCACCTGGGCAACCTGACATGGAAAATCTTCTATTTCAATGCCATAAAATTGTCCCACGTTCACCTTTAGAAGCAACGTAGGATCAATCAGCAACTGGTTGCTTTTCTTCTTCATTCTCAGAATTTCGTACTCCAAATTCCTGAGTTCCCTGTAGGCAATGATAAGAAAGTTACCGCAACCACAAGCGGGATCCAAAAATTTTAGTGAAGCTATCTTCTTATGAAATGCATCAAGTAAAATCGGGGTGGTTTTTACTTCTTCAAACTCCTTCCACAAGTCATCCATGAACAAAGGATTAATGACCTTAAGAATATTCTCCTCTGATGTGTAATGCGCGCCAAGGTCATGGCGTTCCTTTTTATTCATCACCCCCTGGAACATCGCTCCGAAGATAGCCGGGGAAATTTTGTGCCAGTCAAATTGGCATGCTTCGATCAGTGTCTGCCGCATTTTAGCATTGAAGTCTGCGCTGGAGAGTCTGTTCGCAAACAACCCACCATTCACATAGCGGAACTGAAGCAAGTCAGGAGTAAGGAGAGATTTTGTCTTCCTGACTTCTGGCGACATGTTCAAGACTTGGAACAGTTTATCAAGTCTCGCGTCAAGATCAGAGCCATCCTCCTTGGTATTCTCTATATAATTCAGAAAGGCGTTCGGAGGAAATATCCCTGTGTCATCGGCAAAGAGACAGAACAAAAGACGTACAAGATACACCTGTAAATCATGCCCTTTGTACCCGACATTATCCATAGCCGTATGAAGTTTCGCCATTTTCTCAGAGGCCTTGATATTTACCTCTTCCTGAGCATCATATACTCTTGTGGGCTCATATCCAGCTATACTAGAAAAATGCTTAACGTATTTATGCAAGTCCTTTGTTTTGAATTTGACCTGCTTGTCCGTTGTTCTACTGTAAAGCTGGATATTCTTAAAATCGCAGACCATCATTAGGCTAGGCATTTCATCCGCATTCAGATGTACGACATATTCTTTTAACTGTGCATAAGCCTTCTTAAGGTCTTTTCCCGCAGATTTCATTTCAATGGCAATCTTCCCGGGCCACAGGTAATCTATGTAACCTTTCTGAGAATCATCCTTGCTTACTCGATATTCAAAAATGCCGACTTCTCGTGCATCCTTCACGCCGAAAAGTTCTATAAATTCTCGCTGGAAGGATTTTCCGTCTGCCTCTTCTCGCACGACATTTTCAAATTTCTTGCTGAAAAGAACCGCGTTATCCATTATCTGATTCCAAGAAAGGGCCATCGACGACTCCCGGGATTAATGACGATTGAATTAGCAAGAGAGTAGGCGTATCCGTCAGCTTTGTAAATTGCTCCTGCTCGAAAATGTACACCCTTTCCCATAGTCTATCTCACATACGAAAAAAGCAGGACCCCATTGCGACTCCTGCTTTTTTTCGTACGGTCAGGCTTTCCGCTCCTCAAAAATACTCGCGTATCGTGTGGATGCATTGTCCGGCTTGATCTCGAAGACCTTTGCTTTGTATTTGGTAAGTCCCGGGATGCTGGAAGACGTCACGAGTCTCTGAAGGTGATCAGACATGATGGATGTTCCCATCCTGATAAGCTGGCTGGTCTTTGCCAAATACGGAGCGTTCTTTATACAGAAATCAAGTTCGAGAACATGAACTTCGTCGGCGTGGCGGCAAACTTCATCTAAGCCCACATACCCTCTTTCCCGTCGTTTTTCCCCCTCGAATTTGAAAGGCATGGTTGCCAGAACACAGACTGGCTTGCCAGACTCTCGCAAGATATCGACGATCCCAGTCAGACACGAAGAACCGAGGTGTCCGCCAAGGCCAGCTACAACGAGAATCTTGGAACAGCGAGCCGCGAAGCCATAGAGCATCAGCGAAATTCCTGTCCTGTATTCATCGATGAGATGACGCTTGAGCCCCTCCCTATTCGGCGGGACTTTAAGTTCTGAGAAAAGCATTTCCCATCCCTTGGCCAAAGGATGATACGCGGCTCTGTCATCGACATGAATGATCGTCGCCTCAAGCCCTTTTTCTATGCCCTCTCGCAGAAAGGAATACGCCGCTCCTCCGATGCCGACAACCAGTGGACGAGTTCTATCTTCATCCATTTCCTCTATATCTGCAGGAAACGATTCTCTTCGTTCTTTTCGAGGACGAACGCGCTTCAAAAACTCCTCTTTGGAGATTCGGGATGGTACATGATCGAAGAAAAAGCCGTTAACGGTTCGGCCAGCCTTATTCATTGGAAAACTCAGGAGTAGACTCCGGGACTCTGCCATAAAAATCCTCGTTAAGCTTCTTCTTCCAGTTATCGGAGACTTCACCACGGTTTGGGAGTGAACTGCACACAGACGCCACTGCTCCGAACGCCTTCTTTATGCCCTGACTATCCTTATGAAAATTAGCGGCCTTATTCCGGCTGATACCAATATGTTCTGCTGTGGCCTCAGCGTCCAGATCGGCAGCGAGGAACAGAAACTCCCACCCCAGCTCTTTCTGCTGGGCTATGGCCTTTCTGACCATTGAGGCTGTGTACTTATAGCTGGCATTCTCAAGGCCATCGGTCGTTATGACAAATAGCGTATGCTCAGGCACGTCCTCTTTGCGGATATATTTATGGATGTTCTTGATATGATCGATGGTATCT
>JAFQTU010000024.1 GCA_017408905.1 Mailhella sp. | reverse complement strand
ATATGGCGTCCTCGTTGGTTACTCGGATATAACGATGAATGAGTGGTGAGAGTTCGCTCTCCTGCGTCTCTGTTTGTTTCTTGTTGCCGGGAAAACACTCATCCAACAGGTCATTCAATCCAGCGACAAACTTCTTCACGGCTGGTGACTTCTCATTACACAGATACCAGAAGTGAAGGATGTCATCGTCTTCATACTCTTCCGTGAGCGGATGGGGGAAGGGACGACATTTACTGATGGGATATCCGTCACACCATTCTTTAAATGTTCTCATCCCCTGTTCCCTCCTCGTTGCTGGTATTCAACATTCCGTTGAAGGGCAACAAAGTTCAATAGTATCCACCTAATGAACTCTGATATGTTTCTATGTTTGTCTTTGAACTCAATTGGTCTATTTACAAATAAACGCTCTAATTTTTCAAAGTCCATTTTGTATAATCTCAAAGTAATAATCTTGTCTAACTTTTTACCTAATTTTCTCATAGATTGTCCTAAATTATATATTAGTATTTATCTTTTTGTATTTTTATGTGATACAATATATTTCAAGGTATGCTCTAATATGGATATATTTCATATGCTTAAACTTTCATTGTATCACAAATGATATGATTTGTCAATTTTTTACAATAACTTATAAAATGCTTTTCATTTGTTCGTTCAAAGTGGCAAAAAGGTGGATATTTTGTCACCGTTGAAATCATTCATTTAATTTTTTCAATCCTCACCAACAAATAAAGAACCCCACCAGAACAAAATCTGGTGGGGTTCTTTGATTGATTATTCGGTCTTCGCGTCAGTGGTAGTTTCGTTCTTTTCGGGTTTCTTTTGCTCCTGAACTGGCGCGTTGCCAACTCTCACCGCAATATCATTTGGGTCATAGGTGACGGCAATTGCTCTCTTGTCACCGCTCACTGCTTCAATGGGGGTACCTGCCACTTCCCAAAGTCCAAGCGTTAAAATATCCATAGCGGCGTGACCCATTGCTCTGCCTGCGGAAGGTTCGTTGCCAACCTCATAGTGGTAGATATCCAAGGTGTTTTCGCCAATTTTTTGAGAAGAAATCGGATAACCAACCTGTAATTCAATTTCCGCTCTATGCGCTCCCGCTCTAATCACTCTCAAGTCGGGGTCTTTCTTGCCTTTCATTGCCATACCAACGGAACAACCACATAACATTATGCACGCCATAAGCGTCAAAGTGATTACCTTGATTTTCTTCATAGTCCCCCCCCTTGGGATATTCCTTGTCTAAAGTATGGCAAGAATTATTTCGTGTGGCAAGTGGGGGCAAGGCGGTTCAATTCGTCTATTTTCAATGCCTTTCAATACTCGGTTACAAAAATAAGAAAAAACCGCTCTAAATCAATTGTAGAGCGGTTTTCCTATCACTAAAAAGTTTTCTCGCATTCCTATTTGGGTGCTAACAATCTCTCCTCGGTATTTGGGTCTTTCCGTAGCAAATCAAGGTAATTTGCCCAACATTCAAGCATTTGCCTCCGCTCTTTCAAATAGTCTGCCCTATTATATGTCGCTCTTACCTCGTCTTTATCGCTATGGCTTAATTGCGCTTCAATGATATCTTTTCTAAACCCTGCCTCATTCAATAATGTTGAAGCAGTTGTTCTAAATCCGTGAATACTCATTTCATTTTTATCATATCCCATTCTTCTCAACCCTTTCAACAATGTTGCGTCCGTTATACAGCGTGCTTTAGAATAAAAGGAATAAAAAATAAACTCTCCATTTTTATATTCAAGCAATTCCTTGAATAAATCAATAACTTGGGGAACTAATGGAACAATATGCTCCTTCTTATTTTTCATATGCTCTTTGGGAATAACCCATATTTTTTTTTCAAAATCAATCTCTTCCCACTTTGCCATTCTCAACTCTTTACTTCTTACAAATACATAAGGCATTATCTTTAAAGCATATTTCATAATAAAAGAACCTTCAAAATCTTCAATCACTTGTAGAAGTTTTCCAAATTCCTTTGGATTTATAATAGAACTTCTATGCGTAACGGGTTTTCTTCTGGGTAATACTTTTACCAAATTTGTAGCAACATTGATTTCAATATATTCACAATTGACAGCATATTCACATATATTATTAGCATATTGCGCTATTCTTCTTTGTAAATCAGTTCTATCATTTAAATGCTTTAGAGCGTCTTTTAAGTTAGAAACTCTCAATTTTCGTATTGGTATATTACCAATCTTTGGATTTAAAACATTATCAATTCTCGTTTTTATAGTATGTCTGTATTGCTTGCTCAAATGAAGCGTTCTGTTATCATACCATTCTTTCGCAACAAAAGAAAAAGTTTGCTTTTCTCGTGTCTCTTTAATGAGTTGTTCTTTCTTTTCTCTTTTTATTTCTTCATTTGGGTCAATTCCCTTGCTAATCAATGAATTTGCCCACAGTTTTCTTTCTCTCGCTTCGCTTAAACTAATCGTTGGATACTCTCCAATAGTATATTGCCTATCTTTCTGCTCGGTTTTCCAAATTATTCTCCAAACTCGTGTGCCAGTGGGATACACAACAAGATATAATCTTTCACCGTCGCATATCTTATAAATTTTCTTCTTAGGCTTGGCATTTTTTACAGATAACTCTTTCAATTTATTTGCTTTCATACTCTAAGTCTCCTTTCCAAGGGGTATGAACCTCTAACTTGAAACTCCATTACCCTCTACATACCCCTTTGAGAGTGGTATGTATAGGGGTATGGCGAGACGGTATGAGACAGAAACTTAATAAAAAAGTAAGGTCTCACAAGCACTTAGCGCACTTATGAGACCTTATGAGAAACTAATGTGGTGGACCCTGTAGGACTTGAACCTACGACAATCCGGTTATGAGCCGGGGGCTCTACCAACTGAGCTAAGGGTCCATCGGCTGATGAATATGCCCTGAATCGCGGGCTTTTGCAAGTAAAAAGTGCCACGAAAATACCCCTGCCCGGAAAACCGGACAGGGGCGTATCAGCAAGGTTCGAGGCTCATGGCCTCAGGCCATTACATACCCTGGAAATGATCGCGGGGATGGGCGCAGGCGGGGCACATGGCGGGGGCTTCGGTGCCCACATGGGTGTAGCCGCAGTTCTGGCAGCGCCACACGCGAGGTTCGGCGGACTTGAACACGGTGTCTTCTTCGATGGCCTTGGCAAAGGCAAGGAAGCGGCGTTCGTGTTCCATTTCGGCAATGGCGATATTGCGCATGGTGGCGGCGATGGCGGGGAAGCCTTCGGCGTCGGCGATATCGGCATAGGTGGGGTACATGTCGGAATGTTCTTCGAATTCACCGTGGGCGGCGGCCTTCAGGTTGTCGAGGGTGGTGCCGATCACACCAGCGGGGAAGCTGGCGGTGATTTCCACGTTGCCGCCTTCAAGGAACTTGAACAGGCGCTTGGCGTGTTCCTTTTCCTGGCTGGCGATTTCTTCAAAGGCCTTGGCCATTTCCACATAGCCGTCCTTCTTGGCCTGAGAAGCGAAGAAGGTGTAGCGGTTGCGGGCCTGGGATTCGCCGGCAAAAGCGGTGAGGATATTCTTTTCAGTCTGGGTACCTTTGAGGCTCTTCATGATATGGCTCCTGTGTGTTTGGCAGGTTAAGGGGCAGATTCGGCTGGCTGACGGAGGGGGATCAGATGGCCTGACTGGTCTGGGCTTCAGCGGCGGCCCGGCATTCGTCGCAGATGCCGTCGTATTCCACGCGGACTGCGGTAACGGTGAAGCCGGGGACGTTGAGATGGCTGAGGCTGGGTTCATCTTCGGCTTCGAAGATATCGCCTATGCGCCCGCACACGCGGCAGCGCACATGGCGGTGGGGTTCGATGCGGCCGTCATAACGGCGCATGCTCCCCGCGGAATCCAGCTTGAGCACTTCGCCCGTTTCCGTCAAGAGGTCTAGATTCCTGTACACGGTACCAAGGCTGATGTGGGGCATACGTGCCTTCACGATGGTGTAAAGTTCATCCACGGTGGGGTGGGTATGCACCTTGCGCAGTTCTTCAAGGATCACTCTGCGCTGGTTTGTCATCCTAGTCTTTGGCATCTTGTCTCCTGAAAGCTCAGTGTTCGTTCGTTGAGCTGAAACTATCCTTATCGAGAATAGTTGTCAATATCAAATTTGAAAAATTTTTCTCTTTTTTCTTTCTCCTTACAAATCAAGGTGTTGAGCGCAGAGATACTCATTCCCCTTATCAGGAACGACTTCCACCCTTTGACTTCCCGCTTTTCAGGCGGCCTTTTCCCCGCTTCCCCTTGCCTCTCCGCCCCCTCTTCCTTTAAAAGGGGGAAGACCTTCTCCAAGGAGCCCGCATGATACTCTTCCTCACCAGCAGTCCCACCGGCCCACTGGACAACAGCCGCATGGTGGACGGCTTCGACGACAAGAACCGCCTTGTGATCAACCTGCGCCGCCGCTGGAAAGACGGTTCCCGCTGCCTGCTTCTCCCGGCCGACCCCGACGACCCGGAATTCAACGACATCATACGCGACGACATGGCAAAGATACTCGACTGGCGCGGCTTCCCGCACAGCGCCTTCGACGTGTGGGACAGCCGGCGCTCCGAATTCCCGCAGGACGCCCTGCTCTCCTACGACTTCATCCTGCTCGGCGGCGGCCATGTGCCCACGCAGAACGCCTTCTTCCGGCGGGCGGGCTTCCGCGAGAAGATGCGCAGGTTCGGCGGCATCGTCATGGGCATCAGCGCCGGGACCATGAACTGCGCCGACGACGTGTACGCCCAGCCCGAACTCCCCGGCGAATCCATCGACCCCGGCTACGTGCGTCACCTCGAAGGGCTGGGGCTGACCAGGCTCAACATCCTGCCGCACTACCAGGCCGTGAGGGATTCCCGCCTCGACGGCAAGCGCCTTTTCGAAGACATCACCTTTGCCGACAGCATGGGCCAGTCCTTCCTCGTCCTGCCGGACGGTTCCTATGTGCTGGGCGAGAACGGCCACGAAACGCTCTACGGCGAAGCGTGGCGCCTTGCGGACGGCCGCATGGAAAAGATATGCCGCGACGGGCAGACGCTGGCCCTGTACTGACCCCCGAAACGCAGAAGAGCCCCCGGTAACGAGGGCTCTTCCTGATTCAGACGCTCTGTTCTGCGCGGCTACTTCTTCTTGGCCAGATCCACCGTAAGGAAGAAGGTGTCGCCACGGCGGTTGATCTGCAGCATCACCGCGCCGCGCTTCTTGCCTTCGTTCTTTACGATATCGCCAAGCTGGGCAGGCGTGGCCACGGGCTTGAGGTTGGCGGAAAGGATGACATCGCCGGAACGCAGGCCGGCTTCGGCGGCGGGGCTGTCGCCCTTCACTTCCACGATGAGCAGGCCCTTCACGTCGCCCTTCAGGCGCAGGGCGCGGGCGTCTTCAGGCGTCAGGGGCTTGATGGCCACGCCAAGGCCGTCGGATTCGCTCTGCTCGTTCTTTGCGGCATTGCCGCCCACATGGGAGGAGCGTTCGCCAAGCTTCACCTTCAGCTTCATTTCCTCGCCGTCGCGCACGATGGTGAGTTCGGGCTTGGAGTTGGGCTTGAAGCGGGCCACACTGCGGGTGAGTTCGGAGGCGTTGGCGATGCTCTTGCCGCCCACGGCGACGATCACGTCACCGGCGCGCAGGCCGGCCTTGTCGGCGGGTTCGTCGGGCATCACGGAACCGATGAGCGCGCCCTTGGTGCTCTTCAGGCCCAGAGCCTTGGCCATGTTCTCATCCACGTTCTGCACGGTCACGCCAAGCCAGCCGCGGCTGACGTTCTTGCTTTCGCGCAGTTCGTCGATGATCTGAGAAGCCAGATTGCTGGGGATGGCGAAGCCTATGCCCTGCGCATTGGCGCGGATGGCCGTGTTGATACCGATGACCTCACCGGCCATGTTCAGCAGGGGGCCGCCGCTGTTGCCGGGATTGATGGAGGCATCGGTCTGGAGGAAGCTGTCGAAGGGGCCGGAATGCAGGTCGCGGCCCTTGGCGCTGAGGATACCCGCCGTCACCGTACTGCTCAGGCCGAAGGGGTTGCCGATGGCCACCACCCATTCGCCCACCTCGGCGGCGTCGGAATCGCCGAACTTGAGCACGGGCAGTTCCTTGTCGGTCTCCACCTTGAGCAGGGCAAGGTCGGTCTCGGCGTCCGTACCCACGATGCGGGCCTTGACGCCGGAGCCCTTGGTCCCGTCGAAGTTGACCATCACCTTGTCGGCATTTTCCACCACATGGCTGTTGGTCACGATATAGCCGTCGGACGAGATCACGAAGCCCGTTCCCAGAGAGGTGCTCTTGCGCTTGGGCGCGGGCTTATTGGGCTGCATGCGGCCGAAGGGCACGCCGAAATGTTCGAAGAAGCGCTCCATGCCGGGCATATCGAACATATCCATCACAGGGCTGGAGACTTCGCGCTCGGTGCTGATGTTCACCACGGCAGGCCCGGCCTTCTTGACCAGCGGCACGAAGTTGGGAAGTTCGGCCGCCGCTGCGGACGTTGCCAGAAAAACAAAGCCGGTGACGGCCAGCGCCGTTTTTTTCAGGAAGCCGCTCATCACGTTCGTCACACACATAACGAAAACTCCTTGAAGAAAAGGATTGCACGGCAGGAAACGCCGTTTTCGGGGTACAGAAGAAGAGGACTCCCTTGTTTCATACAACGGGAATCGCTTGTGCGCCAATTGTAAACATGCTTACCCGGCGCGATATCAGGAAACTCTATTCCGCGCTGCCGGAACCGCCGCCCGCGCTCCCGCAGGAGCCGCAGTTGCCGTGGCAGGGGGAATTGCGGTTGAGGCGCTTGTCGTTCATCCATGCCGGCCTCGGGCCTATCTTGTAGGGGAAGGCGCCGGTGGCAAGGGGGCTGGGCGCAGAAACAAGGCGGGCCGTTTCCGTGGAACCGCACTTGGGGCAGGCGATGACATCGCCCTCGTCGAAGGCCAGCTCTTCAAAGGTGTGCTGGCAGGTTCTGCATTCAAAATCATAAAGCGGCATAGCTGAACTCCTCACGCGAATCTGGGAAGCGGGGCTTTCCCCTGCCTGCCAGATAAGCACCTTATACCATCTGGCAAGATTAAAGCAAAAGGCGCTTTTCCCGGCAAAATCGGGCCGGGAAAGGTTTTGCAATATCTTTTTCTTCTGTTAAAATGGAAGGTTACGCACATAAATGCGGGGCAGAAAAGGCGTTTTCCGGCCTTCAGGCCCATTCTTGCATAGTCTTACAAAGCGTATATGCCCGTGCAAGACTTCCCGGCTTTCAGCGGCCCGGGGCCACGAAGAAGCGCACGCCGCAGGCGGCCACTTCGGCCTTGAGCCCCCCGGAAAAGGAAAAGCGGCGAGGGAAGCGGCGATGCTGCCACACGGCTTCCATCTTTTCCAAGGTGTCGGCCCGAACCTGCCCGCGCTCCATGCGGCGCACGGCCTCGGCCATGACGCGCATACGCCCGATGCGGCTGAGTCCGTCGAGAGCCTCGGCGGAAATGGCTATCCGGCGTTCCCCGCCTTCGCCCTGCTCTTCCAGAGCGGCCTCAAGGCGGCCCTCCCACCAGCGTTCATCCTCGCGCGCGTTGCGCCACAGGCGGCGTACGCTTTCGCTGAAGGAAGGATTTTCGGCAAGGATGAGCGGCATGATATCGTTGCGGATGCGGTTGCGCTTCCATTCCCGGCTCTGGTTGCTGGCGTCTTCCTGCCACGTCAGGCCCAGATGCTCCAGCATGGCCACGAGCTGTTCCTTGTCCAGCATGAGCAGGGGGCGCAGAAGGCGGCGCCCCGGCCTGTGCGGAGCCGCTTCTTCCAGCACCACGGCGCGCATCCCGCCAAGCCCGGGCCATGCCGCCCCGCGCGTGAGCCGCATGAGCACGTCCTCGGCAAGGTCGCCGCTGTGATGCGCAGTGAGCACCCATTCCGCGCCGGTCCGCACGCGGCACTCTTCCAGAAAGGCGTAGCGGGCGCGCCGCCCGGCTTCTTCGAGGCCGCAGCCCCATTCCCCGGCAAGGGCACGCACGTCTTCCCGCCGCGTATGGAAGGGCACGCCAAGGCTCCGGCAGAAGGCTTCGGCGGCTTCGGCCTCGGCGCGGCTCTCGTCCCGCAGGCCGTGGTCGAGGTGCGCGGCGTGGATGTCCAGCCCCATGTGCGAGCGCAGGGCGCAGAACATCACCAGCAGAGCCGTGGAATCCGCCCCGCCGGAAAAGGCCGCGAGCAGGCGCTTCCCGCGCAGGCCTCCATGCCCGCCCAGCAGAAGCTCCTCTTCGGCAAAGCGCACGGCGTCCAGCGCCATGCGCGCATCCTTCGGCGCAAGGGCGTTCAGGCAAAGGGAGGAGGAAAGAGACATGGCGGCCCTCCGGCAGGCATCAGCCCTGCATATCGTGGTTCATAAGGCGGTATTCGGCCATCTTCTCGTATTTCGTGCCCGGGCGGCCGTAATTGCAGTAGGGCCAGATGGCAATGCCTCCGCGCGGCGTGAAAAGGCCCGTCACCTCGATGTAGCGGGGCTCCATGAGGCGGATGAGGTCCTTCATGATGATATTGACGCAGTCCTCGTGGAAGTCGCCATGATCGCGGAAGCTGAACAGGTAGAGCTTGAGGCTCTTGCTCTCCACCATTTTCCTGTCGGGGATATACTGTATGCGTATCTCGGCGAAATCGGGCTGGCCCGTGATGGGGCAGAGGCTGGTGAATTCCGGGCAGTTGAAGCGCACCCAGTAATCGTGTTCCGGATGCCTGTTCTCAAAGGCTTCCAGCACTTCGGGCGCGTAGTCCTTGCGGTATTCCGTCTGTCGGCTGCCAAGATGGGTGAGGGAATCGAGAGTACGGTCGGCCATGCGCCCTCCTAGCCTATGTCGCATATCTTAAGGGGATTGTAGGAGATCTTCTCATCGAACACGTCCACGCCTTCTACGCGCTTCACGTACTGCACCACGCGGCGGGTGAGCGGGAGCACGGCTATCTCGTACAGCACTTTCAAAAGCACTTCGCCAGCCATGACGACGAGCATCTCCTTCAAGGGAAGAAGGCCCAGATAGGCGCAGGGGAAGAAGATGAGCGAATCCACCCCTTCGCCCAGAAGCGTGGAGACCACGGCGCGGAGCGAGAAGTGCCGCCCCTGTGTGGCGAGCTTCATGCGGCTCATGACATAGGCGTTCACCAGCGAACCGGCAAGGAAGGCCATGAAGCTGGCCGCGGCAAGGCGGGGGGCAAGCCCGAAGACGTAGTCGAAGTGGGGAGCGCCCTCCCAGTGCGGGGAAGGGGGGAGGAGCACGGCGAGCTGGAATACCGCCATGACGAGGAAATTGATGGCGAACCCTGTCCAGATGATAAGGCGGGCCTTGCGGTAGCCCCACACCTCGGCAATGCAGTCATTAAGGATGTAGGAGACCGGGAAGAGAAGGACTGCCGCCGAAAGCGTTATCTCGCCGACCACGAATATCTTGGCCGCCATGAGATTGGAAACGATAAGGCAGGTGCAGAACAGGATGCCCAGCAGCATGAAGGCCGCAGAAACGGAGCTGTTTTTCATATCTTGTTTTTTACGTGGTGTTCAAGCACACGGCTGAGGTGGAAAAGTCCCTGCGACTATGCCCTAAAGCCCGGTTTCCTGCAAATCCTTTCTTTCCGGGCGGCCTGCGGAAAAATATGTCGACATTAGCCGCTTCTTTTCCCTCCATCGCCTTGACAGCAGTGTTCTTTCTATGGAAATAGATGTGTAACCAGCATCCTGTTTTCGTGATTTTCCAAAATCACACACCAGTATGGCAACGACCCTCGGCTTGGAGCAACATGGCTGCGGGAAGTTTTGAGTTCAATCCTATCTCTGGCGCTTTCCGCGCCTCTGATTCATCGAGGAGTTTCTATGAAAGCTCGCATCAGCCTGCCTACCCAGATGGCAATCGGTATGGTACTCGGTATCATCGCCGGCATGCTCTTCCCCGACATGGGCAGCACCTTCAAGCCTCTCGGCCAGCTGTTCATCAACCTCATCCGCATGGTGGTCGTGCCGCTGGTGCTCTGCACCATCGTTGCCGGTTCCGCCTCCGTGGGCGACATCAACAAGCTCGGCCGCGTTGCCTCCAAGACCCTGATCTACTACTTCGGCACCACCGCCGTGGCCGTGGTGCTGGGCCTTGTGTTCGCCAACATCTTCAACCCCGGCGAAGGCCTCAACATCGCTACTGAAGGCCTCAAGGCCAAGTCCGCCACTCCTCCCAAGATGGTGGACGTGTTCCTGAACATCATCCCCCTGAACCCCATCGACGCTATGGGTAAGGGCAACATGCTCCAGGTCATCTTCTTCGCCATGCTGTTCGGCTTCGGCCTCTCCGCCGTCGGCGAACGCGGCAAGACCGTGTACGCCTTCTTCGACGGTGCCGCCGAAACCATGATCAAGGTCACCAACATGGTCATGATCTACGCCCCCGTCGGTGTGTTCGGTCTCATCGCCTTCACCGTTGCCAACCACGGCGCCGCCGTGCTGCTGCCCCTCATCAAGGTCATCGGCGTCATGTACGTTGCCTGCCTCGTGCATGTGCTGGTGTGCTACCTGCCCCTCGTGCGTGTTTCCGGCATCACCATCGGCCACTTCTTCAAGCTGCTGTCCGCTCCTCTGATGATCGCCTTCACCACCTGCTCCTCCGCCGCCGCCCTGGCCACCACCCTCATCCAGACCCAGAAGCTCGGTGCCTCCAAGCCCGTGGCCTCCTTCTCCCTGCCCCTCGGCAACACCATCAACATGGACGGCACCGCCGTGTACATGGGTGTTGTGGCTATCTTCGTGGCCGAAATCTACGGCATCCCCATGCCCTTCGATAAGCAGTTCCAGGTGCTCGCCACCGGTATCCTTGCTTCCATCGGTTCCGTGGGCGTGCCCGGCGCCGGCCTCATCATGAGCACCATCGTGTTCACCCAGGTGGGCATCCCGCTCGAAGGTATCGCCATCATCGCCGGTATCGACCGCGTGATGGACATGGCCCGTACCACCATGAACGTCCTTGGCGACGCCACCGGCGCCATCGTCGTTTCCAAGTGGGAAGGCGAACTCGATCCTGAAGCTGGTGCCAAGTTCGCCGCCGAACAGGAAGGCAACGCCTAATCCCCTGAGCTAACGCTTTCCAAGGCCGCTGGGTTTCCCGGCGGCCTTTTTTCATGCCCGAGGGGGCTTCCTTCTTGCCTTCCCACGGCCCAGCCGCTACAAAAGGAAGCGGAGGAATGAACTATGATAGCCAAGGCCCGTGCCGACCAGCTCGTTTTCGATCAGGGGCTTGCCGAAAGCAAGGAACAGGCCCGCCGCCTCATCATGGCGGGCAAAGTCGCCATTTTCGACGAGGAACACCCCGAACGCCAGCCCCTCGTGGTCCAGAAGCCGGGCCACCCGTACAAGATCACCACACAGTTCCAGCTCGTGGGTGTGGAACGCTTTGTCAGCCGCGGCGCGTACAAGCTCCTCACCGCCATCGAACATTATAAGCTGGACGTGACCGGCCTTGTGTGCCTCGACGCCGGGGCTTCCACCGGCGGCTTCACCGACTGCCTTCTCCAGCACGGGGCAAGCCGCGTCTATGCCGTGGACGTGGGCCACGCCCAGCTCCACGAACGCCTGCGGAACGACCCGCGCGTGGTCTCCCGCGAGGGCGTGAACCTGCGCACCGCCCCGCCCGACCTCATCACCGAACCTATCGACATGATCGTGGCCGACCTCTCCTTCATCTCCCTTACGATGGTACTGCCGCACTGCCTGCAGTGGCTGAGGGAAGGCGGCATGGCCGTCTGCCTCATCAAGCCGCAGTTCGAAGTGGGCGCGGGGCAGACCGTGAAGGGCGTGGTGAAGGATGAAGCCGTGCGGCAGGAAGCCGTGGACCGCGTGCTCCGCTACATGGAGAACGAGGGCCTCACCTGCCTCGGCGTCACGCCTGCGGCCATCAAGGGGCCCAAGGGCAATCAGGAATATCTCGCCTACTGGAAGAAAGTTTCCTCCAGAGCCTGACAAAGGGAAACGCATGAAGGACCTTACCTCGTTCCAGCCCAAGCGCATCCTCGTCTGCCAGCAAAGGCAGATAGGCGACGTTCTGCTTGCCACCCCGGTGTTCCAGCTTCTCAAACAGCGCTTCCCGCAGGCCGAACTGCACCTTTTCACCGAGCCGAAATGCGAAGCCCTGCTGCGGCACAATCCCTTCATCGACAAGTTCCACCTTATCGAGAAAAAGGGCTTTTTCAGCCAGCTCGCCTTTTACCGCAGGGTTGCCGGGCACGGCTTCGACATGGTGCTGAACCTTCAGAACCTGCCGCGCTGCCGCATGATGACCCTGTTCAGCCGGGCGCCGGTGCGCCTCTCCATGAAGACGGGAACGTGGCGCGACTGGATCTACACGCATACCGTGCCGGAGGTGAAGGGCTACGCCACCATGTCCAAGATATCCCTGCTCAAGGATCTCGGCATCACATGGAACGGCGAGCCTGCGCGCATCTACCACACGGATGAGGAAAAGGCCGAAGCCGCCGCCCTGCTGGCCGCCTGCGGGCTGGAGCAGGGCCACAGGCTCATCACCATAGACGGGACGCATCGCCGCCCGCTCAAGCGCTGGCCCAAGGAGAACTTCGCCCGCCTCATCGATATGCTGGCCGAACACGACAGCGCCTTCCGCTTCCTGCTTCTGCGCGGCCCGGGCGAAGACGCCGACGTCGAAGCCCTGCGCGAGGCCTGCTCCGTGCCCGAACGCATACTCCTGCCTAAGCCTGCCCCGGACATCCGCCTGTCCGCCGCCTGCATACGGCAGGCCGTCATCCACATCGGCAACGGCTCGTCCCCCCAGCACATGGCCGTGGCCTGCGACACGCCCAGCCTTATCATCCCCGGCCCTGAAGGCCCGTGGTGGACCTATCCCGGCCCCATGCACGACGAAATAGCCCCCGACATCCCCTGCCGCCCCTGCCGCAGGGGGGAATGTGCCGAGCACCTCTGCATGAAGCTCGTCACCCCGCAGATGGTCTTCGACAGGGCGCTCCAGCTCATGAAGCCCTGAACAGCAAAAAGCCCGCTCAAACGAACGGGCTTTTTCTGTTTCCTGCGGGCAGGCTCACTCGGCCGGAACGGCTTCCGGGGAATGGAGCTCGGCGGCCTTCGCCGCCATCTCGGCGGAAAGGCGGCGGCAGATGCTGGCCGAGGCGGAAACGGCCTCCTTCGAGGCCTTGCGGCGTTCCAGCCATTCGGCAAGGAAGATGAGGTCGGCATCGGAAAGGGGCGTGCCCGTCATGTTCTGCTTCAGGGCATGGACGACGTTCTGGCGGACGCGCTCCTTGCGGGCGTCGGCCTGACTGGCCTCCCGGATGCTCTGCACCATGCGCGCGCTGTGCCTGTCCATGGCTTCCCTGTTCCCGGCTTCCCTTGCTTCGCTATGCGCCGCGTAGGCTTTGGCAAAGGCCTCGCTGGCGGCCTCTTCCTGCGCGGCGGCCTGACGGATGGGCTTCACCATAGCCGGGACATCCAGCCTGGAAGCGGCTTCAAGGGCGGAAGCCACGCTGGCCAGCTTCCCGGAATAAAGCCTGAACATGGCGGCTGTCTGAGCCTGATCGAAGGAACGGCGGCCACTGCGGGCGGCGTCTTCCAGTTCCGCCAGCAAGGCAGGCCCGTACATACGGTACAGGGCTTCCAGCATACCCGGGGAATAGACATAGCGCAGTATGGCGCTCCTGCCCTTCAGGGCGTCCCTCTCCGCACTGCGCAGGGCAGGGGAAAGGCTGAAGCGCGCATTGGCCGAACGCAGGGTGACGGCGCTTTTCCCAAGGCCTCCGCCGTTTGCGGCAGGCTTGTAGCTGTTCGCCAGCCATGCGGCAAGTTCGCTCACGAAATGGGGCGTGACCACGGGGTCGTGCGCTTCCTTCACCGGCTGGGCCGCGTTCTCGGAAAGGGAGCCGGAAGCGCTGTCGCCGCCGTCCATGCGGCTCGTGGCGGCAAGCGCCTCTTCCACACGGGCATCGCGCTTTTCCTCGGCGGAAAGCTGGCGCGGGCGGGGGCCGCTGTTCAGCGAACCCGAAACCTGCCGGGGCGCTGCTTCAGCCTGCGCTTCGGCCTGAGCTTCGGCAGACGGCGTTCCCGCATCGGCAGGAGCAGTCGAAGGCGCGGCAGGCTTCCCGGCCTCCGCAGGTCCTGCCGCTTCCGACGCCGTGTTCAGCACAGGCGCAGACGGCGCCGCGCTCTGCACGGCCTTTTCCTGAGGCAGGAAACCCTCGTTCGTATAGTACCATGCACCGGCTCCGGCACAAAGGAGCAGAACAGCGCAGACGGCCAGCCTGCTGGAAGAGCGCGATTTCTCGGACATTCCCATCCCTCCTCTCTCGTCCGGCGCGGCCGGGCAGTTGAGGCTCTGTTAAATTTACACTTTTTCTTTTTTAGCGTATTCCTCTCTCTCTGTGAAGAGTACAGCCCCGCCGTCCCGGGCAGAAATCCCTTCCGAACACCGTTTTTTGAGGTTCTCCATGAAGTGTACCCGCTGCAAAGCCCCTGCCGTCGTCGCCCTGCCCAGCCACAATGCCGCCTTCTGCCCGGAATGTTTCCTCGATTTCTTTTCCAAGCAGGTGGACAAGGGCATCCGTGAGCACGGCCTGATGACAAGGCAGGACAAGGTGCTGGTGGCGCTTTCCGGCGGCAAGGACTCCCTTGCCCTCATGCTGGAGCTGGGCCGTCAGGGCTACGATGTCACGGGCCTGCACGTGGACCTCGGCATCCCGGAATCCTCCCCCATCGCCCGTGGCGTGGTGGAACGCTTCTGCGAGAAGTACGAATTCCCGCTCATCGTGCGCGATATGGTGAAGGAAGGCCTGCCCATTCCCGAAGTGAAGGCCAAACTGCGCCGCCCCATCTGCTCGGCCTGCGGCAAGATCAAGCGCTATTTCTTCAACCAGACGGCCCGCGAAGGCGGCTTCAACGTGCTGGCCACCGGCCATAACCTCGACGACGAGGTGGCCCGCCTCACCAGCAACACGCTCCGCTGGGACAGCGCCTACCTCAGCGACCAGGGCCCCATGCTGGAAGATTCCGACGGCTTTGCCAAGAAGGTCAAACCCTTCTGGCGCGTCACGGAATTCGAAACGGCCAACTACGCCTTCCTCATGGGCATAGAAAACCATTACGCGCCCTGCCCCTACAGCAGCGGGGCCAGCTTCTCCACCCTGAAGAGCCTGTGGCTGGAACTTGAAGACAAGATGCCCGGCCGGAAGATGGACTTCTACCACGGCTTCCTCGAACGCGGCAAACCCGCCTTCCAGCAGGCCGAAAAGTCCGACAGCGACATACTCTCCCCCTGCGTGCGCTGCGGCTACCCCACCTCCGCCGAAGTCTGCGGCGTGTGCCGCATCCGCGAAGCCCTTGCCGAACGCGACTGACAGGCCTGCCTTTTTCCGCAACATTAGGAAGTTTGGGCCGCGGCGCTTTGCAATACGCAAGCCGCAAGCCACTGAAAACACACTGGCTTTACTGTAACAAAACTGCGCTTGCCTTTCTTCGCGCTTCCTTCGATACTTTGAGCAGGAACGGCAGAGATGTTCTGCCCCTCGCGCCTTTTTGCAAGGAGTCTGCCATGAAGCGCCTTTCCTCCCTGCTCTGCTCCGCCCTGCTCTGCACGGCCCTCGTCGGCTGTGCCCACGACTATC
Source organism: Mailhella sp. (assembly GCA_017408905.1). GTDB lineage: Bacteria > Desulfobacterota > Desulfovibrionia > Desulfovibrionales > Desulfovibrionaceae > Mailhella. The sequence goes on along the minus strand of JAFQTU010000024.1, from coordinate 5,253 downwards.
ACGGCCCCGCCGTCGGCGGCAGCCTTGCCGTTTCTTCCGACGGCTTCTATGCCGGAGGCCTGAGCGTCGGCACGTATTATGCCTCGCCGTACGTCTTCCCGGTCCTCCCGCCGCTGTGGATATCCCCGCACAGGCATTATCACCCCGGCTTCCGGCCTCCGCCCCCGCCACGGCATCACGGCCCGGCCGTACGCCCCCTGCCGCATCCCCGCCCTGCCGGCCCTGCGTTCCATCACGGCCCAAGGCCCGGGCATCGCCCGCCAGCCATGCGGCCCGGCCCGCACCCCGGCCACAGGCCCCCTGCCCTGCGCCCCGGCGGCCCTTCCGGCCATCGCACGCCCGCTGTCCGCCCCGGCAGGCCTGCCCATCGGCCACCGGCCATGAGGCCAGCCTCCCCCGGCTTCAGGCCCCACGCCGCCCCAAGGGGCGGTATGCACAGGGGCGGCCATGGCGGCCCGCGCCCCCGCTGACATCCCTCGAAAGCCCGTTTTCCTCTTCCGGAGAACGGGCTTTTCCGTACCCTCGCAACGGCATTCCGCCAAAAGTGAAATTTATCACCCCTCTTGATACTGGAGTCTTTTTAAGTCTATGTTGAAACTAGGAGAAAGTATTTGCTCGCCGCCCGGCGGCGTTTTCCTTACCGCTTCCACAGGAGACTGTTATGCCGCAACTTCTTTACGGCGTCTGGGACGACATCGTGTACGACAACAGAGGGCTGAAGGAATATTCCGCCCCTGAACTTCCGCTGGAAAACTTCGAACAGTTCGACGACGGGAACCCTGTCGAAATCTTCCTCAGCAACCGGGGCTTCCTTGTCTTCTCCCCTCAGGCCAGCCTCGTGCATGCCCTGTGGAAACACCATGAGCGCCTTGCCGCCGAATCCTGCGGCAAATGCACGCCCTGCCGCGCCGGTTCCCCCCTCCTTGCCCAGCAGCTTGAGAAGGCCTGCCGCGGCGAACAGGTGAACTGGGCGGAACTGCGCGATATCACCGAACAGATGCACGACACCTCGCTCTGCGGCGTGGGCCGCACCGGCACCCAGCCCCTGCTCGACGTGATGCGCTATTTCCCCGATGCCCTGCGCCCCTCGCCCGACAGCCGCGAAGGCGGTTTCTACTCCGTCACCACCAGCCCCTGCATCGAGGCCTGCCCCAGCCACGTCAACGTGCCCCGCTACATCGACTACCTGAAGGACGGCCATAACGACCTTGCCGCCGGTGTGGTGCTCAAGCATTATCCGCTGGCCGGCACGTGCGGCCGCGTCTGTGTGCGCTACTGCGAAAAGGCCTGCCGCCGCGCCCAGATCGACGCCCCCGTGGACATCAAGAACCTGAAGCGCTTCGCCGCCGACAAGACCATCGTGCCCGGCATCCTGAAGCCCGAACTCTCCACGCTCAACAAGAACAAGCGCGTGGCCGTCATCGGTGCCGGCCCTGTGGGCGTCACCTGCGCCTACCAGCTCCTTGAGCTGGGCTATCCCGTGGACATCTACGAAGCCCACGACAAGGCGGGCGGCATGGTGCGCTACGGCATCCCTGTTTACCGTCTGCCCAAGAACGTGCTGGATCAGGAAAACGAACTGGTCAAGGAAATGGGCGGCATGTTCTTCTTCAACCAGAAGCTCGGCCGCGACTTCCATGTGGACGACCTTTTCAAGCGCGGCTACCGCGCCGTCTTCCTTGCCACCGGCTGCCCCAAGGGCGGCTACCTCGGCATGGAAGGGGAAGACATCACCCTGCCCGGCTACGAGAACGGCATCGACTTCCTCGAAAAGGTGCATGACGACATCGAAGCCGGTATCCAGCCCACGCTGGAAGGCGATGTGGTCATCGTGGGCGGCGGCAACGTAGCCATGGACTGCTGCCGCTCTGCCGTGCGCATGACCAAGGGCAAGGTGCATCTCGTCTATCGCCGCACCGAAGCCGACGCCCCTGCCGACCATCAGGAAATCAAGGACGCCATGAAGGAAGGCGTGGAATTCCACTTCCTCACCGGTCAGGACAGGCTCGTGGTCGAGAACGGCAGACTCACCGGCCTTGCCTGCGTGGCCATGCAGCAGACCGAGCCCGACGAATCCGGCCGCCGCGGCGTGAAGCCCATCCCCGATTCCGGCTTTGTCATCCCCTGCGACCACGTGATCGCCGCCATCGGCCAGATGGCCGAAGCCGATATGCTCGTGGAAGCCGACGGCATCGCCTGCGACCGCAAGCATATCATCAAGGTGGATGAATATCAGGCCACGTCCCGCCCCGGCGTCTTCGCTGGCGGCGACGGAACCACCGGCCCGCGTTCCAAGGGCCCCAGTGTGCTCATCCACGGCATGGCGCAGGGCACTATCGCCGCCCATGCCATCGCCAGCTATCTCGAAACGGGCAGCAGGCCCTTCATCGCCCGCGAACGCATCAGCCAGCTCATCAGTCAGGGCGGCCTGCTTGGCGATTCCCCTGTCTGCGGGCAGGAAGTCAAGCCCCGCGTGAAGATGCGCGAACTCGAACCTGCCGACCGTGCCCACAACTTCAACGAGGTGGAACTCGGCATGGATCAGGCCGCGGCATGGAAGGAGGCCGAACGCTGCATGCGCTGCTACCGTATCCTGTCCATCGTCACCAAGTCCCCCATCACCGGCACTGCCGTCTGATCCGCGAGGTCGTATGAAAGCCTATATCAATGGACGCGAAATAGCCTTCGAACAGGGTGAAACCATACTTCAGGCCGCCAGACGATGCGGGGTCTTCATCCCGTCTCTCTGCCATTACCACGCGCTCGACCACAAGCCCGGCACCTGCCGCGTCTGCGTGGTGGGCTGCACCGACGCCGAAGGCCGCACCAGCATGGTCACTTCCTGCAACACGCCTTTGCAGGAAGGCATGAAGATCGACACCCGCTCCAGCAAGGTCCGTCAGGCCCAGAAGCTTCAGGTGGAACTCGTTTTCGCCGATCATGATCAGAACTGCGTGGCCTGCGCCCGCCATGGCGACTGCGAGCTTCAGGCCCTTGGCGAATACGTGGGCCTTGCCAGCAACCGCTTCTCCTCCCGCCTTGTGAACGAACGCCCCCTCGACGATACCATGCGCGGCATGGTGCGCGACATGACAAAGTGCATCCGCTGCCTGCGCTGTGTGGAAGTCTGCCGCAAGGTGCAGGGCGTGGCCGCCCTCACCGTGGACGGGACCGGCACTGCCGCCCATGTGGGCGTGGGCATGGCCGCCAGTCAGGACATCTCGGCCTGCATCCAGTGCGGCCAGTGCACCATCGTGTGCCCCACCGGCGCGCTTGCCGAACGCGACCAGAACGACGAGGTGCTCGACTTCATCGCCGACCCCGCCATCACCACCGTGGTTTCCTTCGCGCCTTCGGTGCGCGTGGTGCTGGGCGAAGCGTTCGGCTTCGGCCCGGGCGAAAACGTGGAAGGCCGCCTTGTGGCCGCCCTGCGCCGCGTAGGCTTCGATGTCATCACCGACACCGACTTCGCCGCCGACGTGACCATCATGGAAGAGGGGACTGAGCTTCTCGGCCGCATCAAGAGCGGCGGCAAGCTCCCCATGTTCACCTCCTGCTGCCCCGGCTGGATGAACTTCGTGGAGAAGCACGTTCCCGAGGGCATCCCCTACATCTCCAGCACCCGTTCTCCTCAGGCCATCCAGGGTTCTCTGTGCAAGACCTACCTTGCCGAGAAGATGGGCATCGACCCCGCCAGGATGCGCACCGTCTCCATCATGCCCTGCACCGCCAAGAAGGACGAGGCCGCACGCCCCCAGCTCCACAGCGACGGCGTGGCCGATACCGACGTGGTACTCACGGTGCGCGAACTCTCCCGCCTGCTCCGCCGCTGCGGCATCGACCTTGCCAAGGTCGAGCCTGAGGCCTTCGACGATCCCTTCATGAGCGATTCCACCGGCGCGGCCGTCATCTTCGGCGTTACCGGCGGCGTTATGGAAGCCGCCCTGCGCACCGCCTATGCCGTGCTGAACGGGAAGGAGCTCGAAGGCGTGGACATAGCGCCCGTGCGCGGTGAAGCCCAGCTCCGTGAAGCGGAAGTGGACCTCGGCGAGGGCAACGGCACCATCAAGGTGGCTATCTGTCACGGCCTTGAAGCCGCCCGCAAGCTGGTGAAGCAGGCCGTGGAAGGCACGTCTCCCTACACGTTCATCGAAGTCATGGCCTGCCCCGGCGGCTGTGTGGACGGCGGCGGAACCATCCGCGTCAAGGGCGAATACCATCCCCTTGCCGCCAAGCGCACGCAGGGCCTGTACAATATCGACAAGAGCATGCCGCGCCGCCAGTCGCACAACAACCCGCAGGTGAAGCAGCTCTACGCCGACTTCCTTGGCGAGCCGAACTCCCACAAGGCCCATCACCTCCTGCACACGCACTACACGGACAGAAGCCGGGCCGAATCCAGCAGTATTGCCGACACCCGGAAGAAGCTCACGCTGACCGACATCTAGTTAGACGCATAAAACTTTGACAGAAACTCCCCGCTGGCCGACCCAACGGGGAGTTTTTTTGCCTGTTCCGCTATACTTTCCAACGCGAACGGGAATCCCCTTGACAATATCGTTCTCTGACGGCTAGCCTTAAAATACTAACCATTTCAGGAGGCATTCATGGGTAAATTTGCTGTGAAGAAGGTCAAGACCGGTATCAAATTCGACCTCAAGGCAGGCAACGGGGAAGTCATCGCCTCGTCAGAAGTCTATTCCAGTGATGCGGCCTGTCGCAAAGGCATCGAAAGCGTGCGCAAGAATGCCGTGGAAGCCAATCTTGAAGACCAGACTGTGGAAGACGTCGTCAAAGTCACGCATCCCAAGTTCGAGATGTACACGGACAAGGCCGGGGAGTTCCGCTTCCGCCTCAAGGCCAAGAACGGCGAGATCATCGCTGTTTCCGAAGGCTACAAGAGCAAGGCTTCCTGCCTGAACGGCATCGAGAGCGTAAGGAAGAACGCGCCCGAGGCCGATATCTTCTTTGTGGAAGCCTGACGCGCCACCCCGTCTTCAGCGGTCATTCTCTGAAAAGAAAGTCCCGGAGCCGTAACGCTTCGGGACTTCTTTATGGTGCTTGGTGAAAAGCTAAAAAAAAAGAGCTTCGGCATTGCTGTCGAAGCTCGTTCTTTCTAACTGGTGCCCAGGGGGAGACTCGAACTCCCACGCCATTCAGCGCTACCACCTCAAGATAGTGTGTCTACCAATTCCACCACCTGGGCACAGGTGTTCTTCTATAGAAAAGCCCCGCCTTTGGCAAGCATTTTTT
>JAFQTU010000023.1 GCA_017408905.1 Mailhella sp. | reverse complement strand
TCTCGAAGCCCGTCTCACCGCGGCCATCAAAGAGTTCAAGGTATCCTTCAAGGCGCGGGGGTAACTCATGCCTTCGTTGAATGATGTAAAACTCCAGATAGCCGGCGTCGGCAAGACCAAGCAGATCACGAAGGCCATGGGTATGGTCGCTTCGGCGAAACTGCGCGGTGCCCAGACCCGCATCGAGCGCTTCCGCCCCTACGCGGATAAGTTCGGTGAGATGCTGGGTGAACTTGCCGCCCGGACGGAAGAGGCGGCCCATCCGCTGCTTCAGGTTCACGACCAGCCGAAGACGGCAGTGATTGTCCTTCTGACGGCCGATCGCGGCCTGTGCGGGGGCTTCAACGTCAATCTGATCACTGCCGCCCTTTCCCTTGCTAAGGAAAGGGAAGCGGCAGGGCTGGCCGTGCGGTTCGTCTGTGTGGGCCGCAAGGGCCGCGATGCCGTGCGCAAGACTTCCTTCGAAGTTGCTGAAGCGTACGGCGACGTTATGGGTTCCTTCGACTTCCGCCTGGCGGCCCGCCTTGGCGGCAAGGTGGCTCAGCTTTACGAAAGCGGCGAAGCCGACGAAGTACACCTCGTGTACAGCGAGTTCGTGAGCGTGGCGCGTCAGGTTCCTACCAAGATGATGCTCCTGCCTGTGACCGCTGACAAGACTGAAGCGGAACAGAGCGGCCCGGCGGCGGAATGCCTGTACGAGCCCGAAGTGGGCACGCTGCTGGCAGAACTTCTGCCCCGCTACGTGAACGTTCAGATCTACCGTGGGCTTCTCGACAATTCCGCCAGTGAAAATGCGGCGCGCATGGCCTCTATGGACAACGCTACCCGCAACTGCGACGAACTCACCAATTCTCTGACGCTGCTTTACAACAAGACCCGTCAGGCTGCCATCACCAACGAACTCATCGATATCGTTGGCGGCGCGAATGCGCAGCAAAGCCAGTAGGAGCATTAGGGCATGACAGCTATCAAAGGCCAAATAGTACAGGTCATCGGCGCTGTTGTGGACGTGGCTTTCCCCGAGGGAAAGCTGCCGAATATCCTCAACGCGCTCGAGATCCAGAACAGCAACAATACTGACGCCCCCGAACTGGTCGTCGAAGTTGCCCAGCATCTGGGCAACAACGTGGTGCGCACCATCGCTATGGACAGCACCGACGGTCTGGTTCGCGGCATGGAAGTCGTCGATACCGGCAAGCCGATCATGACTCCTGTGGGTAAGGCCGCCATCGGCCGTATCCTCAACGTCGTGGGCAAGCCCGTGGACGGCCTCGGCCCCATCGAGACCGACAAGTACTTCCCCATCCACCGTCCCGCCCCCGAGTTCACCGACCTGAACACCAAGGTGGAACTGCTGGAAACCGGCATCAAGGTCGTGGACCTTCTCATCCCCTTCCCCAAGGGCGGTAAGATCGGTCTGTTCGGCGGCGCCGGCGTGGGCAAGACCGTTGTGCTCATGGAAATGATCAACAACATCGCCAAGGGCCACGGCGGCAACTCCGTGTTCGCCGGCGTGGGTGAACGTACCCGCGAAGGCAACGACCTTTATGGCGAACTGAAAGAAGCCGGTGTTCTGGAACGCGCCGTGCTTGTCTATGGTCAGATGAACGAACCTCCGGGTGCCCGCGCCCGCGTGGCCCTCACCGCTCTGGCCTGCGCCGAGTACTTCCGCGATGAAGAACACCAGGACGTGCTTCTCTTCGTCGACAACATCTTCCGCTTCACCCAGGCGGGTTCCGAAGTGTCCGCTCTGCTGGGCCGCATGCCTTCGGCCGTGGGCTACCAGCCCACCCTCGGCACCGACCTCGGCGGCTTGCAGGAACGCATCACCTCCACTGCCTCTGGTTCCATCACCTCTGTGCAGGCCGTGTACGTTCCCGCTGACGACCTTACCGACCCCGCCCCTGCAACCACCTTCGCCCACCTCGACGGTACGCTGGTTCTCAACCGTTCCATCGCCGAACTGGGCATCTACCCCGCCGTGGACCCGCTGGACTCTACGTCCCGCATCCTCGACCCGAACGTGGTCGGCGTGGAACATTACTCCGTCGCCCGCCGTGTTCAGCAGGTGCTGCAGAAGTATAAGGACCTTCAGGACATCATCGCCATCCTCGGTATGGACGAACTGTCCGACGAAGATAAGCTCACCGTGGCCCGCGCCCGCCGCATCCAGCGCTTCCTGTCTCAGCCTTTCCATGTGGCAGAAGTGTTCACCGGCCTGCCCGGCGTCTATGTGAAGCTGGAAGACACCATCAAGGGCTTCAAGGGCCTGCTCGACGGCGAGTACGACTATCTCTCCGAGACCGACGTGCTCAACGTGGGCAGCATTGAAATGGCCATCGAAAAGCGCAACAAGCGTCAGCAGCAGGCGTAAAGGAGACCGATATGGAAGGTCTTCGTCTCGATATCGTCACTCCTGACAAAGTCGTGCTCAACGCGGAAGTGGATTACGTGGGTGCCTGCGGCGTGGACGGCCAGTTCGGTCTCATGCCCCAGCATGCCCCCCTGCTTTCCGCGCTGACAGTCGGCGACCTGTACTATCGTCAGGGCAATGAGACTCACTGGGTCTTCATTGCCGGCGGCTTCGCCCAGATTTCCGACAACAAGGTGACCGTTCTGGCCGAATGTGCCGAACTGGCCTCCGACATCGATATCGAAAGGGCAAAGGAAGCCAAGGCTCGCGCTGAACAGCGCCTTGCCGATCCCAAGCCGGATGTCGATCTGGTCCGTGCCGAGCTGGCTCTCCAGCGCGCCGTGGCCCGCATCCGCGTCGCCAGCCGCTAGTACCGGCGTTCTACGCTTATGAAAAAGGGGCCTCTCTCTCGAGGGGCCTCTTTTTTGCTGGCTTTGGCGCAATATTACTGAAAAGAAATAACTCTGTAATATTGAAGCAATAATAATGGTATAGTTTTCATGCATGGTCGGTTGCGACCTCATGCGGTACTGCTGAAATTTGACATCATCCTCTCTCCTCAGGACGGGCAGTACGGCTAGGACTAGGGAAGCGAGCCGCTTCCTTTTGAGCAGGTCCAGGAACTGATAGCGGAACAGTTCCGGACCTGCTCTTTTTTTGTGTTCGGCCCTTCTTAAGGAAGGGGAGGGCGTGCCGGACAGGAGGCTCACAAGAAAAAGCAGGTCGGTATGGCGGGAAAGGGCAGCGCTCACTGCGCGGCTTGCCGAAAAAGGATGGAGAAAAGGGCATGGCGCTGAAGGAAGGGCGGGAGGCGGAAGAAGTGATGCCTGTCGGCGAGGGAGTTTTCCGCTTTTTTCTGCGGCGAATCTTCATCTTTTCCCCTGAAAAAAGAGGCGTAGCAGGGCGCTTTGCCGGTTCTCCATAAAGCTTCCCGGAAAAAGGGCGTCTGAACACTTGACATTTGCGCCATACACGGGAAAACATAATTTTTTCTGTCCTGTCCAGGCGAAGGGTATTTTGCGCCCTCTCACCTGCAAGCATACTATGCGCATCTGCGCTTGGAGGAAGCCTCATGGCTGAATATAAAAAGACACTGAATCTGCCTGTCACCGGTTTTCCCATGAAGGCAAATCTGGTCCAGAAGGAACCGGAAATGCTCAAGTTCTGGGAAAGCACCAATGTTTTCCAGCTTATGCAGGATGCCTCCGGCTCCCGCGGCGACTACCGCCTGCACGACGGTCCTCCCTACGCCAACGGTCACATCCACCTCGGCCACGCTCTGAACAAGATCCTCAAGGACATCATCATCAAGTCCCGCAACCTCATGGGCTGGAAGACCGGCTACATCCCCGGCTGGGACTGCCATGGCCTGCCCATCGAACATAACGTGGAAGTGGAACTCGGCGAAAAGAAGAAGGAACTGCCCGCTCACGTCATCCGCAAGCGCTGCCGCCAGTACGCGCAGAAGTTCCTCGATATCCAGCGCAAGGAATTCAAGCGCCTCGGCGTTCTCGGCGACTGGGACAATCCCTACATGTCCATGGATCCCAAGTACGAAGCCGTGACCGCCGGCGAGCTCGCCACCTTTGTGGAACGCGGCAGCCTCGTGCGCAGCAAGAAGCCCATCTACTGGTGCTGCCACTGCAAGACCGCTCTGGCCGAAGCCGAAGTGGAATACCGCGATCTTTC
>JAFQTU010000022.1 GCA_017408905.1 Mailhella sp. | reverse complement strand
CTTGATATGGGCCTCGATTTCGGCATGAAAGTCGATTCTTTCGATAAGAAATACCAGGAATGGAAGAGGAAGCAGCACCATGAGGCATAGCAACTCTGGTAAGAAACTGAGCAGAAATCCTTCTCATCGTAAGGCTCTGCTCCGCAATATGTCCAAGGCCCTGCTTACGCACGGCCGGATTCGTACCACCGAGGTCAAGGCCAAAGAGCTGCGCGGTGTGGTTGAATCCCTCATCACTCTCGCTCGTCGCAACGATGTCGCTGCCCGCCGTCAGGCTTTCCGCGACCTCGGCGACCACCAGCTCGTTCAGAAGCTGTTCGATGAAATCGCTCCTCGTTTCGCTGGCGTGCCCGGCGGCTACACCCGCGTGGTGAAGCTGGCCATGCCCCGCGTGGGCGACTGTGCCCCCATGGCTATCATCGAACTGACCAAGTAAGCTGAAAGGCTTCTGAAGTCAGGCTTTAGCCAGCTTTCGATAGCAATGAAAAGGAACCGCTTCGGCGGTTCCTTTTTTCGTCAGTACGGCAGGCCGTCCTTCGGGGCGGTCTTTCTTTTTGCGTTTTTTCTGGTTCCGGCCTATAGTGGCTCCGTTGTCATTCACTGTTGAAGGAAGGACATTGCCTTGAAAAGATTCATCTCTTTCCTGACGATAATGGTATTCACGCTTGCCTGTGCCTTTATGGTGCAGGCCGCTGACGCCCCGGCGGACAAAAACAGGAACAGCGCCCAGCAGGAAAAGGCCGTGAAGCCTGCGGCCAAGAAGACGGCGGCTGGCGAAAAAGCCTCGAAGTCAGCCTCCAAGACTGCTTCCGCCAAGAAGGCCGCGCCTGCCACGGCAGAAGCTCCTGCCGAGGATAGCCTGCTCAAGGACCGGGCACTGCTCGACAAGCTCCAGCGCGACACCTTCCGCTATATGTGGGAGCATACCTACAAGGAATCCGGCCTTGCCTATGAAGACAGCCGGAACAAGGCGACCGGGCAGGCGACCATCGGCGGCACAGGCTTCGGCATCGCGGCTATTGTCGTTGCGGCAGAACGCGGCTGGATCACTCGTGAAGCCGCTGTCGAACGCATCCTCAAAATTTCGACCTTCCTGCGCGATAAGACCGACCGCAAAAACCTGCATGGCGCCTTCCCCCACTGGCTTGACGGACGTACGGGCAAGACTTTCTCCTTCAGCGAGAAGGACAACGGCGCCGACCTTGTGGAAACGGCCTTCCTGATGCAGGGCCTGCTTATCGCCCGCTCCTACTTCAATGGAGACGAGCCTCAGGAAGTTGAACTGCGGAGGATCGCCACGGAACTCTGGCACGATGTGGACTGGCACTGGTTCAGCCGGGGCGAAAACAATGGCCTTTCCTGGCATTGGAGCCCTGACCACGGCTTTGGCATGGATATGAAAATATCCGGCTTCAACGAAGCCATGGTGGTGTATGTGCTGGCGCTGGGTTCGCCTACGCATCCCATTTCCCGCGAAACGGCGCGCTACTGGTATTCCACGGACGAGTACCAGCCGAAAAGCGGCAACGGCTACACCATCGAGGCCGCCAACGCCTACGCCGGCTGTATGTTCCTTTCCCATTATTCCTTCATCGGGCTCGACCCCCGGCGCATGGCCGACAGCTATGTCACCAAGGGCTATATGGTGCGCAATATCACCCATGCCCTGATGAACCGTGCCTACTGCCTTGAGTCTGCGCCTGCCGAACATCAGTTCAGTGAAGGCTTCTGGGGGCTTACCGCCTGCGACATCAAGGGCGGCTATCGCTATCAGTCCGCCTACAACGAGGTGGGCACGGTTGCCCCCACGGCGGCGCTGGCCTCTATGCCCTATGTGCCGGAATACGCCATGCGCGTGCTTTGGAACATCCACGACAATTACAAGAAGAAAATGTGGGGCAAGTTCGGGCCTTACGATGCCTTCAGCCTCAAGGACAACTGGTTCGACAACAGCTACCTTGCCATCGACCAGCTTGCCATCCCCTGCATGGTGGAGAATTACCGCAGTGGGCTTCTCTGGTCGCTGTTCATGAACATCCCCGAAGTGAAGCAGGGGCTCGGCCGCATGGGCGTCACGCCGCTTGCCCCGGCGAATGGCTTTGATCAGGTCGTCGTTCCCGTGAAGGCAGCGGAAGCGGGCTATCAGCCCGACGCCCTCGATCTGCGCAGGCATCCCGACTCGGGGCTGTACGTCGTCCCCTATAGCTGTGAGGCCGACGCCGTCGTCACCTTCACCTTGAGCGACGCTTCGGGAAAGGTGCTCCGCCGTTTCACGAGGGAAGGGCGGAAGGGCTGCAATGAGCTTGCGTTCAGCAAGTTCCTCCCCGAAGGTCAGGATATCTACAGGTTGACCATGCGCACGGGAGAGTTCTCGGAAAGTCTTCCCATACGCTTCAACTAGAAAAAAGGGCCGCTCCATGATGGGGCGGCCTTTTCTCATACCGGCGGCAGAGGCAGGAAGATTAAACGAAAAAAGGCTTATGATTTCTCATAAGCCTTGATCGTCCAATGGTGCGCCCGAAGAGATTCGAACTCCTGACCTACAGGTTCGTAGCCTGTTGCTCTATCCAGCTGAGCTACGAGCGCTTGGGAAATAGTGGTGTCGGTTGAGTGGTGCGCCCGAAGAGATTCGAACTCCTGACCTACAGGTTCGTAGCCTGTTGCTCTATCCAGCTGAGCTACGAGCGCCCGACAGCGGTCAACTTAGGCAAAAGCGGGGCGCTCGTCAAGCATTTTTTTCATGCAGGAGCAATTTTTTTGCTTCCGCAGGCTCGAAGGAGATGCCGTGGCAGAAAAGCGCATGGTATCCTTGCCTGCATGGTGACGAGAATCACGCGAGAGCCTTGACCGCACAGGAATCGTGTCATACTTTTCTCTTACTATGAATTGGGATTGGGATAAATTACAAGAAAAACGGCAGCAACAGCAGAAAAATGGCTGGGGCTCCGTAGGCAAGGGCACCTGGGGCAGGAACGCCGACGAAGATCAGCGCGCCGCAGACCGGGAAGAGGAAGACAGATTTCAGCGACAGGGCGGCGGTCCTTCCGGGCCGAGGCCGTCTTTTTCGCTGCCTAAGATGCCGAAGGTGGAAGGCGGCCCGCGCCTGCGCTGGCTCATCCTTGTGGCGCTTATCGTCTGGGTGCTCTCCGGCATCTATATCGTCCAGCCGGACGAATCGGGCGTGGTGCTCCGCTTCGGCCGCTATGTGCGCACCGAAGTTCCGGGGCCGCATATCCATCTGCCGTACCCCATCGAGCAGGTGTACAAGACCAAGGTCTCGCAGGTTCGCCAGACGGCTGTGGGCTATCGCGCCCAGTCTGTGGGCGGCGTGTTCCAGCAGGGCCGCGTGCAGGATGTGGATGAAGAATCCGCCATGCTCACGGGCGACGAAAATATCATCAACGTGCAGTTCAACATCCAGTACCACATCAAGCCCGACGGGGCTGTGGACTACCTCTTCAACGTGATCCGCCCCGATCAGGTGGTGAAGCGCGCCGCCGAAGCCGCTATGCGTGAAGTCATCGGCAAGAATTCGCTCGACGACGCCCTTACCGGCGGCCGCGTGAAGATCCAGAACGATGTGGCCGAACTGCTTCAGGATATCCTTGACCGCTATGAGGTAGGTGTGCAGGTGGTGGCCGTCCAGATGCAGGACGTTCAGCCCCCCAAGGAAGTGCGCGACGCCTTTAAGGATGTGGCCAGCGCCCGCGAAGACAAGCAGCGCAGCATCAACGAAGCCGAAGCCTACCGCCGCGACATCCTGCCCAAGGCGCAGGGCAAGGCCCAGCAGGTCGTCAACGAGGCCGAAGCCTACAAGCAGACGCGTATCCGCCAGTCCGAAGGTGAAGCCCAGCGCTTCCTCGCCGTGCTGAAGGAATACGAAAAGGCCGAGGACGTGACCAAGAAGCGTATGCTTTACGAAACCTTTGAAGATATCCTGAGCAAGCCCGGCATGGAAAAGCTGGTGCTTCCGTCGGATGCCGGCGGCAAGGTCTTGCCTCTGCTTCCGCTCGATGCCTGGAAGGGAGGGGCGAAGTAATGAGAAGCGTCAAGTCCGCCATTTTCACGTTCCTGCTTCTGGGCGTGGTCGTTCTGCTCCAGCAGAGCCTCTTCATCGTACAGCAGACCCAGCAGGCCCTCGTCATCCAGCTTGGCCATCCTCTGGACAAGGTCTATCGTCCGGGCCTGCACATCAAGCTCCCCTTCATCCAGAACGTCGTGTACTTCGACGCGCGAATCCTTGACTACGACGCTCGCCCCGCCGAAGCGCTGACCAGCGACCTCAAGTCCATGGTGCTCGACAACTACGCCCGCTGGAAGATCGTCGATCCCCTGCGCTTCTACCGTACCATGCGTACCGAAGCCAACGCGCAGGCCCGCCTCGACGCGGTCATCTACTCCCAGATCCGCGCCCACATCGGCCGCCACACCCTCACGGAAGTGGTGAACGACAAGAGGACGGCCATCATGGATTCCGTGACGGAGAAGACGTCCCAGCAGATGAAGGAATTCGGCATCAAGATCGTGGACGTGCGCATCAAGCGTACTGACCTCCCGGCTGAAAACCAGAGGGCCATCTTCGACCGTATGCGCGCCGAGCGTGAACGTCAGGCTACGCAGTATCGCTCCGAAGGTTCTGAGGAGTCCACGAAGATCCGTTCCGAGGCCGATAAGGAACGCGCCCTCATCCTTGCGGAAGCCAATAAGAAGTCGCAGGTACTGCGCGGTGAAGGCGATGCCGAGGCCGCCCGTATCTATGCCGAGGCTTTTTCGAAGTCTCCCGAGTTCTTCTCCTTCCAGCGCGGACTTGAGGCGCTGCGCAAGTCGCTGGGCGACAATACCCGTATGGTGCTCACGCCCGACAGTCCGCTCCTTCAGCCCATAAAATAGCAGGAAAGGCGCATGTATTCGTTCGAAGCCGTTTATGCAAGAATGCTTTTTGCCGCAGGTCTGCGCACGCAGACGGAACTGGCCGCTCTCCTTCGGATGAAGCAGGCCAGCATCTCCGAGGCCAAGAAGCGCGGAAGCATCCCGGCCGACTGGTGCATGCGCCTTTACGATACCTGCGGTATCCGCTTCGACTGGCAGCGTTTTGGAACAGGGCCGGTCTATGATATGGCAAAGATCGAGGAGATTCAGCGTTTCCGCAGAGGCGAATGGGCGCCGGAACCTGCCGGCCGAGACTCCTTTATGCTTCGAGAACCGCAAAAGCCGTTCTATTCCTTTGAGGAGAAGAACGAAACGCCGGTGTTTTCGACCATCCAGCTCCCGGACGGCTCGTTTCCTGAGGTCACGCGCCAGAGCTTTCCTTCGGAATTTCTGCCGGAAGGGGCCAGAGTGTTCCGCCTTCTGGCCTCCGACATGGCCCCCGTGCTGAACAGGGGCGGCCTGGTCGCGGTGGTCCCGGGCGCGGAAGCCGCGGAGGGCGACATCGTGGCGGTGTTCTGGGCGAGGGAACTGGGCTTCCGTCGCCTGCACAGGGGCGAAGGCGGCTGGCTCCTGCATCCGCAGAGCGGGCAGGAGGTGCGCTTCATCTCCGATGCCGACTGGCCCATCTATTATTATGGTAAGGCCGTCTGGGCCTTCCAGCCCCTTTAATGACAGAGGCCGCTATGCTGATTTCTCTGGGCCCGCAGGCATTTCTCTCATCCGTTCCCGTCATGCTCATCGGTTCGTACGATATCGAAGGCCGCCCGAATATCATGACTGCCGCCTGGGGCGGACTTTCCTGCAGTCAGCCGCCATGCCTGTCCGTTTCGGTGCGGCGGGCCACGTGGACGCATCGGGCTATTCTCGAGCGGCGCGCCTTCACGGTGAGCCTGCCGACCAGTGCGCAGGCTGGCATGGCCGATTTCGCCGGGCTGGTTTCCGGCCGGAGCGAAGACAAGTTCAGCGCCCTTGGCTTGACGGCCTCCGCTGGGGAGCATGTGGACGCGCCCTACGTGGCCGAGTGTCCGGTGGTGCTGGAGCTTCTTCTGCGCCACACGTTGGAACTTGGTTCGCATACGCAGTTCGTGGGCGAGATCATGGACGTGAAGGTGGAGGCCTCCTTCATGACGCCGGACGGTCTTCCCGATCCGGCCCGCCTGTCTGCCCTTCACTACGTCCCTCTTGTAAATGAGTATTATGGACGCGGTGACTTTGCCGCCCGGGCCTTCGCCGTTGGTAAAACGGTGAGGCGGCAGAACTGAGCAAATCGGGGCGATTTTTCTGATAAAGGCGAAGAGCGGCCCCATTGGGCGTTGAAGCTTGTGCGGAAAGAATGCTGGCGTCACAAATTAAAGTGTGATAAAATAATAGGTTGCGCTAAAAAGTTAAGATATTTTAAGATTTTATGAAAAAAGTGTTTGACAGCGGGGCGTGTTTTAGGCATAACCACGAACGCGCTGAGGCACAGCGGCTCTGAGAAAGCCCCACGGGGCAGAGAGGAGCGGGGTGCTGAAACGCCTTTCTGAAAAAACTTTGAAAAAAGTTGTTGACAGAAAGAAGCAAATGATGCATAAAGCATCTTCGCCGCTGATGAGCGGCGGCGGTTCTTTGACAAGTGAATAGCGAGTTGGGAAAATAGAGCTTTGAGTTCGATTTGAGAAACAATGTTTCTCTGAATCAAATACTTT
>JAFQTU010000021.1 GCA_017408905.1 Mailhella sp. | reverse complement strand
CAGGGGGTTGACGGCTTCCATTTCCAGCATGTGTTCGTAGTCCACGTTGGCTTCAGCGAGGAGCACGTTCATGTGGCCGGGCATACGACCGGCAACGGGATGGATGGCGTAGTCAACAGAAGCGCCCTTGGCTTCGAGAGCATCAGCGAGCTGCTTTACCTTGTGCTGGGCCTGAGCAAGAGCCATACCGTAGCCGGGCACGATCATGACGCGCTTGGGAGCGGCGAACATGGCGGAAGCCTTTTCGTCGGCGCTGGCGGCGGGAGCGGCGGCAGAAGCAGAGGCGGTCACAGGGTTGTTGCAGAGGTTGACGAGCTTGCCGACGGTGGCCACAGCGTCGCCGAGCATCATGAGGACGTCGTCATTGCTGTAGAGGGGGTTCGGCACACCGGCGTAGCCGGGCTTGTCGTCGTAGTTGCAGATGATGATGTTCTTAGCCTTGTCGATCTCGAGGATAGGCATACCGTAGATGGGAGTGCCTTCAGCGGTGTTGGCGGCGGGGTTCACGACGTCGTTAGCACCGATGACGATGACGAGATCGGTTTCGGGGAACAGGGGGTTGACGGCTTCCATCTCGAGCATGTGTTCGTAGTCCACGTTGGCTTCAGCGAGGAGCACGTTCATGTGGCCGGGCATACGACCGGCAACGGGATGGATGGCGTAGTCAACGGAAGCGCCCTTGGCTTCGAGAGCGTCAGCGAGCTGCTTCACCTTGTGCTGGGCCTGAGCAAGAGCCATACCGTAGCCGGGCACGATCATGACGCGCTTGGGAGCGGCGAGCATGGCGGAAGCCTTTTCGTCAGCGCTGGCCACAGGAGCGGCGGCACCGGCAGCGGACTTGGCGGCGGCAGGATTGTTGGTCAGGTTGACGAGCTTGCCGACGGTCTCGACAGCGTCGCCGAGCATCATGAGGACGCCCTGCTTGGTGTAGAGGGGATTCGGCACGCCGGCGTAGCCGGGCTTGTCATCGTAGTTGCAGATGATGACGTTCTTGGCCTTGTCGATCTCGAGGATGGGCATACCGTAGATGGGGGTGCCTTCAGCGGTATTGGCGGCGGGGTTCACGACGTCGTTGGCGCCGATGACGATGACGAGATCGGTTTCGGGGAACAGGGGGTTGACGGCTTCCATTTCCAGCATGTGTTCGTAGTCCACGTTGGCTTCAGCGAGGAGCACGTTCATGTGGCCGGGCATACGACCGGCGACGGGATGGATAGCGTAGTCAACGGAAGCACCCTTGGCTTCGAGAGCGTCGGCGAGGGCCTTCACCTTGTGCTGGGCCTGGGCGAGAGCCATGCCGTAGCCGGGCACGATCATGACGCGCTTGGGAGCGGCGAGCATATCGGCGGCTTCTTCGTCCATGCTGCGGGCCACGGGAGCCTTAGGAGCAGGGGCGGCCTTGGGGGCAGGAGCGGCGGCGGGCTTGACGGCACCGGCGGGAGCAGAGGACTTGCCGAGGAGGATGGGGGCAAGGGTACGGTTCATGGCCTTGCACATGACCTTGGTCAGCATATAGCCGGCAGAGCCGACGATGCCGCCAACGGCGACGAGCAGGGGGTCAGCCACGGCGAAACCGGCGATAGCGCAGGAGATGCCGCCCATGGAGTTCAGCAGAGAAATGGTGATGGGCATGTCAGCACCGCCCACACGGATGCAGAACACGACACCGAAAGCGGCACCGGCGAGGGTCATCACAGTGATCCAGAAGCCGGCGGCGGTGGTGGGAGCGGCATTGTACACCACCATGGCGACGACCATGATGGCGAGGAGGGCGTTGATGATATGGTTGTGGTGGGGCAGGATGACAGGCTTCTGAGGAAGCACGCGATGCAGCTTGCCAGCGGCCACGAAGGAACCGGCGATGGTGGTCATGCCGGAGCAGAGGGCGAGGCAGGCGTCAACACGATGGAAGAGGCCGAAGTGCTCGCTCTGGGGGCCGATGTTGGCCAGCATGACGAGACCGACGAGAGCGGCACCGCCGCCGCCGAAGCCATGCAGGAAGGCCACAAGCTGAGGCATCTGGATCATCTTGACCTTGTTGGAAAGGAAGAGACCGAAAGCCATACCGGCGGCGATGGAGATCCACAGAGTGATATCACCCATGGAGTGGTCGCGGAACATGGTGATGATGATGGCAATGGCCATGGCAGAAGCGGCGATAGCGTTGCCGCGAACAGCCATCTTGACGTTGCTCATCAGGTGAAGGCCGTAGAGAATGGCCAGCGCCAGCACCACAGCGATGATGGAATAAGCGAACATGCTCATGGTTTAAGACAGCTCCGTTGTAGTGGTTATCCGCGCTTCTTGCCGCTGCCGGCGATCATTTTCAGCATCTTGTTGGTGATATCGAAGCCGCCGAAAACGTTGGTGGTAGCCAGGGCCACGGCCACGCCGCCGAGGAAGCCGAACACAGGAGTGGTGGCAAAATGGCAGGCGGTGAGGGCGCCGAGCACGATGACGCCGTCAAGAGCGTTCATGCTGGACATCAGCGGGGTGTGCAGAAGACTGGGGATGTGGCTGAGAACCTTGTAACCCACAACGAGAGCCGCGGCGAAGACAAGGACGAGAACTGGGATGCTCAAGTGCGTGGCCTCCTTAAATTTTGACAGTGGGATACCCCCAAAAAAGAGGTATCCCACTGTATGTTATTGATTAAAGACCAGCCTTCTTAGCGCCGGCGTGAACGATTTCCTTATTGATGGTGGTCAGAGAGGAGGCCACGATAGGATCTTCACGGTCGAGGACGATCTTGCCGTCCTTGGCGAGGTAGGCGAGGAGGTTGTAGATGTTCTGAGCGAACATCCAGGTGGAAGCGGTGGGCAGCATACCGGGGATGTTCTTCACGCCGGAAACGAGCACGCCGTTTTCGGTGCGGAATTCTTCACCGGCCTTGGTGAGGGCGCAGTTGCCGCCCTGGTCGATGGCGATGTCAACGATAACGGAGCCGGCGGCCATGGACTTCACCATGTCTTCGGTCACGATAACGGGAGCGAGTTCGCCGGGGATGAGGGCGGAGCAGATGACCACGTCAGCGGCCACGATGGTTTCGCGGATGGCTTCGATTTCCTTGGCGAGCCATTCGTCGGGCAGACGGAGAGCGTAGCCGCCCTGACCGATAGCGAGTTCAGCGGGAACGCCGGTCTCGAGGGTCTTGGCGCCGAGGGAGCGAGCCTGTTCGGCAGCGGCGGGACGGATGTCGATGGCGGTGACCACAGCGCCGAGACGCTTAGCGGTAGCAACGGCCTGGAGGCCGGCCACGCCGGTACCGATGACGACCACGTTAGCGGGCTTCAGCACGCCGACGGCGGTGCCGACCATGGGCACGAACTTGGTCATGTAGCTGGCGGCCATGAGCACACCCTTGTAACCGGCGACAGTGGACATGGAGGTCAGGGCGTCCATGGTCTGAGCGCGGGTGATACGGGGAATACCGTCGAGGGTGAGGGAGATGCAGCCGGTGTCGCGGAGCTTCTTCATGGGCTCGCGGTTCACGGGAGCGGCGGGATGCAGGAAGGTGATGAGGTACTGGCCGTCACGAAGCATTTCGGATTCGTGCTTGCCGATTTCTTCGTTGAAGAGGGGTTCCTTAACCTTGAGGATGACGTCGGCCTTGGCGAAGATTTCGTCGGCGCGGTCGATGATGGTAGCACCAGCGGCAACATACTGTTCGTCGCTGAAGAAGGAGCCCTTGCCGGCACCCTTCTGAACGAGAACGGTGGCGCCTTCGTCCACCATCTTCTTCACGGTTTCAGGGGTGGAAGACACGCGGCCTTCGCCGTGCATGATTTCAGTGGGGACACCGATGACCATACCTTTGAATTTCATGGCAGTTTCTCCTATGAGAGTTTACGGTTGGCTGTGAACATTTCCAGAGCCGGACAGCGGTCGGCAGGAGCTTTCCGCTGTTGTGTTGTCGACGTTTGAGAGAAAGGATAGGGAAAAAATGAACAATCCTTTCTGAGCTAATCTTATTCCACGTTTTTCTGAGAGGCGCTATTTCTAAAAAGACTTTTGATATCGGGATCTGGACAGAATATTCAGTTTCTTCTCGTGTCGTGCCGCTGGCACGGGAAATTTGTCGCATTTAGCCCCATGCAGACCCTGCACTCGTGAAAACAGGGATCACGGGGAAGACTCCTGACAGGGCGCTCCTTCCTCTGGCCGGAATGGAAGGTCGGGGGGGGGGCTGAACAGTGTGCGACGGGGGTGCGGGGTTGGGGCAGAAGTGAGGCGTGCCTCTTCTGCCGGGTGTGCGCAATTTTTAAAGGATGCAATGTGACGGAAAATTTTTTCGTCACAAGTCCGCCCGGCAGGCTCAGGGGCGCGGCCGAATTTCCGGATTTTTGCCAACCAATTCGGAAGATTGCGGAATCGCTGGCAATTGTCCAAAATCTCATCCCGGGTTGACACGCCCAAAAAAATAAATTACCTAATGAAATAATTGTGCAACATAATGTTACAAACAGCCCTTTTCTCGGGAGAAGGGCTGTTCGTTCAGCAGAAGGCGTTTGGTTTTTCGGAGAACGGAACGCCCCTGCGGGAAGAAGGGCCGTCACTCGGACGAGGGCGCTTCTTCCTTGTGCCAGAGAGCTCGCCTTCGGGCGCGCAGGAGCTGTCTGGCGGGCCATTTCTCATTTTGGGAATTTTCTACTGAAAGGACTCCCCATGAACAAGCGAAGAAACACTTTCACGTGCAGTGTGGCAGTGGTGGCCGGTCTCGTCGGCATCATTTCTTTCTGTAACGCCGCACACGCCGTCGAGGTCCCGGCCAGCGAAGCCGGGGTCATGCGTATCGTCATGCAGCACCCGGGCAAAGCTGAGATGCCTGCCGCGGTCTTCGACCACGAAGCTCATGCTGCCAAGGTCGAGAAGGATGGCGGCGACTGCGCTGTCTGCCATACCGCTCTGGGCAAGGACGTCAAGGGCATGAAGCCCTTCTCCGTGGTCAAGAACTACAAGGGCAAGGACAGCCTTATGAACGCCTGGCACAAGACCTGCTTCGAGTGCCACGAAAAGTACGACAAGGCTCCTGAAGCGGCTTCCTGCCGCTCCTGCCACGATGCCGAAGCCGCCGCCGAAAAGCGCGTGCCGGTCAATTTCGACATCGCCCTCCATGCCGCCCACGTCAACTCCAAGCACGTGGCCCCCGTTGTTCCCGCCGGTGAGGACGCCGCCAATGTGAAGAACTGCGGCGCCTGCCACGTCAGCGTCGATGCCAACGGCAAGACCTACTACGCTCCGGACACCGAAGACGCCTACAGCTTCTTCCGTACCGATTCCGCCGACAGCCGCGAGCTTGCCTCCATCGCCCACAACACCTGCGTGTCCTGCCATCTCGACACCATGAAGAACGGCGGCCCCAACGCCAAGGCCCTCAAGCTGCCCGTGAACTGCGCCGACTGCCACAGCTCCGAAGCCCAGGCCAAGTTCCCCGCCGCCGACGGTTTCCGCCTGTTCCGCGGCCAGCCCGACACCATCGTGCTCGGTGAAAAGCCTGCCGACGCTCCCAAGAGCCAGTCCTCCAAGCCCGAGGCCGCCATCAAGCCCGTGGCCTTCGATCACAAGCTGCACGAAAACGCCGCCGACTGCGGTGTGTGCCACGGCATGAAGATCGAGAAGGACGAATCCGGCAAGCCCGCCACTCTCGCCGGCAACGGCGTGAGCGCCTACGCCGCCGCCCATGACGCCGCCTCCGCTTCTTCCTGCGTGGGCTGCCATGCTCAGGTCATCGCTGAAGACAAGAACTGCGCCGGCTGCCATGCCGACCTCAAGTTCGCCGTGAAGGATTCCTGCTCCGTCTGCCACAGCGGCGTTCCCGCCAAGGCCGAGAAGAAGGACGCTGCGGCCTTCCCCGCCTTCCCCGAAAGCCGCAAGGTGGTTGAACCCATCGATCCCGCCGACGTGCCCGAAAAGGTGACCATCGGCGTGCTTTCCAACGAGTACAAGCCTGCCGTCCTGCCTCACCGCGAGATCTACAAGGCTCTGCTCGACGGCATGAAGAACAACAAGCTGGCCGCCGCCTTCCATCAGGATTCCGTGTGCAAGGCCTGCCACCACAACATCCCCAACGACAATATCGCCAATCCTCCGTCCTGCGCCTCCTGCCACGACAAGGAAGTGACTGCCGTTACCGTGGGCCAGCTCCCCAACCTCAAGGCTGCCTATCACCAGATGTGCATCAGCTGCCACACCAGCATGAACGTGAAGCCTGACTACGCTGACTGCGCCGGCTGTCACGAACCTGTGGCCGCTAAGGATACCAACAAGAACAAGCGGGAGGTTCGATAATGAAGCGCAGAGCGTTTCTTTCCCTGCTGACCGGCAGTGCTGCCGCTGCCGCTCTGCCCGTCAAGGCCAAGGCCGCCGGCGGTGAGTTCTCGGGCCACCCCGACAATATGGCTGTCCTCACCGACCTTACCAAGTGCATCGGCTGCCGCAAATGCGAGACCGCCTGCTCCAAGGTCAACGATCTTCCCGCTCCCGTGAAGGGCGAAGATCGCAGCGTGTTCGCCGAACAGCGCCGCACCCATGCCGACATCTACACCGTGGTGAACCAGTACAACGCCGACGGCAAGAGCGTGTACCGCAAGATGCAGTGCATGCACTGCCAGGAACCCGCCTGCGCCACCGCCTGCTTCGTCAAGGCCTTCACCAAGAACCCCGACGGCTCCGTGACCTACGACCCCACCCTCTGCGTGGGCTGCCGCTACTGCATGGTCTCCTGCCCCTTCAACATCCCCGCCTACCGCTACGACAGCGCCCTCAACCCTGTCGTGCGCAAGTGCACCATGTGCCATCCCCGCCTGCAGGAAGGCAAGCTCCCCGGCTGTGTGGAAGCCTGCCCCACCGGCGCTCTGGTCTTCGGCAAGCGTTCCGAGATCCTCGCCATCGCCCGCAAGCGCATTGCCGATAACCCCGGCAAGTACGTCGACCACATCTACGGCGAACATGAAATGGGCGGCACTGCCTGGCTGACCATTTCCGGCGTGGACTTCTCCAAGGTCGGTATGCGTGAAGACCTCGGCACCAAGGCTGCCGCTGAATACACCACCGGTGTGCTCGGCGCCCTGCCCATGGTCGTGGGCTTCTGGCCCATCGTTCTCGGCGGCGCTTACTTCATGAACAAGCGTAAGGACGAGATCGCCAAGGAAGAGCAGGAAGCCGCTGTGGCCGCCGCTGTCGATCAGGAACGTCAGCGCGGTGAAGCTGCCGCCAAGAAGGCTCTCGACAAGGCCGCCAGCGACGCCAAGAAGGCTCAGGACAAGGCCGTTGAAGCCGCCAAGAAGGAAGCCAGAGAGGCACTGCTTGCCGAACAGGCCGCTGCTGCCGCTGCGGAAAAGGAAGGTGAATAAGATGGCCGCTGAACAGAAAGAATCCGTCTTCAAGTATTTCGTGCGGCAGATCACCTCTCTGCCCAGAACTCCCGGCAATATCGCCACTCTCGTCATCTTTGCCTTCGGTGCGCTGATCACCATCATGCGCTTCACCCTCGGCATCGACTCCGTCTCCAACCTTGACGACAACAACCCCTGGGGCATCTGGATCGGCTTCGACCTGATGTGCGGCGTTGCCCTTGCCGCTGGCGGCTACACCTGTTCCTCCGCCTGCTACCTGCTGGGCTTCAAGCGCTACCACAGCGCCGTGCGTCCCGCCATCACCACCGCCTTCCTCGGCTACCTCTTCGTCGTCATCGCCCTGCTGTACGACGTGGGCCAGCCCTGGCGTCTGCCCTATCCTCTGACCGTGTCCTTCGGCACGACTTCTATCCTCTTCGAAGTGGGCCTGTGCGTGGGCATCTACCTGTCCGTGCTCTTCATCGAATGGTCCCCCGTGGCGATGGAATGGCTGATGAGCATCCGCCAGAGCGAAGGCGAAAACGCCGTGCATCCCAAGGTGTACAAGGCCCTCGTGTGGCTGCGCCCCTACCTGCGCCGCATCCGCAAGATCGTGCTGTGGATGACCATCCCCCTCACCGTGATGGGCGTCATCCTCTCCACCATGCATCAGTCTTCTCTGGGCTCGCTGTTCCTCATCGTTCCCAGCAAGCTGCATCCTCTGTGGTACTCCGCCTTCCTGCCCGTGTTCTTCTTCGTGTCCTCCATGGCCGCCGGCCTCTCCATGGTCATCTTTGAAGGCACTCTGGCCCACAAGGCCCTGCACAACAAGATGGATGAGACCCACCTCGCCGAAGCCGACGGTGTGGTGCTCGGCCTCGGCCGCGCCTGCTCCGTCATCCTCGCCGGCTACTTCATGATGAAGATCATGGACATCGGCATGGACCACGACTGGCACTGGCTCTTCACCGGCTATGGCGCCTGGTTCTGCGTGGAACTCATCGGCTTCGTGGCCGTGCCCTGCATGCTCTACGCCATGGGCGCCCGCGAACGGAAGACCTGCTACATGCGCTGGGCCGCTGCCCTGACCGTTGCCGGCATCATCGTGAACCGTTTCAACGTGTCCATGGTGGCCTTCAACTGGCAGCTCCCCTCCGTGGACCGCTACTTCCCCAGCTTCCTCGAAGTGATGCTCTCCGTGTTCATCGTCACCTGCATCGTTACGGCCTACCGCTTCATCGCCGCCAAGATGCCGATGCTCTATGAACTCAAGGAATTCAAGTCGCACCATTGATGCGCTGACGGAGATTACAGATGTTCTACACTCTCTATGACTTCATGGTCTATACGAAGAGCCTCACCTACATCCTCATGGGTGTGACCCTCGTGCTTTTCGTGTGCTTCTTCCGCTTCATCACCGCCCGCGATGAAAGAAGCGGCCGACCGGACAACTGGAAAGAACTGAAGTTCTGATCCCCGAGCCTGCCGGGCGGGCTGACTGCCCGGCAAGCCTCCTAAGGAGTATTCAATGATAGAATTGCTTTCCGGACCTCTGTTCAAGATTTCCCTTCTGGTGTTCACTGTCGGTCTCATCTTCCGCCTCGTGCAGTACGTGCGCGGCCTCGACTGGCGTCTTGAACGAGTGGCCTATTCTCACATGGGCAAGGCTGGCGTCATCGGCGCCATCTGGTCCGTGCTCACCTGGATCCTGCCCTTCGGTACCCGCGGCTGGCGTACTCAGGGCTTTGCCACCATCGCCTTCTTCTTCTTCCACCTCGGCGTGGTGATCTGCCCCCTGTTCCTTGCCGGTCACATGGTGTTCATGAAGGATGCCCTCGGCTTCTCCTTCCCCTCCCTGCCTGTTGCCGTTGGCGACGTGTTCGCCATGCTTGGCGTCCTTGGCGGCGTCATGCTGCTGGCCCGCCGCATCACCCTGCCTCAGGTGCGTTTCCTCACCGACAGAAAGGATATCGCTCTCCTCGCCCTCTGCCTTCTGACGCTTGTCACCGGCATGGTCGCCCGCTTCGATCTCTTCGCGTATGATTTCATGCTGGGCTTGCATATGCTCTCTGGCGAACTTATCCTTATACTGGCTCCCTTTACCAAGCTCTCTCACATGGCCCTGTTCTTTGCCTCCCGCGCCCAGCTCGGCATCGACTTCGCCGTCAAGAGAGGCGGCGCTTCCCGCGGCCCTGCCTTCCCCTGGTAATTCAGGTAGACTGATACGGATGGAGGGCGGCCCGAGGTTCGCCCTCCCATAAAACCGACATTCCCGCTTTACAGCGGATGGAGTAAGATATGCCTGAAGGTATTCTCTGCAACAGAAAGCCTATCAATACGGAAGAGGATCTCAAGAGACTCCTCGCCGACAAGGGCGGCAAGCAGTATTATGAAGAAATGAAGAACATGGAAGTTGACGTCCGTGCTCTTCAGAACACCCTCGAAAAGACCTGCAAGTCCCGTACGCGCACCTGGCTGGAAATCTGCGCCCACTGCTCTCTCTGCGCCGATTCCTGCTTCTTCTACAAGGCCAACAACCGCGACGTGGAGCAGACTCCTTCCTACAAGATCAACACCACTCTCGGTGAAATGGTCCGCCGCAACGGCAAGGTGGACACCGAATTCATGATCCGCGCCATGGACATCGCCTGGGGCAAGTGCACCTGCTGCAACCGCTGCGGCAACTACTGCCCCCACGGCATCGACGTGGGCGTCATGATGAGCTACCTGCGCGGCGTTCTCTACTCTCAGGGCTTCTGCCCCTGGGAAATGAAGATCGGCGCCGGCATGCACCGTGTCTATCGCGCCCAGATGGACGTGACCACCGAAGACTGGGTCGATACCTGCCAGTGGATGGAAGAAGAAGGCCAGGAACAGATCCCCAGCCTCGAGATCCCGATCGACAAGGAAGACTGCGACATCATGTACGTGCTCAACGCACGTGAACCCAAGATCTACCCCGACGACGTGCAGGCTGCCGCCATGCTCTTCCACATCGCCGGTGAAAAGTGGACCGTGCCTTCCGAAGGCTGGGAAAACACCTCCCTCGCCATGTTCGCCGGTGACTGGCAGGCCTGCGCTGACAACGTGAAGGCCATGTACTCCGCCATCGAGCGCCTGCGTCCTAAGATGGTCGTTGAGACCGAATGTGGCCACGCCCATCGTGCTTCCGCTGTTGAAGGTCCCTACTGGGCTGGTCAGGAAGACGGCAAGGCTCCTGTGCCCTACCTGCACTACGTGGAATGGCTGGCCAACGCCATCCGAGACGGCAAGATCAAGATCGACCCTGCGAAGAAGATCAAGGAACCCTGCACCCTGCAGGACTCCTGCAACTACATCCGCAACCACGGCCTTG
Source organism: Mailhella sp. (assembly GCA_017408905.1). Lineage (GTDB taxonomy): Bacteria > Desulfobacterota > Desulfovibrionia > Desulfovibrionales > Desulfovibrionaceae > Mailhella. The sequence continues at coordinate 2,530 of JAFQTU010000021.1, read as the reverse complement.
AAAAGCACACCCGCTACATCATGTCGCAGATCGCCGAAGACTTCCGCGAAATGGAAGAACACGGCGCTCACAACTACTGCTGCGGCGGTGGCGGCGGCATGAACGGTATCGGCCGCTATCGTGAAGAACGCGACCGCGGTCTCTTCATGAAGCTCCAGCAGATCCGCGAGACCGGCGCCACGCTGGTCATCTCCCCCTGCCACAACTGCTGGGACGCCATCCGCGACACCATGGAAGTGTACGAAGTGCACGACATCAAGTGGTCCTTCCTGAAGCCCCTGATCCTCGATATGTGCATCATCCCGGATCATCTGAAGCCTCAGGATGAAGACGAAGAATAAGTAACGCGAAAGGGCGGGCCGTTGAAAGACAGCCTGCCCCTTTCTCCTTGGAAGCCCGGTGCGGAATCGTGCCGGGTTTTCTGTTTTAAGGACCGGGAAGCAGTGAGGGACGGTGCGCCTGCGCAAAAAAAACACCAGCCATCGTACGAGGGCTGGTGCTGGAGATACCGCAGTTTTCCGTTTGTCTTCCAAGCTGAGGAGCTTTTCGACGACGAGAAGAATACAGTCCCGACTGCGGCATCACCGGGGGAAGTCTTTTGGGATGCAACAAAAGCGTCTTCTTTCGGGCTTAGGAGAGGCTGATGCAGTATATTCGCTTCACGCTATCAGAGAAACATGACAGGAACATGACAAAGCGAAAATTTTTTTCGTGTTATATAGTTCACAAGGTGGTTGGCGACGACGTGAACTCCCTGTAAGTAATGTCTATCTCTTGCCTAGGGATTGCAGGGGAAATGGTGCTGGTATGGAAATGGGGAAGTTTTATCAATATTAAAAAGAAATTGAATTTCCTTTTCATTTAACTTGACTTGTGTATTATTTTGCGCCACGTTTGCCTTGCGTTTCAACATCCTGCATGGAAAGCGGCACGAACGATGGCTGGGGGGCCGGAGACTGTCGAGGCGGGGTGGGCGCTGCATCTGCCGCAGGCGTGCGGCACATACTACGGAAATGTGGTATGAAGAACATCACGACTCTTGCCCTGGCGGCCGCGTTTACGGCGGCTGCCTCTGTTCCGGCTCACGCTGTCGATATCAAGATGGATGGCGAATGGCTGTATCAGTTCCAGACTGCTTCCGAAGGATTCAAGGGGCAGAATACGGAATACGCTGGCCAGCGCGTGCGCCTTGGCCTGTCCATGACCGCCAGTGAAAAACTGTCTGCCTATGCCCAGTTCCAGGTCGCCGAAGACAACTGGGGTACGGCGGGTAAGGATGGCGAGCAGGCAGAAAATCCGATATTCGCCCGCCAGCTCTATCTCGACTGGGTCATTCCCGGAACGGACGCCAAGGTCCGCATGGGCCGCCATGCTTTCGATATGCCTGCGTACGTCTTCTGTTCGCCCGTCATCACCGATTATGTGGCCGAGGGCGTCGTGCTCGATCTTCCCCTTGCCGACAGTTTCGGGCTGACGGGCTTCTGGACGCGTGCCGCCTCCGATGCGGATTCCAGCGATGTGAACGGCAAGGATTTTGACCTGTTCGGTATTGTGGCGAAAGTCTCGAGCGGCAGTTTTGAAACGACGCCCTGGGCCATCTACGGTTCCAAGAAGGCCGGGGCAGGCGGCGACTATGAAGAGCAGAGCACGCTTGCAGGCATAGAGGCCGCTGGCGATATGCTCCTTCTTGGCGCGGGCATGGAATGGAAGGCGTTCGACCCGTTCACGCTCTCCCTTGATGCCGCATGGGGCAGGGTGAACTATGGCGCTGGCGAGGAACAGGACGACAGCGGCTGGTATGTTGCGGCCGGGGCCAGCTATGCGCTTGATTTTGCCGAACCCGCCCTCAAGGTGTGGTACGCCTCGGGCGACGACAAGGGCGAACGCGCCCAGGCCGGCCATCTTCCCAGCGTGTTTGGCGACAGCGACGCTTCTAATATGTTCTTCAACGGGGCTCCCGGCATCGTGGGCGGCCATCGTACCAGCATTGGCGGCACATGGGGCGTGAGCGCCCAGCTCAACGGGCTGTCCTTCCTTCAGAATCTGACCCACGACCTTTCCGTCACGTATATCGGAGGCACGAACCATAAGGACAACGCGGGCTACGATATCGAGGAAGGTGCGGGATTCGGCTATGATTACATGACCACCGGGGATTCCGCCATCGAGTTCGCCGCCGTGAACACGTATGAGATATACAAGAACCTGTCGGCGATCGTTGAAGCGGCATATATCCTGGAAGACTTCGATACCAGTGCTCCCGGACGCGCCGGTGCGGATTTCGAGGACGACTGGCGCCTGTCGCTGACCTTCGCCTATACCTTCTGATAACGGCATGATACGGCAAGGCCCGCTTCCTTTTCAGGGGAGGCGGGCCTTGCGTTAACGTCTTTAGGCAGTTGAGGGAGCTTGCGACTGAAACAAGCAACCACCCGCTAAGCGGGTGGTGACAAAAACGTTATACATAAAAACACCTTTTCGATAAAACAGAGTTGTTCAAGCTCCCGTCCACAATCGAAAAGGTGTTTTT
>JAFQTU010000020.1 GCA_017408905.1 Mailhella sp. | reverse complement strand
GCAGGAAATCGACGGCAACGATACGTGGATGGAATACGGCATCGGCGCGAACGTCAAGCTCACCGACAAGACCTACATCTGGGCCGACGTGGAACGCACCGCCGGTGCCGACCTCGACGAAGAATGGCGCGGCACTGTGGGTGTACGCTATAGCTTTTAGTTCATAGGGAGTTTGCGGGGAGGGGAACTTTTGAAAAAGTTCTCCCTCCCCGAACCCCTCCCCACAAAACTTTTTAATATTTGCCATGCCCTTGGCAAGCGGAGCGCGGAATCTCCAAACCGCCTCCATGCCTGCTCGTGCTCCAACACGGGCAGGCCCCTTTCAAGGCCGGAGCCCCCGAGGTTCCGGCCTTTTCCTTTCCCCGCAAAAAAACGCCAAGCCCGTGCCGCCCAAGCCCCAAAACAGGCCGCCAGCAATGGAAGCAAGCTCTAACAAGCTGATATCATTGCGCTATCTGAGCCATTCTTTTCCCCTTAATTTCCTTGACAAAATCTAAGGGTGAAGCTATCTTTCCTTGTTCTTTGGCCCAACCTTGTGTCCAATTTTGGAGGAAACCATGCCTACTATTCAGCAGCTTATCCGCATCGAGCGGAAAAAGTCGGTGAAGAGAAAGAAGACCCCGGCCCTGCAGGAATGCCCCCAGCGCCGCGGCGTGTGCACCCGCGTGTACACCACCACCCCCAAGAAGCCTAACTCCGCTCTCCGTAAGGTCGCCCGTGTGCGCCTGACCAACGGTATCGAAGTTTCCGCTTACATCCCCGGCGAAGGCCACAACCTTCAGGAACACTCCGTCGTGATGATTCGCGGCGGCCGCGTGAAGGACCTTCCCGGTGTCCGTTACCACATCGTCCGTGGTACTCTGGACACCGCCGGTGTGAACGATCGCCGTCAGCGCCGCTCCAAGTACGGCGCCAAGCGTCCCAAGAAGTAAGCGGCACGGCTGCGCAGAAGGCGCAGTTCGTGCGATACGGGCCGACCACTTCGCCATGCCCCAAGGGCTGGCGGCGAAGCCCGCGAAGCCTGGCTTCGTGTGGTGCCCAAAGAGCCTAGGCTCTGCCAATTTTATGGCCTTCCAGTGGTTCTGAAGGTCATCCAACATTTTATGGAGGAATCACCATGCCCCGCAAAGGTCCCATTTCCAAAAGGGAAATTTTGCCTGATCCGATTTACAACAGCCGCCTTGTTGCCCGTTTCGTGAACCGTCTTATGTACGACGGCAAGAAGGGCCCGGCTGAAACCATCTTCTATCGCTCTCTCGAAATCCTCGGTGAAAAGACCGGCGAAGAAGCTCTGCACGCTTTCGAAAAGGCTGTGGAAAACGTGAAGCCTCACGTGGAAGTCAAGTCCCGCCGCGTTGGCGGTGCCAACTATCAGGTTCCCGTTGAAGTGCGCCCCGAACGTCAGGTCTCCCTGGCTCTGCGCTGGCTCATCACCTATTCCCGCGCCCGTGGCGAAAAGGGCATGATCAACAAGCTCTCCGCTGAACTGATCGATGCTTACAACAACCGCGGCGGCTCCGTGAAGAAGCGCGAAGACACCCATCGCATGGCCGAAGCCAACAAGGCTTTCGCCCACTTCCGCTGGTAGGCCGACTATGTCTAACCGTACCTTTGAACTCAAGGATCTGCGCAATATCGGCATCATGGCCCATATTGACGCCGGTAAGACTACCACCACCGAACGTATCCTTTTCTACACTGGCGTTACCCACAAGATTGGTGAAACTCACGAAGGTGAGTCCACCATGGACTGGATGGAGCAGGAAAAGGAACGCGGCATCACCATCACCTCTGCCGCTACCCACTGCCAGTGGAAGGGCAAGACCATCAACATCATCGACACCCCCGGCCACGTGGACTTCACCATTGAAGTCGAACGTTCCCTGCGCGTGCTCGACGGTGCTGTGGCCGTGTTCGACGGCGTGAACGGCGTTGAGCCCCAGTCTGAAACCGTTTGGCGTCAGGCTAACGCTTACAACGTCCCCCGTATCTGCTTCATCAACAAGATGGACCGTATCGGCGCCGACTTCTTCCGCTCTGTGCAGACCATCCGCGACCGCCTGAAGGCCAACCCCGTCATCCTCCAGCTGCCCATCGGCCACGAAGATGAATTCCGCGGCGTCGTGGACCTGATCAAGGGTAAGGCCATCATGTTCGACAAGGAAACCAAGGGTGCCGACTTCTGGGAAGAAGACATCCCTGCCGACCTTCAGGACATGTACGAAGAGAAGCGCCTTGAAATGATGGAAGCCGTGGCTGAACAGGATGAAGCCATGATGGAAAAGTACCTCGAAGAAGGTACCCTGTCTGAAGAAGACATCCATTACTGCATCCGTAAGGCCACCATCGCTCAGGACATCGTTCCCGTCGTTTGCGGTACCGCTTTCCGCAACGTGGGCGTGCAGCTCCTTCTCGATGCCATCGTCACCTACCTGCCCTCTCCCCTCGACATCCCCGAGATGAAGGGCACCCTGATGCGCACCGAAGAAGAAGTGACCTGCCCCAACGATGACAAGGCCCCCATGGCCGGCCTCATCTTCAAGCTCGCCGCCGACCCCTACATCGGCCACCTGAGCTTCTTCCGCATCTACTCCGGCTTCGTTGAACCCGGCATGTCCGTGCTCAACTCCAAGACCGGCAAGACCGAGCGCATCGGCCGTATCGTCCGCATGCACTCCAACAAGCGTGAAGAAATCAAGTGGGCTGGCGCTGGCGACATCGTCGCTCTCGTGGGTCTCAAGAACGTCGGCACCGGCGACACCCTGTGCGACTCCGCCAAGCCCGTGGTTCTGGAATCCCTGAACATCCCGGATCCCGTTATCCAGGTTGCCATCGAGCCCAAGACCAAGGCCGACCGCGACGCCCTCTCCGCCGCTCTTAACAAGCTCGCCAAGGAAGACCCCTCCTTCCGCGTGACCAGCGACGAAGAAACCGGCCAGACCCTCATCGCCGGTATGGGCGAACTCCACCTTGACATCATCGTGGACCGCCTTACCCGTGAATTCAACGTGAACGCCAACGTGGGCAAGCCCCAGGTTGCGTACCGCGAAACCATTACCAAGCCCTCCAAGTCTGACACCAAGTACGCCAAGCAGTCTGGCGGCCGCGGTCAGTACGGTCATGCTGTCATCGAAGTCGAACCCAATCCCGGCAACGGTTACGAGTTCGTCAACTCCATCACTGGCGGCGTGATTCCCAAGGAATACATCCCTGCTATCGACAAGGGTATGCAGGACGCTCT
>JAFQTU010000019.1 GCA_017408905.1 Mailhella sp. | reverse complement strand
GTAAGCGCAAGCTTCTGGAAAAACAGAAGGAAGGCAAGAAGCGCATGAAGCGCATGGGCAACGTGGAACTGCCTCAGGAAGCCTTCCTCGCCGCACTCAAGGTCGGCGACGACGCCAAGTAGAAACAAGGGCCGTGGTGCTTGCACTGCGGCCTTTTCCTTTGCCCGGGCCTTCCCGGAACCGTGCCGCCCCGCCCGTGAGGTCATCCATGCAGAATATCCGCATCCGCCCTGCCGAAGAGCGCGACATCCCCGCCATGCTGGCCGTCTATGCCCCCTATGTGGAGGAAACGGCCGTGAGCTTCGAATACGCCGTGCCTTCGCCGGAGGAATTCCGCGCCCGCCTCGCCCGCGTGCAGGGCTTCTACCCGTGGCTGGTGGCGGAGCAGGAAGGCCGGGTGCTGGGCTATGCCTACGCTTCGCGCTTCCACCCCCGCGCGGCCTACGACTGGAGCGTGGAAGTTTCCATCTACCTCGGCAGGCAGGAGCGCGGACGCGGCCTTGGACGCCAGCTCTACGAGGCCCTTGAGGCCATGCTCCGCGCCCAGAACGTACTTTCGGCCTACGCCTGCATCGCCCACACCGAAACGCCGGACGAATACCTCGACCACGCGAGCATACGCTTCCACGAGCGCATGGGCTACCGCCTCAGCGGCACGTTCCCGAACTGCGGCTACAAGTTCGGCCGCTGGTACGGCATGGTGTGGATGGAAAAGCGCCTCGTTCCTGCCGATGCCCCGGAAAGCCTGCACCCTGCGCCTGTCATGGCGTTTTCCAGTGTGCGCGAACGGTTCTTCCCGGCGGATGCGCCTTCCAGCCCCGCCCCTGCCGCACAGCCATGAACACGCTCCGCGACGTGCTTTTCCTGCTTTTCGGAGCTGCGGCCGGGCTCGGCATCATAGCCGCGCTGGCATGGGCCGTCATGGCGCTCGCTGACCTCAGCTGCCCGGAGCTTACCGCGTGGGCCGTCCTTGGCCTGCTGGGCCTGCTCGCCCTCGCTGCCGCAGGCGTAGGCGTTCTGTGGGTACTTTCGGCGCTGTTCCATGTCTTTGCGGCAAGCGTCATCAGCTTCGAGACCCTGCATTCCTGCCTCGTAGCATGGAAAAAACGCATCTCTTCCCGCTGAATCTTCCCGCCCTTTCCCCCAAAAAACAGAAACGGCCCTGCCAACGCAGAGCCGCTTTTTTTCTCAACCTAACATTCCGCAAATAAACGTCTTTGGAAGAGGGGGATGGGGTTCGGGGAAGGGGGAGAAAGCCTTTCTACAGAAAGGTTTCTCCCCCTTCCCCGCTACTCTCTCACCTCTCCTCTACCCCACCATGCCCCAGACAGTGCGGGCCGCCATGGTCAGGGCGTAGAGGAAGAGAAGGGAGCATATCCCTTTTTTCATAGCGTCAACGGGCATCCTGCTCCAGTGCATGAGCTTTGCGCCCACACGGGCCATGAGCACGGTGGGGAGCAGGAGGCAGAGCATACCCGGCAGGTAGATATAGCCCAGCGACCATTCGGGCAGGCCGGGCACGTTCCAGCCGGAGCAGAGATAGCCGGCAGTGGAGGTGAGCGAGATGATGAGCCCGATGCCAGCCCCTGTGCCCACGGCCTGAAGCCACGGTACGCCGCGCCAGTTGAGGTAGATGATGTTCATCAGGCTCCCGGCCACGCCGCTCATGCTGGCGATGAGGCCGAAGAACACGCTCACCGGCTCTATCCAGCGCAGGTCTTCCTCTGTGCGCTCGAAGCGCTTCATGGGGAAAACCACCTGCGCCGTCGTGATCGAGATTATGCCGTAGAACAGGAGCTTGAGCGCGGAGGTAGGTGCGTGGGGCGCAAGGAAGGCCCCGGCAACGCCGCCGAGCAGAAGGAAGGGCGCCACGCGGCGCAGGATATCGCCGCGCATGGAACCGAGCTTCCTGTGGGCCAGAAAGCTCGAAACGCAGGTGCACAGCAGGGTGAGCGGCGAAGTCCCCACGGCCATGAGATGCGAGACCGCGGGATCCATGCCGAGGCGCAGAAGTATCTCGTCCAGCAGGGGGATGACGATGAACGCCCCGCCAACGCCGAACATACTGTTCAGCAGGCCCACGACGGAGCCGCCCAGAAGACAGAGAGACAGCAGTGCAACCATGAAGAAAACAGAGGATCAGCGCCTCACGCTCACAAAATACAGCCGCGAGAGCGCCACGGCGAGCAGGAGCATATCCGGCCCCCATGCCGCCATGACGGGGGGCAGGGAACCCATCTGGCCCAGCGATTCACCGAACATGGTCAGGGCGTAGAGCAGGAACGTACCCGCCATGCTGACAGCCACGGCGATATAGATATTGGAATTCCACGAAACGATGGCCGCGCCCAGAAGCGCCATGACCATGAGGGAGGCCGCATAGGCTATCTTGCCGTGCCACACGGTGCGCAGGCCTTCCACGTTAGAACCCGCGTCGCCAAGCTGGCGGATGACATCGCCAAGCTGCCAGAGCGGGAGCTGCTGGAGGCTGGTGGACGTGGTGGTGAAGAAGAGCTCATGGTCCTGCCGGATAGGCAGCATGAGGCGCTCTTTCTCTTCGCGCTGGAAGGATTCAGGGCTGATGCGGACAGCGTCCCGCACTTCCCAGCCCTCGGCGGAAGCCTGCACGCTGGGCGCACGGACGACGACATCCACTTCCGAAGCGGAGCCTTCCTTCACATGGAAGGCCGTGAAGCCCGTACCCCGCCCGTCGGCGCGAAGGCTTTCCAGCGAGACCGTCCAGCCGTTGTCCATGAACCAGACATCCTCGATGCTCTTCTTGCTCATGTCGCGCTTGCGTACCTGTTCCTGCCATATCTGCGTGGCGTAGCGGTCGCCCTGCACGCCCACGAACTGCGAGCAGGCAAACTGCATAGCGCCCCAGAAGGCGCCGCACATCACAAGGATGGCGGCCACACGGGCGAAGGAAATACCGCCGGCATGGAGGGCCGTGAGTTCGCGGCTGTGGCCCATGAGGCAGAGCACCACCACCGTGGCCAGAAGGAACACGGCAGGCAGGATCTGCGCCACGATGCCGGGCAGGCGGCAGGCGAAATACTTGAGCACAAGGCCCATGCCCGCCCCGTTGTCGATGAAAATATCCACGCGCTCAACGATCTCGGTCAGCAGGTAGAGGCCGAGGCCAAGGCACATGATGAGCAGGAGCAGGCGGGCGTGGCGCTGGAAAATATAGCGGAAGAGAAGGCTCATGCGGAGGCCTCCTTCTGTTTTCTGCGGGCTCTCCAGTTGGCCCACAGTTCCGTGATGCGCGGCATCCTCTCCTGATCGGCAAGCCGCATACCGTAAAGCCCAAGCCCGAGGAAGAGCGCATTGGGGACCCACAGGCCTATGGTGGGGGTAAGGTCGCCGCTTTCGCCAAGGCTTATGCCCAGCATGAGGAAACTGTAATAGGTAAGGAAGAGCAGGAGAGCCATGAGCACGCCTGTCTGCTGCTTCAGGCCCTGGAAGGACGTGGCGATGGGGATGACGAAAATGCAGAGCACGATGCAGGCCAGCGGGAACACGAAGCGCTTGTGGCGCTCCACCTCTATCTTGCGGGCCATGCGCGGGTCGGTTTTCGAGAGCCTTTTCTGGTTCTCGTAATCGTAAAGCCGCTCCCAGCTGTATTCCTTGGGCTTCACCTGCCCTATGTCCACGCCCTTGAACAGGCTGTCGATGGAAAGGCGCACGGCGTATTCCTTGAAGCCCATGACCGTCATGGCCCCGTCCTTCTCGGTGTAGCTTCGGCCGTTTTTCATAAGGAAAATGATCTCGCCGCTCTCGTAGTCGGCGTCAAGGTTGCCTTCGGGGGCAAGCATGGTCATGCGGTTGTTCTGGGAACGCCTGTCCTCCACCATGACGTCGGCCATAGTGCCGGAAAGCGGGTCCACCTTGCGGGCGAACATCACCATGTTGGGGATGTCCTTGTTGAACACGCCGGGCTGTACCACGATGCGCGCACTGCTGCTGGCGATGGAAAGCACCTCGGCGCGGAAACTGCTCATGCCCCATGCCTGCAGATGGACCGAGATGAGGAAGCCCAGCCCCGAACAGAGCACCGAGAAAATGAGCGGCGCGGGAAGCATCTGGTAGAGGCTCACGCCGCCAGCTTTGAGCGCAACAAGCTCCCTGTCGGTACTCATTCTCAAAAAGGTTAGGAATACCGCTAGCATACACGCTATCGGGCAGATGATGAGCAGGAAGAAGGGGCTGAGGTAGCCGAACAGCTCCAGGGTATCGAACACGCTGAGCTCAAGGCCCATGAGCATATCGCGGAGCTGGAGGGCGCGTCCCAGCAGGATGAAGAGCAGGAGCACGGAAGCCGAGAGGACAAAGGTCTTCATATGCTCCGCAAAGAGGCGGCGTTGCAGAAGCTTCATGCCTGCGCACCGCCTTTTTCAGCGCGGAAAAGGCGCTCCAGCGCTTCCTGATCGCGGGGCGAAAGGTTGAAGCGCAGGCTCGCGTCGTCGAGCAGAGCGTCGAAGGAAAGGTCGGGGCAGGCCAGACGGCGTTCGGACATATATTTGAGGGCGCGGCGCACCAGTTCTTCACGAGGCATGACAGTTGCCATGAGGGTCTCCGGCTCCAGCTTCTTGCGGCCGTCCATTCGGCCGCCCACATCAGGAGCGCCCCTACCATATAATATTTTAAGGAAATGGAGAAGCGAAAAATACCGCCCTCCCCGGCTTGGCGGCGGAGAGAGCGGCATCATTCTAAGCCCTTAGGATATCAGGCTGTTCGAGTTCAGTCGAGCACGGCGCTGGTATTGGGCCGCATCACGAAGGGGCGGCAGTGCGGGGCCTTTTCGCGCAGCGCTTCCACAAAGGCGTCGGCATCCGGGGCGAGCACGGGGAAGGTGGCGTAGTGGATGGGCATGGCCGCCTTAGCCTTGAGCAGGGCCGCCGCCTTGGCCGCGAGGGGGCCGTCCATGGTGAACACGCCGCCCGCAGGCAGGAAGGCAAGGTCGATGTCGAAGCGTTCCGCGATGAGCGCCATGTCCCCGAAGAGGCCGGTGTCCCCCGCGTGATAGACGGTATGGCCGCCGGGCATCTCGATGACAAAGCCCACGGGCGAGCCGTGCTTCGTGGAATGGAAGGCCTGCGTGAAGGTGAACTTTGCGCCGCATACTTCCAGCGTGCCGTCGATATTGCCGCCTATGCCGTAGTTGGCCACGTTGTCGGCAAGGCCCTGTTCCCGGAAATAGTCCGCCAGATCAGCGATGCAGACCAGCTTCGCGCCGGTCTCGCGGGCGATGTCCATAGCCTGCCCGATATGGTCGCCGTGGTCGTGGGTCACGGCAATGACGTCGGGCTTGGGGATGGAGCGCCAGTCAGGGGCAAAGGGATTGCCCTCGAAGAAGGGATCGACGAGCACAGTGACGCCGTTTTCCCGGAGCATGACATTAGCGTGGCCGTACCAAAGGACTTCTAAAGACATAGCGTTCTCCATGGGCTGAGGTTGGGTATTTCCTATTATGGAACAAGGGAAGCCCTGCGGTCAAGCGCGGCCTGCGCGAGACGGATGCCCCCGATGCGGCGGCGTTTCCCCTCGCCCGGGCAAGCCCCGCTTCCGCCTTTTTCCGTTCGGAAGGCCTTCCAGACGGGCCGCCATTCTCTTCTTTTAGAGCGGAAAAACAAGGCTCTTTTTGCCTTTTCCGCTCATTCTGACACAGTTGCCGGGCCAAGCCAGCTTGTTATGTTTTTCTCAAAAAGATGACGCCAATATGACAAACCGCCCAAAACTCGATTTTTCCCAAATTTCGACATCAATGTTTCCAGTATGTTATGCTAAATCATGCTACTAGCATACGTGAGCATTGCCCCAAGAGCCAAGAGCCAAAAACCAAAAGCCAAGAGCCTGTAGCCAAGGCCTTGCCTTAAACGTAACGGCTCCTGTCCAAAGGAAACGAGGCCGGAGAACGCCCGGCGCTCCGGCAGGGCTGGCCGCCTGCGGCGGGGCGGGCGGGAGGCCATGCCTTTCTGTTTCGGGGAAGGGAACGTAATCGTGGAAGCGAAGGCCGGGCGCATCCGCAAGGCTGGGCTGACGGGTGCAGGCGTTCCGGCTGGCGGAGAGCGGCTGGCCTTTTCCCCGAAAGTCTTCCCAAGCCTCCCGCACGCCTCCTGCGCCGAGCCTCCCTTCGGCGGGCTGGTCACGTTCTCAAGCGGCGTTCCGCCATCGGCCTTGCTGGCAGGGTTCTTGTGTGCTATAATCGGTGCTACCGATGCAAGAAAACTTCCGGCCCTCGATGCTCCCCATGTCTGCCGAGAAATTCCCCACGCCACGCACTCCCCTCCCTTTCCGCCTCGCCCCTGCGCTTCTTCCGGCTCTGCTGTGCGCCGCCCTGCTCTGCGCTTCCCCGGCCGTTCCCGCCTCTGCCGCCCCCGATGCGGAAGCCGCCGCGAGCACAGGGCCGCTCTTCTCACCGCTGGAAGGCCTGCGCTTCCCCACGCCTGCCTCCTTTGCCGAACTCGGCCCGGAAAGCGCCCTCTTCCGGGAAAGCGCGGCACAGGCCGTGCGCGGCGGACGCCTGCTCAAGCTGTGGCTTCCCCGGCACATGGCAAAGCAGTACCACGGCGGAAGCCCCGACGCCGTTACCCGGCAGATCCTGCTCTGCGCCCTTGACGGACAGACGCGCCCGCTGGACGCCAAGGACGCCGAACTCCTCGCCCGCTCTGCCGAAGGCCAGTTCGTGGGCTTTGCCCGCATTCCGCGCAGTCATACCGACACCCCGGCACAGGAAGAACAGAACCGCGCCGACGCCCTGCTCGCCTCTCTGGAAAAGGGCCGTCCCCTGCTCGTGGATTCCCTGCGCACATCCTCGGCCTACCTGCACACCTGCCTCATCCACTTCTCGATGGGCGAGAAGAAGGAAAGCGCCTTCCTGCCCTGCGCTATGGCCTCGGCCGCCGTACCCGTGAAGGACACCGTGCTCTTCCTCACCGTGACGTCCCTGCTGGGGCAGGACGAAGCCGAACCGCACCTCGAATGGGTGAAGGAAACCGCCACCGCCTTTGCCGACGCCCTGGCCAAGGCCAACCGCGAAGGCAAGAAGCCGAAGCCGTAGGGGAAGGGGGAGAAGGCAAGAGGGAGAGAGGGGAGAGAGAGAAGGTTGGGCGCGCTGGAGGCAGAGGTTGGACACGTTGAGCTGGACGTGTTGCCGCCTTGTTCTGCCTCCCTTCGCCCGACAGCTCCCGGCGCGGGAAGTCTTGGATTTTCTGCCGAAAATCCGCTCCCAGACCAGAGCCTCGTTCCGCTCAAGAGCCGCCCGAGCCTTTCGGCTCTCCCGGCGTCTCTTTCGCTTCTCTGCGTCAGTTGACCACCAGATGACGCCAGCCTTGTTCGCGGGGCTTTTCGCGCTGTCGCGCTTTCGCCCCGCTCACTGGCGGACCGGCTGTCGGGCACGCCTTCGGCGGCCCTCCGACCTAAAGCATCACGCGGCTAGCCGTGAAGGTGGCGGGGTGGGGTCGAGCGTTGGGCAGAACTGCGCCTTGCACCTTGGAGCGTTGAGCGAAGGCCGCCTGACACCTTTTTCCTCACGCATCACGCCGCGCCGGGTTGAGGGAGGGGGATGGCTCACGTTGGGCCGAACTGCGCCTTGCGCCTTTGGAACGTTGGACGAAGGGTGTTGCTTGCACCTCCGCCCAAAATGTCCGGGAGTTTTGCGCCCGCTGGCAACTTCCCGAAGCTCGCCCCCGCGCACTGCCTCCACGCTGCGCCTGCTTGCCCCCAGCCCACGGGCCGGAAGTCTCCTTTTCCGCTGGCAATTTCCCGAAGCACTTCCCCCGGAGACACGAGGCACAGCGAACGCGTGGGGAGTCAGTGCGCGAAGGCAAGACCCAGCTCTCCGGGCTAGTGCGCATGGCCCATGCGATGTGCGGGATGGCGATGCCGGAAGGAACCGATCCTCACGGCTTTTCCCAAAAGCCGGGAGGAGTCGGAAACACGGCTCGCCGCGACCACCTAAGGAAGGGGTGCTCCGGGGGGATGGAAGGGGGTGCAGGAGGGGAAACGCAGT
>JAFQTU010000018.1 GCA_017408905.1 Mailhella sp. | reverse complement strand
GATGCCCTACGCTCTCTGCGGCCTCATCCTCGTGGTCACCCGCGTTCCCGCCTTCCACCTGAAGCCCATCGTGACCGACCCCATGTGGTCTGTCGGCGCCACCAACATCCTCGGCCAGACCGGCGTTGGCGCTAAGATCGCCCTGCTCAACCTGCCCGGCACCATTCCCTTCATCCTCGTTGCCATCCTCACCATCTTCATGCACGGCATGATGAAGGACGACGAAGTCGGCTCCAACAAGGTCTCCAAGGCCTGGTCCACCGCCTTCGCCAAGATGAAGGCCCCCACCATCGCCCTCATGGCCGCTGTGGCCCTCGTGTCCATCTTCAAGGGCACTGGCGTCTCCGAAGCTACCGGTGGCGTGTCCATGCCCATGGCTATGGCTAAGTGCCTTGCCGACCTCGTCGGCGAAGCCTGGCCCGGCATCGCTTCCTACGTTGGCGGCCTCGGCGCCTTCATCACCGGTTCCAACACCGTGTCCGACATGCTGTTCGCCAACTTCCAGTGGGATATGTCCCAGACCCTGAAGTACACCGTTGACCAGACCCTCGTCATCATCGCCGCTCAGGGCGCTGGCGGCGCTATGGGCAACATGGTCTGCGTGCACAACATCGTGGCCGCCTGCGCCGTTACCGGCCTGATCGGCAAGGAAGGCGACATCCTTCGCCGTACCTTCATGCCCTTCGTGCTCTATGGCGTGGCCGTCGGCGTCGTTGCCTTCGTGCTCATGTAATGCCATTGGCTGAATGATTCAAAAGGGTCGCTCCACTGAGGGGCGACCCTTTTTTCATGGCATTTTCCAAAGAAATTGCCGCATATCACCGCTTTTTCCTTAAAAAGACTTGAAGGACGGCGAAGAACAGGGCAGTCTGTTAGAAAATACTAACTTCTGGGAGAACTGCCATGTCGAACGCCGCCCGCGAACCGTTTGCCGAAAGGACCATCACTCCCTCTCTGGAAAACTATCTCAAGATCATTTTTCGTGAAGAACTCGAAGGCGGGCCTGCCCATGCCAGCGCCATTGCCGATGCCGCCGGTGTGAGCCGCGCCACCGTTACCAGCACGCTCAAGGCCCTGCGAGACCTCGGCCTTGTGGAATACGCCCCCTACAGCCCCATAAGCCTCACGGAAGAAGGCCGCAGCATAGGCCGCGACCTTATGCACCGCCATATCGTTTTCCGCGAATTCTTCCAGCATGTGCTTCAGTTCGACGAGGCCCAGGCCGACGCCATTGCCAGCAACATAGGAAGCTCCATGCCGCGCCATGTGGTTCGCCGTTGCGGCCGCTTCGTTTTCTACCTGCAAAAACACAAGGAAGCGTGGGCAGACTGGCAGCAGGAATACGAAAAGGAACGTGACGCCATTCTGGCCGACATGGCTGGCGACTTTGCGGCCAAAGCCGGGCTCAGCGCCGAAGAAGGCCTCGAGCTGGCGAAAAAATACCGCTAGAAACGCCTCTCCGCCTTTGGCAGGCACGGCTTGAGCCTGCCTGCGCTTGACAGCGGGCGCGGCTTCCTCTAGAAAAAACGCACGGGCGGTTAGCTCAGTTGGTAGAGTATCGGTCTTACACACCGACTGTCGGGGGTTCGAGTCCCTCACCGCCCACCAGTTATGCATAGATATCCGATAGATATCGGAATATTTTCTACTCCGAATGTGCTATGCCGCAAGGGTACTGCACATTCGGAGTTTTTTTATGCCTTGCGCAAGTTCCTGCCAGCCTAGTTCAGCTTGGCGGCCGCATCCATGATGAGGCCGAGGGCGAGGAGAGCGCTGAACACCACGATATTGCGCGAGGTATCGCCAAGGCAGGCGTTGAGGGCGCGGCCTTCGCGGATGGAGCCGATCTTCATCCACGTCATGAAGTGGGGCACGAGGAAGAGCACGGGCAGGAGCCCGGCCCATTTCAGGCCGTGCGGGATGAGCATAACGGCGAAGGTCACGGCAAAGCCGCCAAGGCCAAGGTAGAAACGCAGGCCGAAATCCTTGCCGAAGCGGGCGATGAGCGTTTTCTTGCCGCTGGCCTTGTCCTGCTCGCAGTCGCGGTAATTGTTCACGGTGAGCAGAAGGTCGATGCAGAAGCCCACGGCAAGGCCGCAGAGCGTGGCCTGCGGCGTCCAGACGTTGGACTGCACGAAGAAGGTGAAGCCCACGGCAACGATGCCGAAGAAGACGACCACGAGCACGTCGCCGAAGCCTTTCGGCCCAAGGGGATACGGCCCGGCGGAATAGGCGTACGCACCGATGAGACAGAGCATGGCCACACTCAGCATATTCTCACCGCCGAAATAAGCCAGCGGCAGGCCAGCGCAAAGGGCCAGCACGATGGTGATGACTACGCCTATCTTCATCTTCCTCGGCGATATCCACCCCTGAGCGCAGGCGCGGCGCGGGCCAAGGCGATCCTCGCCATCGCGGCCCTTTTCAAAGTCGACGTAATCGTTGATAAAATTCGAAGCTATCTGCATGAGCACCGCAAACAGGGCGCAAAGCAGGGCGGGCACGGGCTTGAAGCATCCGGCCCACACGGCCAGCGCACAGCCCACGGCCACAGGAGAAAGCGCGGCGCTCAGGGTTTTGGGGCGCGCGGCCAGCACCCACGCGTACAGGGAATCGGTGCGGACATCGTTTTCAACAGCGGCTTCGGCCTTTCTGGCCTTACGCGCCTTACTGGCTTTGCGGGTCTCTTTTATCTTCATATCAATACCTCTTCAGGGGGAAGCCGCCGGACTCGCGGCTGGGGTACTATAGCGCAACTCCGCGCCGATGAAAAGAAAGAAGCGTTCCTTAGCATGATTGACCTCCGGCCCTGCGGCGGGTATCATCTTTCACTCAGCATTTTCGGCCGTTGGCCGTTTTTCATCAACGCCGTGCCGTGCGCCCTGAACGTACAGCGGCAAACCCCTATGAGGCCCCTATGAGCCAGCTCAACACCTCCGCCCCTGAAGCGGAACGCACTCAAGGCGTCGATTTCCTTCGCGCCCGCATCAATCAGGACAACGCCACCGGCCGCTTCGACTCTCGCGTGCACACCCGCTTCCCGCCTGAGCCCAACGGCTATCTGCACATCGGGCACGCGAAGTCCATCTGCATCAACTTCGGCCTTGCACAGGAATATAACGGCAAGTGCAACCTGCGCTTCGACGATACCAACCCTGTGAAGGAAGATACCGAATACGTCGAATCCATCCAGCAGGACGTGAAGTGGCTCGGCTTCCAGTGGGAAGGCGACGTGCACTACGCTTCCGACTACTTCGACCAGCTCTACGAATACGCCGAAAAGCTCATCATGATGGGCAAGGCCTACGTGGACGAGCTGAACGCCGAACAGATACGCGAATACCGCGGCACGCTCACCAAGCCCGGCATCCCTTCCCCGTGGCGCGACCGCCCCGCCGAAGAGAGCCTCGACCTCTTCCGCCGCATGAAGGCCGGTGAATTCGAAGACGGCAAGTACGTTCTGCGCGCCAAAATCGACATGGCTTCCCCCAATATCGTGATGCGCGACCCCACCATCTACCGCATCCGCCATGCCTCCCATCACCGCACCGGCGACAAGTGGTGCATCTACCCGATGTACGACTTCACGCACTGCCTTTCCGACTCCATCGAAGGCATCACGCACTCTATCTGCACGCTGGAATTCGACAATAACCGCGAACTCTACGACTGGGTCCTCGACACGCTGGACGTGTACCGTTCCCAGCAGATCGAATTCGCCCGCCTGAACCTCACCTACACCGTGCTTTCCAAGCGCAAGCTCATCCAGCTTGTGAAGGAAGGCTACGTGCGCGGCTGGGACGACCCCCGTATGCCCACCATCTGCGGCCTGCGCCGCCGCGGCTATACCCCTGAATCCATCCGCGACTTCTGTTCCCGCATCGGCATCGCCCGCGCCGCCGACTCCAAGGTTCACTACAGCCTGCTGGAATTCTGCTGCCGCGAACACCTCAACGCCGTCACCCCGCGCTGCATGGCCGTGCTCGACCCCATCAAGGTCGTCATCACCGACTACCCCGAAGACAAGGTGGAAGAGTTCGAACAGCCCCTGCATCCTGAAGACGAGTCCTTCGGCTCCCGCAAAGTTCCCTTCTGCCGAGAGCTCTGGATCGACCGCGACGACTTCCGCGAAGACCCGCCCAAGAAGTACTTCCGCCTCGCCCCCGGCGTGGAAGTGCGCCTGCGCTACGCCTACTACATCACCTGCCAGGAAGTGATAAAGGACGAGAACGGCAATATCGTGGAACTGCACTGCACCCACGACCCGGCCTCCCGCGGCGGCTCCAGCCCCGACGGCCGCAAGGTCAAGGGCACTATCCACTGGGTCAGCGCCCGCCATGCCGTTCCCACGGAAGTGCGCCTCTACGAGCAGATGTTCTCCACTGAATCCGATTCCGAAATCGAAGAGGGAAAGACCTTCCTCGACTACTTCAATAAGGATTCCGAACAGATCGTCACCGCTATGGCCGAACCCTACCTCGCCACTATGCCCGCCGGAAGCCATGTGCAGTTCGAGCGCGTGGGCTACTTCTGCGCCGACCCCGACGGCAGTGCCGAACATCCCGTGTTCAACCGCACTGTCACGCTCAAGGACTCGTGGGCGAAGATAGAAAAGAAGGGCTAGCCTTGATTCCCGGGGAAGGGGAGGATGAAGAAAGCCTTCCTTTCCCCACGCTTTCCCTTTCGTTCAACGACTTTCATCTGTGGAGCATACGTTATGGCCGATACGCCGCGCATCGAAAACCGCAAAGCTCGCCAGTACTACGAATTCCTTGAATTCTTCGAGGCGGGCATCGTGCTTACCGGCCCCGAGGTGAAGAGCGTCCGCGCCGGTCAGGTCAGCTTTGGCGACAGCTTCGTGGAGTGCCGCGAAGGAGAAGCCTTCGTGGTGGGTATGCGCATAGCCCCCTACGAACGCGGCGGCTATGTTCTTCAGGAGCCCGACCGCGACAAGAAGCTCCTGCTCCACAGCCGCGAGATACATATCCTTGCCACCCGCATCGAGCAGAAAGGCCTCACCGTCGTGCCTGTGAAGCTCTACTTCAAGCAGGGCAAGGTGAAGGTCGAAATCGCCCTCGCCCGAGGCCGCAAACTCCACGACCAGCGCGAGGAACTCAAGCGCCGCGCCGAAGCCCGCGATGTGGAACGGGAACTGGCAAGATAAAAAGATTTTTTGCCGTGAAAATGGGGGAAGGAGCGTTTCTCCGCCGATACTACCTTCATCCTTCAAAAGATGCTTGGCGCACCTGCAAACTCAGCTCTGCCCCAAAGCGGAGGGCAAATTCCCCTTGCCAACGCGGCCGGAAGGCTTTATTTAAAAAGGGAACCCCGGCATCTGCGCTAACAGATACCGGGGCTGGCACAGCGCGGTTTGCGCCCCCGTGCACGGTTGCCGACGCAGGTTACGTTTTTCGACCCCGACCCATGCCAGTGGGCCGGGGTCAACTGTTATTCAGCGATAGACGCCGAGAACAGGACGAAGGCCACAGCTATACGCAGGATGAAAACTGTCCGCATGGCTGATGCCCTCCTTTTTCCGCTTGCGCCGTGCCGGGCGCATGGTCGAAGGGCAACCGTGCACGGGTGTTATAGCGTGCTCTTTGTATGGCCTCAAGATTTTTCTTCGTGGGGGGGCTTCCGCTAAGTTCCTTAGTTTAAGGATAAAATTTCCCTTAAATTTGTGCGTAACGTGAAAAATCATAACAAGGCGATAAAAATATCAAAATGTACTCCTCGCTGCTGGCATGGTCGTGGCTTCCACCGCCCCCGCCAACGCTGTTGACGTGAAGGTCAGCGGTGAATACCGCCACTCCTTCTCCACCGGTTCCGACTTCCTCGGTAACAACGCCGAAGACTTCCGCCATCGTATGCGCCTGAACCTGGCTCTGGCCGCCTCTGAAAACCTCTCTGCCTTCGTTCAGTTCCAGCTGAACCACGGCAACCAGTACGGCTCCGCCGACAAGCACGGTACCGGCTCCAACATCCAGACCCGTCAGCTCTACCTTGACTGGGTCGTGCCCACCACCGCCATCAAGGTTCGTATGGGCCGTCATCAGCTCGGTCTGCCCGAAGAAGCCTTCGGCAGCAACTCCATCCTCGGCGCTGGCTTCGGTGCCCGCGACGGTATCGTTGTGACCGCTCCTGTGACCGATTGGCTCGGCCTCACCGGTATCTGGGCTCGCCTCGCCACCGATGGTGGTACCGACCTCGACACCAACAACACCGACGACATGTTCGCCCTTGCTGCCAACCTGAAGTTCGAAGGCTTCTCCGGCGCCGTGTACGCCGCTTACGCCACTCTGGACGATAACAGCAAGACGACCAGCTACGCCCTTGATAAGGTTACTGGCCTTGATGAGGACGGCAACGGCGGCGTCGCCACCTACAAGGAAGTGGCGACTGCCCGCTACGCCCGTAACACCTGGAACGACGGTCGTCCCGGCGCTGAAGGCGACGCTTACTGGGTCGGCTTCACCTCCACCTTCTCCTTCTTCGATCCCTTCACCCTGAAGCTCTCCGCTGCCTACGGTGAATTCAACGCCGCCAACAAGGGCGACGAGAACGCCAACGGCTGGAACGTGCAGGCCAAGGGCTCCTATGCCCTTCCCTTCGGTACTGCCGTTCTCGGCGGCTGGTACTTCTCCGGCATGGACGAAGACGGCAAGGGCTACATGCCCAACGCTGGCTACTTCGCCGGTACCAACCACCTCTATGATGGTTACGTCTCCCTCACCAACCCCTCCCAGACCAACAACTTCGGCACCTGGGCTGTGCAGGCTGGTATCGAAGGCGTTTCCTTCCTCGAAAACCTGACCCACGACTTCCATGTGACCTACATGGAAGGCACCAACGAAGAGGGCGATTACACTGCGGGTTGGACTGGCAAGATGGGCGAAGACGACGCTGCCGTTGAATTCACCCTGAACAACGTGTACAAGATCTACAAGAACCTTGCCGCCCACCTCGAACTCGCTTACGTCATCAACGACTACAGCGACAAGGCTGAAGATGCCGGCCTCACCGAAGACGACTGGTACGCCAGCCTCACCTTCCAGTACAAGTTCTAATTCCGCGCGGTGTTATGCCGCTTAGGACTTAGCGCTTAGCGAAGTTCTGCGGGGGAAGGGCAACCTTCCCCCGCTCTTTGTTTATGCAGCTCACCATACCCGGACTGATGCAACAGGTCGGGTGTTTCGTGTTTAAAAGGGAGTGTTGTGGCAACAAGGCAGGCCGTTGTTGCTTCCATTTTTCTGTTCCATTGTTTCCCATGAGGGCTCTGTGCACAGCTCAAGCCGTCTGTTCCAGAGGAGAAAACCTGTGTCTGCTTCGGTATTTCTATTCGCCTTTTTATTCAATCAAATTCCTATGATAGGAGTGTTCGCTGGTGCAGGATAGAGCGGCATTATCTGCGCGGAAGGCAAGAAAAGATTTGCTAATTTAGAATATGTACGATAGACTGTAATTTTCACTTGTGATTTTCAAAACGCAGTGGCAGAATGGCGAAGCGCCCGCCGGGGTGGCTGACCCGGCCTGCCTGCGCACCTATTTCAGATTACGAAAGCCCGCATGAAGGGCAAAAGGAAAGGAAACATGAAGAAAGTCAGAGTTGCCATCAACGGCTTCGGCCGTATCGGCCGTCAGGTCTTCCGCGCCGCCTTCGGCCAGTACCACGACAACATCGAGATCGTCGCCGTCAACGACCTCATGGACGCCAACACCAATTTCCACCTCCTGCAGTACGACACCAACTACGGCAAGGCCGGCTTCACCTGCGAAGTCGCCGCTGAAAAGACCACCGTTGGCGGCTGTGAAGCCACTATGGTGAAGGTGGGCGACTGGAACGTGGCCTGCCTTGCCGAGCGCGACCCCAACAAGCTCCCCTGGGCCGACCTCGCCGTGGACGTGGTGGTGGAATCCACCGGCATTTTCCGCACCGCCCCTCAGGCCGGTGTGCATATGGAACGCGGCGCCAAGAAGGTCATCATCTCCGCTCCTGCCAAGCAGCCCGACATGACTGTGGTCATGGGCGTGAACCACAACGATTACGACCCCGCCAAGCACCACATCCTGTCCAACGCTTCCTGCACCACCAACTGCCTCTCCCCCATCGTGAAGATCCTGATCGAGAAGTTCGGCGTGAAGCTCGGCACTATGGTCACCGTGCATTCCTACACCAACGACCAGCGCATCCTCGACCTGCCCCATAAGGACCTGCGCCGCGCCCGTGCCGCCGCTCTGAACATCATCCCCACCAGCACCGGCGCCGCCAAGGCCGTGGCCGAAGTCATCCCCGCCATGAAGGGCCGCTTCGGCGGCTACGCCCTGCGCGTGCCCACCCCCACCGTGTCTGCCGTGGACTTCACCGCCGTGCTCGAAAAGCCCACCACCACTGAAGAACTGGTGGCCGCTTTCCGTGAAGCCGCCGAAGGCGACCTCAAGGGCATCCTCACTGTGAACGATCTTCCCCTCGTCTCCATGGACTTCAAGGGCGAAGAACATTCCTCCGTGGTGGAATCCGAATACTGCTCCGTGCAGGAAGGCACGCTTGCCAAGGTGGTGGCCTGGTACGATAACGAATGGGGCTATTCCGTCCGCGTTGCCGACCTCATCTGCCACATGCAGTCCAAGGGCCTCTAATCAGGCCGCGGGCCGTATCCGCATGAATTGAAAGGGCCGCCTTCCTTGGGAGGGCGGCTTTTCCTTTTGCGGCTATGGGGTAGGGCCGGGGCGGAAAAAGGCCTGAAAACGCCCCGGAACGGAGATGCTTTTCCGTTTGGGAAGGGGGACTTGCGGACTTTTGCCCGGAGGGGCATAATAGCCCCCATGAAATCCTTATCCAGTCATCTTTCCATGGGTCAGCAGGAGCGCGGTTCCCGCCGCAATGCCGGGTATTTCCTCCGTTTTGTTGTCATGCTGGCGGTCGTCATCACCGTGTTCAGCGTGCTGT
The DNA here is from genome assembly GCA_017408905.1 of Mailhella sp. Classification (GTDB taxonomy): domain Bacteria; phylum Desulfobacterota; class Desulfovibrionia; order Desulfovibrionales; family Desulfovibrionaceae; genus Mailhella. The sequence goes on along the minus strand of JAFQTU010000018.1, from coordinate 11,736 downwards.
TCCACTTCATCATGCTCTACGAGGGGCGCGAATATACGTGGATAACCGGCCTGTACTGGACGCTTACCGTCATGTCCACGCTGGGCTTCGGCGACATCACCTTCCGATCCGATCTGGGGATGCTCTTCTCGATCATCGTCCTGCTCACCGGCATCGTGAGCCTGCTCATCATACTGCCGTCAACCTTCATCCAGTTCGTGTACAATCCGTGGCTGGAATCGCAGAAGAAGAAGGAAGTCCAGCACAGCCTTCCTGCCGGTATCAAGAAGCACGTCATCCTGGTCGGCATCAGCCCCATCACGCGGAACCTGGCGCAGGTACTCACGCGCTACGGCTTCTATAACGTCATGCTCTGTTCCAACACCCAGCAGGCGCTGGACCTCATGGATCAGGGCGTCCATGCCATCGTGGGCGATTACGACGATTCCGACGTGTACCGCAAGCTCCGCGCCGAATCCGCGCGCATGGTCGTGGCGCTCGATACCGATGTGCGCAACACCAACGTGGCGTTCTCCCTGCGTGAGTATGACGCCGACGTTCCCATGGTGGCCCGCGCCGAGAAGGACGAGTCCATCGACATCCTCAAGCTGGCAGGCTGTACCCGCGTGTTCCAGTTCCGGAAGGCGCTGGGCCATTCGCTGACGCGGCGCGTGGTCACGGGCCGCCTGAACGTGACCCAGCTTGCCACCTTCGGCCCGCTGGTCATCGCCGAGACCTCGGTGAAGCAGACCACGCTGGGCGGGCTTACGATCAAGGAATGCGACCTGCGCGGCAGGCTGGGCATCAACGTCGTGGGCCTGTGGAACCACGGCGAGTTCACCAGCCCCCTGCCGACCACGGTGCTGGAAGACCACATGGTCATGGTGCTGGCCGGTACGCGCGAGCAGATAGACGCCTTCTCCGCCGCGCTGGGCCGCGAGATAGCCACCGAGGAAGCTCCCGGCCCTGTGCTCGTGCTGGGCGGCGGCCGCGTGGGCACGGCGGCCGCGCTGGCGCTCAAGGATCGCGGCCTCGATGTGGTCGTGGTGGACAAGCAGAACCTTGCGCCCAAACTGCCGGGGATACGCGTGCAGGTGGGCGACGCCGCCGACCTCTTCACGCTGGAGAAGGCCGGTATCAAGACGGCCCCTTCCATCATCATCACCACCCACGACGACGACATCAACACCTACCTTACCATCTACTGTCGCCGCCTGCGGCCGGACGTGCAGATCATCAGCCGTTCCAACCTCGACCGCAACGTGCACGTACTCCACGCGGCAGGCGCGAACCTCGTGCTTTCGCTGGCCTCGCTGGTCTCCACCCGCATCATCAACCTGCTTGAGCCGGGGCGCGTGTTCATGCTCAACGAGGGCCTGAACATCTTCCGCGCCGATGCCGGTATGGAGCTGGCGGGAACAACGCTCATCAACTGCGGCATACGAAAGAACACCCGCTGTAACGTGGTGGCGGTGAAGACGGCCGAGGGCGAGATGCTCGTGAACCCCGATCCGCGCCGTGAATTCCAGTTCGGCGACGAGCTGTTCCTCATCGGCGATTCTCAGGCGGAAACCGCGTATTACGAGCGTTACTGGCCGGATCGCGGCTCTTCCGAAAAGGATGAGGCTGAAGAAGGGCTGGTGGAACACGCCCTGCGTTCGGTTCTCCGATCCTGAAAAATAGAAAGAAAGGCCTTGCCGCATCATGCTGGCGGGCCTTTTTTCTATCCCTTTAATAATATTAAGGAGTTAATGGGGAAAACTGCATCGCGGCCTCGGAAGAGGGCAGGGCAGGGGAGTTGCGGGATTTGCCCGGCGTGAACGCTGTTTTCGCTCCCCGAAAGAAAGGGCCGGAATTTTCGTTTCCGCAAAGAAAATTTTCGTTTTAAGTCAGGCAAAGGGGATGCCCAAGGGGGCTGATGTGGGCGCAACACCTTTCTTTAACATGACTTAATCCTTTAATTTTTCCGCCTGTCCAAGGCGGGGCGGAAAGTTCGAAAAAAAGTGAAAAAACAGCAGAAAAAACTTGACTAAAAGGGCCTGTCGGCGTACATATACACCTGCCCGATGAAGGGCATCCCTGAAAAGGGAGGACAGGTTGAATCTGTCCTGGTGTACTCTGAATAGTGATATTATCAGGGTTTTGACATTTGCAGGCGTCATCACATGCCGAAGATGTCAAACCAAGGTGGTCCGAGGACTTCGCGGACTGCCGGGTTTTACCGATAGCCGTAAAACGGCGATTCGGGTATGTGTTGGCCCCTGCGGGACCACCTGTTCGACGGAAGCAATTCCGCACAGGTCAGGTTGGCGACCAGGACGGCTTCATGAAGATCATATGCGGGCACGAGCGGTTGCCGGAAACGGTCCCCGACTCCTCTACTCCTCCCACATATTTCCTCTATGAAGCCGAGCGCCTTTGAAACAGTTCAAAGACGCTTTTTCGTTTAAGTCGCCCTGACGTTAGGTCTAGGAAAGAGAACGCGGTTCGCCTCGCAAGGTGAGCGAAACGAAACGCGCTTCATGAAATGAGCGGAGCCTGAAACCGCTCAGCCGCCCATCCGGGCGGTGGATTCTCCGGCTGAAATTTGCCTCTTGGGATCAGCCGGAGCGGGTTTGCCAGAAAATGGAGATTCGCAATGACGACTGTTGGCAGTGATCGTATCCGTATCAAGCTTAAGGCTTACGATTACCGTATCCTCGACAAGGCTGTGGCGGAAATCGTGGACACTGCGCGCAATACTGGCGCGGGTGTGGCTGGGCCTATTCCTCTGCCCACCAACATTCACAAGTACACGATTCAGCGCTCGGTCCACGTGGACAAGAAGTCCCGTGAACAGTTCGAGATGAGAGTTCACAAACGCCTTATGGACATCCTCGACCCCACGCAGCAGACCGTGGACGCTCTGGGCAAGCTTTCCCTGCCCGCCGGCGTGGATGTTGAAATCAAGCTCTAAGAGAGGGGCGTCATGTCTGAGAAAATGGGTATTATTGGACGAAAGCTGGGCATGACCCGTATTTTCGCCGACGACGGCACCGCTGTTGCCGTCACTGTGGTCAAGGCAGGCCCCTGCCCCGTGACCCAGGTGAAGACGGTGGAAACCGACGGCTACAATGCTCTTCAGATCGCTTTTGAAGAAGTGGCTGACAAGAAGGTGACCAAGGCTATGAAGGGTCACTTCGCCAAGGCCGGCGTTGCCGCCTGCCGCGAAGTGCGCGAACTTCGCCTCGCCGAAGCCGCCACTGTTGAAGCTGGCGCTGTCCTCACCGCCGATATGTTCGCCGCTGGCGACAAGGTGAAGGTTACCGGCACCAGCATCGGTAAGGGTTATCAGGGCGTTATGCGCCGCTGGAACTTCCATGGTATGGACGATGGCCATGGTGACGAAAAGGTGCATCGTTCCGGTGGTTCCATCGGTAACAACACCTTCCCCGGCCACGTGTTCAAGGGCAAGAAGATGGCTGGTCAGTGGGGCGCCGAACGCGTCACCCAGCAGGGCCTGAAGATCGTGGAAGTCCGCGCCGAAGATAACGTCATCCTCATCAAGGGTGCCGTGCCCGGTCCTAAGAACGGCCTCGTGCTCGTGCGCAAGCAGTAGTTCCTGAGGAGAAGAAACAATGGCTCTTATGAAAGTTTACGATCAGAACATGCAGGAAGCCGGTGAAGTCACCCTCGCTCCTGAAGTGTTTGAAGTCGAAGTTCGGCCTGAGATTCTGAACCTCGTGGTTCGTGCTTATCGCAACGCTCTCCGTGCCGGCACTCATGCTGCCAAGACCCGCGCTTACGTGTCTGGCGGCGGCAAGAAGCCCTTCAAGCAGAAGGGTACTGGTAATGCGCGTCAGGGTTCCAACCGCTCCCCCATCATGCGTGGCGGCGCGATCATCTTCGGACCCCAGCCCCGCGATTACAGCTTCAAGGTCAACAAGAAGGTGCGCGCTCTGGCCCTTCGCATGGCTCTTTCCTCCCGCGTGGCCGACGGCCTCATGGTGGTGAAGGGCATCGAACTCGCCGAAGCCAAGACCAAGCTTTTCGCCGGCGTTGCCAAGACCCTCGGCCTCACCAAGGCCCTTGTCGTGGCTCCCGCTGAAAACGGCTGCGTGGACGCCAACCTCGCCCTCGCTTCCCGCAACCTTCCTGGCGTTACCCTCGTCACTCCCGACGCTGTCACCGTGTACGACGTGCTCAACTGCAAGCAGCTCGTGGTTCTCGAAGGCGCTCTGGCTCATCTCGAAGAGAGACTGAAGTAAGTCGCTCGCCTCGAAAGGAATGGACATGGATTACACTAAAATTCTTCTTCGGCCTGTTGTGACCGAAAAGGCTACCGAGCTTCGCGAAAGCAACGTGTACGCCTTCTTCGTTGCTCCCAAGGCCAACAAGATCGAGATCGGTAAGGCAGTGGAAGAAGCCTTCAAGGTCAAGGTCGCCAATGTCAATGTCATCACGGTCAAGCCTCGCGCCCGCGTGCGCCAGGGCCGCGTGAAGGGTCGCATCGCCGGCTACCGTAAGGCTTATGTCACCCTCGCCGCTGACAACAAGATCGAGTTCTTCGAGGGAGTCTAAGCAATGGCAGTTCTCAAGATGAAGCCGACTTCTGCTGGCCGTCGTTTCCAGACTGTCTCCGATTTCGCCGAGATCACCAGATCTACCCCGGAAAAGTCTCTTACCGAAGGTCTCCCCAGAAAGGCCGGCCGTAACAATAACGGTCGCGTCACCAGCCGCCGCCGCGGTGGTGGCCACAAGCGCCTCTATCGTATCATCGACTTCAAGCGCGACAAGATGGGCATCGCCGCCCGCGTCGCCGAAATCGAATACGATCCTAACCGTACCGCCCGCATCGCCCTCCTCAGCTACGCTGACGGCGAAAAGCGCTACATCCTCGCTCCCGTTGGCATCCAGCAGGGCGACGTGATCGAAGCCGGCGACAAGGCTGACATCAAGCCCGGCAACGCTCTGGCTCTCGGCCGCATCCCCGTTGGTACCAACGTGCACAACATTGAAATGCATCCTGGCCGTGGCGGTCAGATGTGCCGCGCTGCCGGTACCTACGCTCAGCTCGTGGGTAAGGACGGCAAGTACGTCATCCTCCGCCTCCCCTCCGGTGAAGTTCGCAAGGTGCTCGCCGCCTGCATCGCCACCGTTGGTCAGGTCGGCAACGTGCAGCATGAAAATATCAGCCTTGGCAAGGCCGGCCGCAACCGTTGGCTGAGCCGTCGTCCCAAGGTCCGCGGCGTCGCCATGAACCCCGTCGACCATCCCCTCGGTGGTGGTGAAGGCCGCAGCTCTGGCGGTCGTCATCCCGTTACTCCCTGGGGTATCCCGACCAAGGGTTACAAGACTCGTGCCAAGAAGAAGCCTTCCAGCCGCCTCATCATCAAGGCCCGCGGCAAGAAGTAAGAGGAGCCGGACATGCCTAGATCTCTTAAGAAAGGTCCCTTTGTGGACGGCAGCCTCATGAAGAAGGTGGAAGCGGCTGTTTCCAGCAACGACCACAAGGTTATCAAGACCTGGTCCCGCCGTTCCATGATCCTGCCTGAAATGGTTGGTCTGACCTTCGCCGTGCATAACGGCAAGAAGTTCATCCCCGTCTTCGTCACGGAAAACATGGTCGGCCACAAGATGGGCGAATTTGCGCCCACCCGTACGTTCCACGGCCACGCTGCTGACAAGAAGACTAAAGCGGGCAAAAAATAGCGAGTAACGTTCATGGAATCTAAAGCTATCTGCAAGTTTCAGCGCGTTTCTCCCCGCAAGACCCGTCTGGTTGCCCAGAACATCAAGGGTCTTCCTGTGGAAGATGCCCTGAACCAGCTCAAGTTCACGCCCAACAAGCCCGCCGGTGTCCTTTATGGCGTGGTGCGTTCGGCTCTGGCCAACGCCTCCCAGTTCCCTGGCATCGATGTGGACTCCATGTACGTCAAGGACGTTGTGGTGAACGAAGGCCCCACCTGGAAGCGCTTCATGCCCCGTTCTCAGGGCCGTGCCATGCACATCCGCAAGCGCACCAGCCACATCACCGTGATTCTCGCGGAAGGACAGGAATAAGGCTATGGGTCAGAAAGTACATCCTTACGGCTTCCGCCTCGGATACAATAAGAATTGGCAGTCTCGCTGGTTCAGCAAGAAGGAATACGCTTCCTTCGTGTTTGAAGACCACAACATCCGCACCTATGTGAAGAAGCTTCTTTACAGCGCCGGTGTTGCTAAGATCGAGATCGAACGTTTCGGCGGCCGCATCCGCCTCATTCTCTCCACCGCCCGCCCCGGCATCGTTATCGGCCGCAAGGGTGCTGAGATCGAAAAGCTCCGCGCTGACCTCAAGAAGAAGTTCGGCCGTGACTTTGCTCTCGAAGTGAATGAAATCCGCCGCCCCGAAATTGAAGCTCAGCTCGTTGCTGAAAACATCGCCACGCAGCTCGAACGCCGCGTTGCCTTCCGCCGCGCCATGAAGCGCACCGTGCAGATGGCCCGCAAGTTCGGCGCCGAAGGCATCAAGATTTCCTGCGCCGGCCGCCTTGCCGGTGCCGAAATCGCCCGCTCCGAATGGTACCGCGACGGCCGCGTGCCGCTGCAGACCCTGCGTGCCGACATCGACTACGGTTTTGCCGAAGCTCACACCACCTATGGCCTCATCGGCATCAAGGCGTGGGTTTACAAGGGTGAAATCCTTGACAACGAGGTTAATCAGTAATGCTTGCTCCTAAGAGAATCAAATTCCGCAAGTGGCAGAAAGGCCGCCTGCGTGGCCCGGCCAACCGCGGTGCTACCATCGCTTTCGGTGAAATTGGCCTGAAGGCTGTTGAACATGGCAAGCTTTCCAGCCAGCAGATCGAAGCCGCCCGTATCGCCATGATGCGCCACATCCGCCGCGGCGGTAAGGTTTGGATCCGCGTGTTCCCCGACCATCCTGTTACCGCCAAGCCTCTGGCCACTCGTCAGGGTTCCGGTAAGGGTGCTCCTGTGGGCTGGTGCGCACCGGTCAAGCCCGGCCGCGTGCTTTATGAAATCAAGGGTGTCGATCTGGAACTCGCCAAGCGCGCCCTCACTCTGGCCGCCCATAAGCTGCCCGTGAAGACCGTGATCGTGGTGAGAGAAGGAGCCTTCGCATGAAAATGAAGGAACTGCGTGAAATGAGCGTCGAGCAGCTCCAGGCTAAGCTGACCGAACTGCGCCAGGAACTTTTCAACCTGCGCTTCCAGCATGCCACTGCTCAGTTGGAAAAGACGGCGTCCATTCCCGCCACCAAGAAAGACATTGCCCGCGTGCTGACGGCCCTTGCCGCCGCCGCGAATAAGTAGGAGCGGATATGAACAGCGCAATCGAACAGCGCAACGGCAGAACGCTCGTCGGTACCGTGGTCAGCGACAAGTGCGACAAGACCATCGTGGTGCTCGTTGAAACTCTGGTTCAGCATCCGCTGCTCAAGAAGTACATTCGTCGGCGTAAGAAGTTCACCGCCCACGATCCCATGAACGAGTGCGGCATCGGCGATAAGGTTAAAATCGTGGAATACCGGCCCATGAGCCGGAACAAGCGCTGGCACCTGGTGGCCGTGCTTGAAAAGGCCGTCTAGTCCCATCCGGGCTGACTAAAAGGAAACACAATGATCCAGGTAGAATCCAGACTTCTGGTGGCCGACAACTCCGGCGCCAAGGAAGTGGCCTGCATCAAGGTGCTGGGCGGCTCTCACCGTCGCTATGCCACGGTGGGCGATGTGATCATGGTGTCCGTGAAGGACGCCATCCCCCACGCCAAGGTGAAGAAGGGCGATGTCATGGAAGCCGTTATCGTGCGTACCGCCAAGGAAGTGCGCCGCGCCGACGGTTCCTACATCAAGTTCGATACGAACGGCGCCGTGCTTCTGAACAAGCAGGGTGAACCTGTGGGTACCCGTATCTTCGGACCCGTGGCCCGCGAACTGCGCGCCCGCGGCTTTATGAAGATCGTGTCCCTTGCCCCTGAAGTGCTGTAAGGAGCTACGGTATGAAACAGTTCCGTATTCGCAAAGACGACAAGGTGATGGTGATCGCCGGCAAGGACGAAGGCAAGATCGGTAAGGTTCTGAAGATCGTGCGCAAGTCCGACCGCGTGGTGGTTGAAAAGGTGAACGTTGTGAAGCGCAATGTTCGTCCCAACCCCTACAAGCGCGAACCCGGCGGCATCGTCGATAAGGAAATGCCCATTCACGTTTCCAACCTGATGGTGGTTTGCCCTCACTGTGCCAAGCCCACCCGCGTTGGTTACCGTGCCGCTGAAGACGGCAAGAAAGTGCGTTTCTGCAAGAAGTGCAACGAAACCATCTAAAAGGTGAATGACGATGACCCGTCTTGAAACGATATATCGCGAGAAGGTGGTCCCTGCTCTGCAGAAGGAGTTTGCTTACAAGTCCTCCATGCAGATTCCTGGGATCGAGAAGATCTCCCTGAATATCGGTCTTGGTTCTGCCAACCAGAACCAGAAGCTGATCGAAGACTGCGTTGCCGACCTGTCCGCTATTGCCGGCCAGAAGGCTGTGGTCACCCGCGCCAAGAAGTCCATTGCTGCGTTCAAGCTGCGTGAAGGCATGCCCATCGGCGTGCGCGTCACCCTCCGCAAGGACGCCATGTGGGACTTCCTGGACAAGCTCATGAACTTCGCCATGCCCCGCGTCCGCGACTTCCGCGGCATTCCGGATCGTGGCTTCGATGGTCGTGGCAACTTCACCCTCGGTATCAAGGAACACACTATCTTCCCCGAAATGGAAGCCGACCGTGTGGACAACCCCGTGGGCATGAACATCACCATCGTGACCACCGCCACCACCGATAAGGAAAGCAAGCTGATGCTCGAACAGCTCGGCATGCCCTTCCGCAAGTAAGGAGTGAACAATGGCTCGTACTTCTCTCAAAGTTAAGGCCGCCCGCAAGCCCAAGTTTGCTGTTCGCGCTTACAATCGCTGCCCCGTGTGCGGTCGTCCCCATGCTTTCATGCGTCAGTTCGGCCTTTGCCGTATCTGCTTCCGCAAAAAGGCGCTGAACGGCGAACTGCCCGGCGTCCGCAAATCCAGCTGGTAATCCAGCAACATTCAGGAGTTATACCATGTTGACCGATCCTATTGCCGATATGCTCACGCGTATCCGCAACGCACACCTGGCCCTCCACAAGGAAGTGAGTGTGCCGCGCTCGAAGATGAAGGAAGCCATGGCGACCATCCTCAAGCAGGAAGGCTATGTGGAAGATGTTACCGTTGATGAACGTAACATCACCATTGCGCTGAAGTACGTGAAGGGCCGCCCTGCTATCACCGGCCTCAAGCGCATCAGCAAGCCTGGTCGCCGTGTCTATGTGGGCGCTCATCAGATTCCCCGCGTCCAGAATGGTCTCGGCATCTGCATCCTGTCCACCTCTCGTGGCGTCCTGGACGGCATGACCGCTCAGGCCGACAAGACTGGCGGCGAACTTCTTTGCGAAGTCTGGTAATCGCGGCGTACGTCGCTGACATCCAGCCAAGGTAGAATAAAATGTCGAGAATTGGTAAACAGCCCATCGTGCTTCCCAAGGGTGTGGAAGTTAAGCTGGGTGAAGATATGGTCGAAGTGAAGGGCCCCAAGGGAACCCTCCAGACTCCCATGAGCAGCCTCCTCAACTACGAGCTGACCGAAGGTCTCCTGACCATCACTCGTAAGGACGACTCTCGCGAGAGCAACGCTCAGCACGGCCTGCGCCGTACCCTCGTCGCCAACTGCGTCGAAGGCGTGAGCAAGGGTTTCTCCAAGACTCTCGAAGTCATTGGCGTGGGCTTCAAGGTGGCCGTGAAGGGCAACATCGTTGACCTTTCCGTCGGTTTCTCCCATCCCGTGCTGATCGAACTTCCCAAGGGTCTGGAAGCCAAGGCGGAAGGCAACAAGCTCACCATCTCCGGTATCGATAAGGAACTGGTCGGTGAATACGCTGCCCGCATCCGCCGCGTGCGTAAGCCTGAACCCTACAAGGGCAAGGGCATCAAGTATGATAACGAAATTATCCGCCGCAAGGCCGGTAAGTCCGGCGGCAAGGGTAAATAGGGGTAACGGCCATGATTCTTTCTAAGAACGAAAGCCGCAAGCGCCGCAAGGTGCATATCCGCAAGAAGATCTCCGGCACTGTCGAGAGACCTCGTCTGGTTGTGTTCCGTTCCAACCTGCACATGTACGCTCAGGTGGTGGATGACGCCGCCGGCGCTACTCTGGTTGCCACTTCTACCCTCGCTCTTTCCAAGGGCGGCGAGAAGGCTTCCTGCAACAAGGCTGGTGCAGAACTCGTGGGTAAGGAAATTGCCCGCCTGGCTCTGGAAAAGGGCATCCGCAAGGTTGTCTTCGATCGTAACGGCTACCTCTATCATGGTCGCGTGAAGGCTGTTGCCGAAGGCGCCCGTGAAGGCGGCCTCGAATTCTAGTCGCAAGAGCAGGTAAAATATGGAACAGCAGCAGATGCAGCAGGATTCCGGCTACATTGAAAAGATCGTTAGTCTGAACCGTGTTGCCAAGGTCGTGAAGGGTGGCCGTCGTTTCAGCTTCAGCGCCCTCATCGTCGTTGGCGACGGCAAGGGCAACGTTGGCTTCGGCCTCGGCAAGGCTCAGGAAGTTCCTGAAGCTCTTCGCAAGGCTACCGAACGCGCCCGCAAGACCATGGTTCACGTCCCCCTGGTGGAAGGCACTCTGCCTTATGAAGTGCTTGGCCGCTTCGGCGCTGGTCGCGTGCTCATGAAGCCCGCTTCCCGCGGTACCGGCATCATCGCTGGCGGCGCTGTCCGCGCCGTCATGGAAGCCGCCGGTGTGACCGACGTTCTCGCCAAGGCCATTGGCACCAACAACCCGCACAACGTTCTCCGCGCCGCCGTGGCTGGTCTCACCTCCCTGCGCAGCGCCGAGGAAGTTTCCGAAGTGCGCGGTAAGAAACTGGAAGCCCCCCGCAAGTAAGGGGTTATAAGGTAGATTACCATGTCTGAAATCAAGGTGAAGCTCATCAGAAGCCGCATCGGCACCACCCCCTCCCAGAAGAAGGTTCTGGACGCTATGGGCCTGGTCCGTCGCGAGCAGGTGAAGACCCTTAAGGATAACGCCGCCACCCGCGGCATGATCGCCAGCGTTTCTCACCTGGTGGAGGTCGTTGCATAATGAGACTTAACGATCTGTATCCTTTCCCCGAAGAACGTAAGGGCCGCAAGCGCGTCGGCCGTGGCGCCGGCTCCGGCCTCGGCGGCACCTCCGGCAAGGGCCACAAGGGCCAGAACGCCCGCTCCGGCGGCGGTGTCCGTCCCGGTTTCGAAGGCGGCCAGATGCCCCTGCAGCGCCGTCTGCCCAAGCGTGGCTTCAAGAACGCTTTGTTCAAGGTGACTTACGAAGTCATTAACCTCGATCGCCTCCTGGCCGCCTTCCCCGACCAGAAGGAAATCGCCCTCGAAGACATCTACGCTCGCGGTCTGGTCAACAGCGCTCTCGTCAAGATCCTTGGCGAAGGCGAAGTGACCCGCCCCGTCAGCATCGAAGCCTTCCGCTTCTCCGCTTCCGCCAAGGCCAAGATCCTTGCCGCCGGCGGCGAAGTGAAGGAACTCCTCGCTGACGAAGAACCCGCTGCTAACGAGGAATAAGACGTGGCGAACGGCGCGGACAAAATGGCGCAAATGCCTGAGCTGCGTAAAAAGCTGGCATGGACGATCCTCATCCTGTGCATGTACAGGGTGGGGGTCCATGTGCCGGTGCCTGGCATTGATGCAGGCGCGCTGTCTCACTTTTTCGCCAG
>JAFQTU010000017.1 GCA_017408905.1 Mailhella sp. | reverse complement strand
GGCTCCTCCCGCGAACACGCGCCGCTGTCCATCAAGTACCTCGGCATTTCCTGCGTCATCGCTTCCACCTTCGCCCGTATCTTCTTCCGCAACGCCCTGAACATCGGCCTGCCCATCCTCGAATGCGAGGAGGCCGCCAGGAATATCAAGGCCGGAGATACCGTGAGCGTGGACTTCAACACCGGCGTCATCACCAACGAAACCACGGGCCAGACCTTTCAGGCCGAGCCCTTCCCGCCCTTCATGCAGAACCTCATCGCCTGCGGCGGTCTGGTGAATTACTCGAAGAGCAAGATCGGGAAGTGATGTTTTACGGGGAAGGGGGAGAAACCTTTCTGGAGAAAGGCTTCCCTTCCCCGAACCCCATCCCCTTCTTCCAAAGATTTTTTATTGATAGGCAAGTGTAGCTATGAAGAAAGTTTTTCTTTTCAGCCTCGCAACCCTGCTCTTTGCCAGCAACGCCATGGCCCAACAGGTCTATACCAAGGACAGCCTCAAGACCTGGGACAGAGAAAAGACCGCAGGCGGCGAAGGTACGCTCTACGGCAAGTACAGCTTCACCCGGCACGATAACACCGACGGCCTCGCCATCAAGGAAATCGGCTGGATGACGCTCCAGCCCGGAGCTTCCATCGGCATGCATACGCACAAGGACAACGAGGACGTTTATGTCATCGTGTCTGGCGAAGGCACGTTCACCGACAGCGATGGCAAGAAGACCGTTGTGCATGACGGCGACATCACCATCGCCCGCCCCGGCGACAGCCATGCCCTTGCCAATACCGGCAAAACTCCGCTCGTCTTCCTGAACTTCATCGGCAAGAAATAACCCCACATCCCCCAAAACCTACAAGGATATCCCATGTCCACCTACCGCATTGCAGTTATTCCCGGCGACGGCATCGGCCCTGAGATCGTTGCCGAAGCCATCAAGGTCCTCAACAAGATCGGCGACAAGTTCGGCCACACCTTCGAATACACCTACCGCCTCATGGGCGGCGCAGCCTACGACGCCGTGGGCACCTGCTTCCCCGAAGACACCGTATCCGTGTGCAAGGAACACGACGCCGTTCTCCTCGGGGCTGTGGGCGGCCCGAAGTGGGACAACCTCCCCGGTGCAGAGCGCCCTGAAAAGGCCCTGCTCAAGATCCGCGAAGGCCTCGGCCTTTACGCCAACCTGCGCCCGGCCATCATGCACAAGGCTCTTGCCAAGGCCTGCCCCATCAAGCCCGAGAACATCGGCGAGAGCATGGACCTTATGATCGTGCGCGAACTCACCGGCGGCATCTACTTCGGCGAACACGGCTGGCGCGACGGCAAGTACGGCCCCGAAGCCTACGACGTGGAACGCTACTCCGAAATGGAGATCCGCCGCATCGCCAAGGTGGCCTTCAACGCCGCCATGGCCCGCAACAAGAACCTTGTGAGCGTGGACAAGGCCAACGTGCTCGAAGCCTCCCGCCTGTGGCGCAAGATCGTGACCGAAATGGCCGCCGACTACCCCGAAGTCACCGTTTCCCACATGTACGTGGACAACGCCGCCATGCAGCTCGTGTACCGCCCCAACCAGTTCGACGTCATCCTCACCTCGAATATGTTCGGCGACATCCTCTCCGATGAAGCCAGCATGATCACCGGCTCGCTGGGCATGCTGCCCTCTGCCAGCCTTGCCGACGGCACGTTCGGCCTCTACGAGCCCAGCCACGGCTCCGCGCCCGACATCGCCGGAAAGAACGTCGCCAACCCTCTGGCCACCATCCTTTCCGTGTCCATGATGCTGCGCTATTCCTTCGGCCTTGAAGCCGAAGCCAAGGCCATCGACGACGCCGTGACCGCCGTGCTCAACGCCGGCCTGCGTACCGGCGACATTGCCGAAGCCGGCGTGACGCCCATCTCCACCACGGAAATGGGTCAGGCCGTCTGCGACCACATCTGAGCAATACCTTAAAGATAGAAGAAGGCCGGAGCTCCTTTCGGGGTTCCGGCCTTTTGTGTTGTGAAGGGGGTGCTCAGTCTTTCCACGGGGTAAGATAGCCCTGCATGGACTTATTCAGCGCTTCATAGACCTGCTTCAGGCTCACACCGCGCACATCGTACGGCACTTCGGAGATGGCGGAGAAATTCAAAGGCCCACGCGGCGTCCAGCGGGCATCGGAACAAGGATTGGTGATGGAGACCATCGGCACTCCGGCGGCCGCCGTCAGATGCTGGGGGGAAGAAGAGCTGGTCACAAAGGCGTCGCAGGTGGCGATGAACGCCGTGGTATGCTGGAGCGACACGTTCCCCACAAAGGTATGCAGGCGCGTATCCTTGATATGTTTGAAGGCGTCCAGCAGGGGAACATCGGCCGGGCCTGCCACGGCGTACACTTCGACTCCGGCGTTCTCCTTCAGCAGAAGTGCGGCCAGTTCGGCGAATTTCTCGGCGGGCCAGCGCATCTTGGGCTTGGCGATATTGCCCACGAACAAGCCTACGCGCTTGAGCCCGGCAACGGGAGGATAGGCGGCCCGAAGTTCCTGCTTCAGGCCTTCGGGCACATGAAAACGCATCCGTATGTCGGGGTTCTCGTCGTGCGGCAGGGAAAATTCCGCTTCCAGCTCGCGCAGCATACATACGGATATATGCTTCACGGCGTCAGGGTCTCCGCTCCACGGCGCAAGGTTGCCTGTCTGAAGAAAGCCCTTCTTTGCTCCGCGCGCCAGAGATACGAGGAAGCGTATGGTCTTCGACCCCTGGTTGAGGCCTATCACCATATCGTGCTTCTTTAAAAGAAGAGGCAGAAGCCCGAGCCACGAACGGAACGACTTCTTGTTATAGACGCAGACCCGGTCGAGGTCAGGATTGCCGACAAGGGCCAGCCTCCCGGCAGGGCTTGTGATGACGTTGATCTCGGCTTCGGGGTACAGCCTGCGCAGTCGAGAAAAAACAGGGGTGCTGACCAGAAGATCACCGATATGGTCACAACGAATGCAGAGAATGCTGGGCTTTTTCACCGTAGTCCCCTTCTTGTTCTTCCCGCAGGGCGGGTCGCCGAAAACAGGTGCGTACGCTTCCTGCCTTCTGTGATATACAAAGTCACCAGCTTTTCAAAGCACAAAATACCGCTAGCGGGAGAGCACAAAGCCTATCCCGAAGCTATGTTTTTCGTTCCCACAGGGGAAACACCCCTCCCCTGCTCTTGCCAAGCGAGGACAAAAGGTTATCTTTCTGCGCAGAGGCCCCGCCTTCATCTTCTGCCTGCGAGGAAACTATGCCGACCCCCAACGAACAAGCACCGCGCCCCAATCTTCAGGTGGCCGCCCGCGTGGAAGAGCTTCTGCGTGAACAGCTCGAAGAGCTGGGCGTGAACCCGCGCAAGCTCGCCCCCGAGGACATTGCCGCCAATATGCACTGCCACCTTGCCCCCGACGGAAGCATGACCTACCTGTGGAAGGGAGAGCCCATGCTCCATGTCATGCCCGAGAAGCTGGTGGACGAAAACGGCGAAGAGTCCGTGCTCTGGCGTATGTTCACCAAAGACGACATCGCTTCCAGTGATTCCTTCTTTGCCGATGCCGCCGACTTCGCCGTGGAAGACGACGAGGACGACAGCGCCCCGGCCAGCGAAAAGTGAGGCCTGCATGAATATCCTCGACACCATAGGGCACACGCCCCTCATCCTGCTCGACGCCCTTTCCGCCGAACTCCCCGCCCGCATCTGGGTGAAGAACGAATCCCGCAATCCGGGCGGCTCTATTAAGGACAGGGCGGCACGCGGCTACATCGAAGCCGCCCTCGCCTCCGGGGCTCTCGCTCCCGGCGGAACCGTGGTGGAAGCCACCAGCGGCAATCTCGGCATCGGCCTTGCCGTGGTCTGCGCCAAGAAAGGCCTGCGCCTCATGCTCACCATGCCTGCCTCGGCCAGCATGGAACGCCGCGCCCTGCTCAAGGCGCTGGGGGCCGAACTCGTGCTCACGCCTGCCGAACAGGGTATGCAGGGCGCGCTTGCCAAGGCGGACGAACTCCTCGCCTCCATTCCCGGAGCGTTCCGGCCCGACCAGTTCAGCAATCCCCAAGGCCCGCGCATCCATTACGAAACCACCGGCCTTGAGATCGTGGACGACTGCCGCTCCAATGGCGTGACGCCTGCCGCCTTCCTTGCCGGTGTGGGTTCGGGGGCCACCTTTGTCGGCACGAGCCGCCGCCTGAAGGAAGCCTTCCCCGGCATCTTCTGCGCCGCCGTGGAGCCTGAAGAATCCCCCATGCTCTCGCAGGGCCGCGCCGCCGCCCACGGCATCCAGGGCATAGGCGCGAACTTCGTTCCCGCCGTATTCGACCGCGCCGTGGCCGACGGCATCCTCACCGTGAGCACCGAAGACGCTATGGCCACGGCCCGCCTGCTCATGGCGAAGGAAGCCCTCAACTGCGGCATCACCTCCGGGGCCAATGTGTGCGCGGCCATGCGCCTTGCCGCCCGCCCCGAATTCGCAGGCCGCGATATCGTGACCATCGCGCCGGACACCGGCGAACGCTACCTTTCCACTGCCCTTTTCCCCAAGGACTGAACCATGACCCCCGACAAAGAGATCGTCATTTCCCGTATGCGCGAGCTTGAGGCCGTCACCGAAGCTCTGTGCAGTCCCGAATCCCTTGCCGCCGTGCTCCATGCCAAGGACTGGTCCACCTCCCTGCCTTCCCAGGAAAAACTCAGCGAGATGATGAACAGGCTCAAGGCCCTGTTCTTCCCCGGCTATTTCGGCCCTTCGCAGGTGCACCGCGAATCCCTGCGCTACCATGTGGCCGCCAACCTCGACTCCATCTTCCGCCTGCTCACCGAACAGATCCGCTGCGGCGGCTGTTTCGCCTGCGCCGACTACGCCACCGACTGCCGCGGATGCGACGTGGCCGCCCGCGAGATGGCTATGGAATTCATGAAGCGCATCCCCAAGATTCGCGGGATGCTCACCGAGGACGCCCGCGCCGCCTACGAAGGCGACCCCGCCGCCACCAGCCCCGGCGAAACACTGTTCTGCTATCCCTCCATGCTCACCATGATACACCATCGTGTGGCCCATGAGCTCTACGACCTCAAAGTGCCCATCATCCCCCGCATGATAGCCGAAATGGCCCATTCCCGCACCGGCATCGACATACACCCCGGCGCTCAGATAGGCTCGAACTTCTTCATCGACCACGGCACCGGCGTGGTCATCGGCGAGACCTGCATCATCGGCAAGGGATGCCGCCTCTATCAGGGCGTGACCCTCGGCGCGCTTTCCTTCTCCAAGAACGAGGACGGCACGCTGGTCAAGGGCCTGCCCCGCCACCCCATCCTTGAAGATAATGTCACGGTGTACGCCGGTGCTTCCATCCTTGGCCGCATCACCATCGGCAAGGGTTCCATCATCGGCGGCAATGTCTGGCTCACGCACAGCGTTCCCGAAGGAAGCCGCATCGTGCAGAGCGCAGGCAAGGCCAAGCCCGGCGAAGTGCTTACCGGCAAAACGAAATGATACACAGGGGCTCTGCCCAGCCCCTTGGAAAGCTCCCGGAGAGATTCGGGAGCTTTCTTTTTTTCGCCCGCCTGCTTCATACTCCTGTCACATGGACACGCTATGGTTTCGCGCAGGAGAGAAAAGGAGAACCCATGCCTGAAACACTGCCCTTTCGTGCCGCAGTCGCCGGCGGCGGGAGCTGGGGCACGGCCCTCGCCCATGTGCTTGCCTGCGCCGGGCACGACGTTACCATCATCCTGCGTGATGCGGCTGTGGCGGAAGCCATCAACACGCGCCACGAAAACCCGCGCTATCTGCCCGGGCGGCTTCTGCATCCGAAGGTGCGTGCCTCTGTGCAGACCGACGCGCTTACGGATTGCAGTCTTCTCGTGCTTGCCGTTCCCTGCCAGCATCAGCGGCAATGGCTGAAAGACAAAGGAGCCATGCTCAGGCCGGACTGCGTGATCGTCAACGCCTCCAAAGGTCTGGAATCCGGCTCCTGTCTCACCATGAGTCAGGTCGCCTGCCAGGAACTCGGGGAACGTGCCATGCCGCGCTACGCCGTGCTTTCCGGCCCTTCCTTTGCCGCCGAAGTCATGGACCAGCATCCCACGGCCGTCGTGCTGGGCTGTATGGACGACGAGCTTGGCGCTCGCCTGCGCACGCTTTTCTCCACGCCTTTCTTCCGCTGTTACTCCAGCACCGATGTCACCGGCGTGGAAGCGGGCGGCGCATTGAAGAACGTCATGGCCATTGCCGCAGGCGTGTGCGATGGGCTGGGCTTCGGCTCCAACGCCCGTGCGGCCCTCATCACACGCGGCCTTGCCGAGCTGGCCCGCATAGGCACGGCTATGGGCGCGAATCCACTCACCTTCATGGGGCTTTCCGGCCTTGGCGACCTCACTCTTACCTGCACCGGCGGCCTTTCGCGCAATCGGCAGGTCGGCCTTCGCCTCGGCCAGGGTGAAACGCTGGAGCATATCGTCAGCTCTCTTGGCATGGTGGCCGAAGGCGTGAAAACGGCACAGGCGGCCCGACTCCTTGCCGGGCGCTTCGGCGCGGCCGCCCCCATCACCGAGACCGTATGCCGCATCCTTGAAGAAGGCTCTTCCCCCCGCGACGCCGTGACGGCGCTGATGACCCGCGAACTCAAGGAAGAATAGCCTGCCTTCCGCAGAAAAACGCAAGCCCTGCCCTTCCGGCTCTCCCGATGGGCAGGGCTTTTCCGTCCGCCCCTCGACAAAGGCAGGGCATAGGGCTAGAAAGAAGGCGCGGCCTTGTCGTATCTTCTGAAAAAACAGGACATTCCATGGAAATCTCGCTGGACATACTTCTGGTTCTGTGCGTTTTCTTCTTCCTTGCAGGCTTTGTGGACTCCATCGCCGGAGGCGGAGGCCTCATCTCCACGCCTGCCATGCTGGTATGCGGCCTGCCTCCTCATGTGGCCCTCGGCACGGGCAAATTCGCTTCCACGCTGGGCTCGCTCTCCTCGCTCTGGACTTTCGCCCGCAACCACCTCGTCGTCCTGCGCATCGCTCCTCTGGGCTTCGCCTCGGCCTTCCTCGGCGGCATGGCCGGAGCCGGGCTCGCCCTCCTGCTCGACAGTGCCCTGCTGGGGCGCATCCTTGTCTTCCTTCTGCCTGTGGGTATGCTCATCTCCCTGTTCTCCGGCAAAAGCCGTGTGCAGGAAGGCGAACTTCCCGAAAAAGGCCTCTGGCTCAAGGTCGTGCTCATGGGCTTCTTCGTGGGTGTGTACGACGGCTTCTTCGGCCCGGGCACAGGCTCGTTCTTCATCATAGGCCTGCACCTTTTCCTGCGCATGGGGCTGGTGAAGGCTTCGGCCACGGCCAAGGTCTTCAACCTTGCCTCCAACGCAGGCGGCCTTGCGGCCTTCGCCTCGGGCGGCGTCGTTCTCTACAAAGTAGCCCTTCCCTGCGCGGCCGCCAATATCCTTGGCAATCAGATAGGAACACGCCTTGCCATACGCGTGGGGGCAAACGCGGTGCGGAATTTCCTGTACGTCACCCTTACGCTCCTTCTCGGAACACTCATCTACCGCTTCTTCCTTGCCTGATTTTTTTTCTGCGTACGCTTTCCTTCCTCTCCCGCCGCCACTTTCTCCAATTTGCAGCAGCATTGGATAACAGGATGTTCCCCGACAGAAGGAATTGCTGGCGGCTAAAGAGCCCTTCCGTTCTCTCCCACCGTCTAAAACCTAGTACCTCGCTGGACTTGGATCTGTTTCCCTGTCATACTGGATAACAGTTCAACATTTTTATGGCGTTCAGCAAAGGACAGGGATGCTCTTTCTCGAAAAATGCAGGGAATCCGTGATCTCGGCCGTGCCGGTCGTCTTTCTCGTGCTCCTGCTCCATTTCACGGTCGCCCCGCTGGGCGACGCCCTGCCGCGCTTTCTGGCTGGTGCGGCGCTCTTTGTGATCGGCCTCGGCCTTTTTCTCGTCGGTGCGGACATCGGCGTCCTGCCTGTCGGCCAGAAGGTCGGCTCTGCACTCACGGCAAAGCGCAATCTCGCGCTCATGCTGACCGTCGGCTTCACGGTCGGCTTCATCATCACGGTTGCCGAACCCGACGTGCAGGTGCTGGCCGCGCAGGTCACGGGCGTGGCCCCGGTCATCGCGCCTATGGCTCTGGTCTGCATCATCGGCATAGGCGTGGGCTTTTTCGTGGCCGTGGCTATGGGCCGCATCATTTTCCAGCTTTCGCTGAAGCTCCTGCTCGCTCTCTGCTATCTGATCGTCTTCGCCTGTGCGGCCTTCGTTCCCGACCTCTTCCTCGGTATCGGCTTCGATGCCGGAGGCGCCACCACCGGCCCCATGACCGTGCCTTTCATCATGGCACTCGGCGTGGGCGTGGCCGCCGTCAGCGGCAATTCCCATTCCGGCGACGACAGCTTCGGCTTCGTTGGCCTAGCCTCGGTAGGCCCTATTCTGGCTGTGCTCATGCTGGGGC
Source organism: Mailhella sp. (assembly GCA_017408905.1). Classification (GTDB taxonomy): domain Bacteria; phylum Desulfobacterota; class Desulfovibrionia; order Desulfovibrionales; family Desulfovibrionaceae; genus Mailhella. The sequence continues at coordinate 35,233 of JAFQTU010000017.1, read as the reverse complement.
TTTTCGCCTCGCCTGCTGCACCTGCGTCAGAAGCCCCTGCCGCCGCCGGGCAGATGGGCCTCGTCGGTCATTTCCTGCATCTTCTGCCGGAAGTCCTGCACGAAGTCTCGATGGCGCTCGGGCCGCTGGCCCTGCTCTTCCTCTGCTTCCGGCTTTTCCTCATCAAGCTTTCACGCCGCCAGACCCTGCGCATGGTGCTGGGCCTTATCTATACCTTCTTTGGCGTGGTGCTGTTCTTTCTTGGGGTGAAGGGCGGCTTCATGCCTGCGGGCGATATGCTGGGCGGCCTGCTTGCCCAGCCCGAGAACCGCTTCCTGCTCATCCCGGTGGCGCTCATCCTCGGCGCTGTGGTGGTCTGTGCCGAACCTGCGGTGTGGATCCTCACCGAGCAGGTGCAGAACATCTCCGGCGGCGCCATACGCCGTTCCCTCATGCTGGCCGCGCTTTCCATCGGCGTTTCTCTGGCCGTGGGCATAGCCATGTTCCGCGTGACGACCGGGACAAGTCTGTGGTATTTCCTTATCCCGGGCTATGCGGCGGCGCTTGTGCTCATGCGCTTCTGCCCCAGGATGTTCACCGCCATCGCCTTCGACTCCGGGGGCGTGGCGTCCGGCCCTATGGCTTCGACCTTCATTCTGGCCTTCATGCTGGGTGTTTCCCGCAGTATCGGCGGCAATCCCGCTGTGGACGCCTTCGGATGCATCGCCATGATAGCCATGACCCCGCTCATCGCCATTCAGCTCCTCGGCATGATATTCAGCCGCAAGACAGGAGAACACAGATGAACGCCAACCATACCCCCTGCCGCCTCCTTGTCGTCATCACGGAAAAGCATAAATGCGACGCCGTGATGGCCGAAGCCCGCAAAGCCGGGGCCGACGGCGGCACTATCATGTTCGGCAAGGGTACAGCAGAAAACAAATGGCTGCGTATGCTGGGCCTCGACGACGTGGAGAAAGAACTGCTCTGGTCGCTCATGCCTGCCGCGCTTTGCCGCCCTGTGATGGACGCCCTGCACGCCGCCCCCAGCCTTTCCTCGACCCGGGGCGTCATGTTCACGCTCGATGTCGGTTCTGCCCTGCGGCTTTCCGGCTCCCCTCTCCCCTTCGCTTCTTCCCCGGAGGAATCCATGTCTGCCAATGCCACGGCATCCGCCGCCTATGAACTCATTTCCGTCATCGTTAACAACGGCGGGGCCGATCAGGTCATGGATGCGGCCCGCGAGGCTGGCGCTACCGGCGGCACTGTCATCCATGCGCGCGGCACGGCCCGCCCCGAGGACGCCCCCTTCTTCGGCATCACCATCGTGCCAGAAAAGGAACTCGTGCTCATCCTCTGCCCCGCAGGGGATACGGCCCGCATCATGGAGCGCATCACCACAGAATTCAGCAACGCCGAACGCGGGGCGGGCATCATATTCCGTATGCCAGTCTCTTCTTTCGAAACGCTCGGCTCGAAAAAATAAGCCCGCATAACGCCGGAAAGCCGATATCCCTGAGGGATATCGGCTTTCTTTTATGCTGCTCGGCGGCTTAAACAAGTCCGGCCCGCACGATGGAGCATTCGCACGAGCCGGTCTTACCGAGGGGATTCAAAGGAGGAGTGGATGAGTTCAATGTACGCTCTTCCCCCGGCAAGTCACGTTTCAAAGTATTTCCCCCCTTTCTTCCATGTTACAAATGCTTGCAGGAAGAAAGCTCCCCCTGCTGTGGGGCAGATTCCGCTTTGTGTCCGCCCGGCTTTGCTATACACTGAGCCCATGAAAAAACTGTTCACCCTTCTCAAAGATTCCCTTTCCGCGTTTCTGGACTTCTTTTCCACTCCGCCGCGCCGAGGCCAGTGCCCCCATTGCGGAGGCGGGAAATGCTATGGAGCCTGCCAGTTCGTCCGCAAGGATGAAGACGGCCAGAAGAAATGACGCCCTAACCAAGAAAGGCATACCGCCAGCGCGATATGCCTTTCTTTTATGCCCTGTGGGAATGGAGTGTCAGGCAACTTCCTCGGCGTCGGAAAGGGCCGTGGAGGCGTGTACCACCACCTTGCGGTCGTAGCTGGCGAACATGGTATCCACCGCGTCACGATCGGGGGCAGGCGTGAAGATGCTCACCACAGGCACGATGACCATACCGGCCAGCATGGCCAGCACACCGGCATTGATGGGCGAGGACAGGAAGGGCGTGATGAACGGGATCCCGGCGAAGCGGCAGAACATACAGGCGCACATGATGCCCACACCGGCGGCAAAGCTCACCATGACGGCGGCCGTCGAGGTGCGCTTCCAGTACAGGGCAAAGAGGAAGGGGGCAAGGAACGCACCTGCAAGCGCGCCCCACGAAATGCCCATGAGCTGGGCGATGAAGGTCACGGAGCTCTTCGCCTGAACGATGGCGATGATGGACGAGACCGCAATGAAGAACACGACCAGAAGCCGTATCTGCAAGAGCTGGGTGCGGTTGCCGGGCAGGATTCCGCGGCGGCGCAGTATCGGGACGAAGATATCGAGCGCCAGCGTCGAGCCGGAGGTGAGCACCAGCGACGAGAGCGTGGACATGGAGGCCGAGAGCACGAGGATGACCACGATGCCGAGCAGGATGTCCGGCAGGCCGGAAAGCATGGTGGGGATGATGCTGTCGAACACGGGCTTGCCCGGGGCCACGTATTCCACGGAACCGGCATAGAGCTGGCCGAAGCCGCCAAGGAAGTAACAGCCGCCCGCCACCACAAAGGCAAAGGCCGTGGAGATGACCGTACCCTTGGAGATAGCCCCCTCATCGGTGATGGCGTAGAACTTGCCCACCATCTGCGGCAGGCCCCACGTACCGAAGGACGTGAGAAGCACCACGCCCAGAAGCTCCAGCGGAGCAGGCCCGAAGAAGGAGATGAGCGCGCCCTGCATATCAGGCGCCTGAGGGGAAGAAATGGCGGAAAGCGAGGTGAGGGCGTGGTTCAGGCCGCCGTTGCTCTCCAGCACGGCCCACACCACGGCCACGATGCCGAACAGCATGATGATGCCCTGGATGAAGTCGTTGACGGCCGCGGCCATGTAGCCGCCCAGCAGGACGTAGGCGGCGGTGAGCAGGGCCATGCCTAGCACGCACCAGGTGTAGTCGATATTGAAGGCCATGCCGAAAAGGCGGGAAAGGCCGTTGTACAGCGAGGCGGTGTACGGGATGAGGAAGACGAAGACGATGGCGGCGGCCGCAATGCGCAGTGCCGTTGACTGGAAGCGCTTCCCGAAGAATTCCGGCATTGTGGCGCTGTCGAGCTGCTGAGTCATGATGCGGGTGCGGCGGCCGAGAACGTGCCATGCGAGCAGGGAGCCGAAAAAGGCGTTGCCGAGGCCTATCCACGTTGCGGCCACACCGTACTTCCAGCCGAACTGGCCGGCGTAGCCGACAAAGATGACCGCTGAAAAGTAGGACGTACCGTACGCAAAGGCGGTCAGCCACGAACCGACGGAGCGGCTGCCCAGAACGAAGCCGTTGACATCGGACGTGCTCCGACGGCAGGCCAGCCCGACGCCCAGCGTCACAAGAAAGAAGCACAGCAGAATGAAAACTTTGACCAGCATACGGAACTCCTCCCCTTTTGCATGGTTGCGCACGGAATTTGAAGCATAAAAAAAGCCGTACAGAAATTCCGTGCGGCTTTGTTTTTGCTCTATGAGGGACGCTTACCCTACCCCTCGCATGATACGCCGCAAGACCTCCTATAATAATAGAAGTAGCTGTAATAGGCGTTCATGGAGAAGATGGGATGCATAGTGCCCCTTCCTTTTGTGAAAGGATGCTCTTCCCGGAGGACTTTGTCAATAATCTTCCCGGAAACATTTTGCGGTAAAAGAGACAGCCTGCCTTCTACCGTAGGCCTGCCCCGCCCGAGGGCCACGAAAAAAGCGGAGCCGAAGCCCCGCCTTTTGGTTACGATTTCACGCGATTATTTCTTGGCCGGTTCGCCCTTCACCTTCTCCACCAGTCGCATGATCCAGTAGAAGAACACCGGCACGAAGAGCACGCCCAGCACGGTCGCCACAAGCGTACCGCCCACGATGCCCGTACCGATGGAATTATGGCTGGCCGAGCCTGCCCCCGTGGAAATAGCCAGCGGCACTACGCCCAGAAGGAAGGCCATAGAGGTCATGATGATGGGGCGGAAGCGCAGTTCGCAGGCCTTAACCGTGGCTTCCCACAGGTCCATGCCTGCCGCGCGGAGTTCCTTGGCGAATTCCACGATGAGGATGGCGTTCTTGGACGCCAGGCCGATGGTCGTGAGGATGGCCACCTGGAAGTAGATGTCGTTCTGCATCCCTCGGCCATAGGCGGCCGCAAGCGCACCGAACACGCCCACAGGCACGAGAAGGAGCACCGAGAAGGGAACCACCCACGATTCATAAAGCGCCGCAAGCGCAAGGAAGATAACAAGGATGGACAGCGCGTAAAGCGGCCCGGCCTGCGCGTTGGATTCCTTTTCCTGATAGGATATGCCCGACCATTCGAAGCCGATGCCGTCCGGCAGTTCCGAGGCCAGCCGCTCCATTTCGGCCATAGCTTCACCGGACGAGACGCCGGGCGCGGCCTGACCGAGGATGTTCAGCGCGGTGAAGGCGTTGTAGCGCTGGAGGCGCGTGGGGCCGTACGTCCACGAGAGCGTGGCAAAGGCCGAAAGCGGGATCATCTCGCCATGCCTGTTGCGCACGTGCCACAGGCGCAGGTCGTCGGGCCGCATACGGTACTGGGCATCGCCCTGAGCATAGACGCGCTTGACGCGGTTATTGTGGATGAAGTCGTCGAAGTACGAGCCGCCCCACGCGATGTTCAGCAGTTCGTTCACATCGGCAAGGCTGATGCTGTACATACCGGCCTTTTCCCTGTCCACTTCAAGGCGCAGGCGCGGGGCGTCTTCCGTGGCGTTGAGGCGTATGTTCGCCAGAAGCGGGCTCTTGCGCGCGTTTTCCAGCAGGGTGTGGCAGGCTTCGGTCAGCACCTGATAGCCCACGCCGGAGCGGTCTTCAAGGCGGAAGTCGAAACCGGCGGACGTACCGAGGCCGGGAATGGCCGCAGGCTGGTTCACCATGACCTTGGCTTCCTTGAACTTGGAGAAGACGGCGTTGGCACGGCGCGCGATGGAGGCGGCGTCCTGCCCCTCGCCTTCGCGTTCCGACCAGTCCTTGAGCGCAAGGAAGCCCTGGCCAATGCTCTGGCCTTCGCCTGCGAAGGAGAAGCCGAGGGCCATGCTCATGCGGGCCACGGTGTCCTTTTCTTCTTCCATGAAGTAGTTTTCGATGCGCTTCACCACTTCCAGCGTCTGGGCGCGGGTAGAGCCGCGCGGCAGTTCGTAGGAAACCACGAGGCGGCCCTGGTCTTCACGCGGGATGAAGGCCGTGGGCAGTATCTGGAAGAGGTAGATCATGCCCGCCGTGATAGCGCCGTACAGCAGGAAGCAGAGCCACGGATGCTTCAGCCACGAAACGACATGGCGGCTGTAGGCCGTGGTCAGGCGGGAGAAGAATTCGTTGAAGCGGGAACGGCGCGGGCCGCGGGCCTCCCCCTTGTTCTTTTTAAGGATAGTGGCGCAAAGCGCAGGGGTGAACACGATGGCCACGGCCACGGAAAGGAACATGGCCGACACGATGGTGATGGAGAACTGCCGGTAGATGACACCCACCGAACCGCCGAAGAAGGCCATAGGAAGGAACACGGCGGCCAGAACCACGGCAATGCCCATGATGGCGCCGGTGATCTGCTTCATGCTCTTCTTGGTAGCCTCGTAGGGCGAAAGGCCTTCCGTGGTCATCAGTCGTTCCACGTTTTCCACGACCACGATGGCGTCGTCCACGAGCAGGCCGATGGCCAGCACCATGCCGAACAGCGTCAGCGTATTGATGGTGAAGCCGCAGGCCGCAAGGACGCCGAACGTGCCGAGGAGCACCACGGGCACGGCCAGCGTGGGAATGATGGTGGCGCGAAAATTATGCAGGAAGAGCAGGAGCGTGAGGAAGACGAGCACGATGGCTTCGAACAGCGTACGCACCACGCCCTTGACGGACGTTTTGATGAAGGGCGTAGTGTCGAAGACCATGCGGTATTCCAGCCCCTTGGGGAAATAGGGCTGCATCTCTTCCAGCTTTTTCATCACGCGGTCGCGGGTCTCGAGAGCGTTGGCGTCGGAACCGAGGTTGATGCCGAGGTTGGCGCCCGCGCCGCCGTTGTAGCGGGAATCCACGCGGTAGCTGCGCTGGCCGAGTTCCACGCGGGCCACGTCTTCAAGGCGGAGCAGGGAACCGTCGGGCAGGGTGCGGATGATGATCTTCTTGAACTCATCGGCCAGCGTCATGCGTTCCTGCGCCGTCACCACGATGTTCATGGCCGAGTCGGACGTCTGCGGAAGGTCGCCAAGCTGACCGGCGGAGACCTGCGCGTTCTGCGCCTCGACCGCGGCGGTGATGTCCGAAGGCGTGAGCTTGTAGGCGGCAAGACGTTCGGGGTTCAGCCAGATGCGGATGGCGCGCTGGGAACCGTAAAGGCGTACGTTGCCCACGCCGGGGATACGGGCCAGCGTGTCGGAAACGTACGTGCCCACGTAGTCGATGATATCGGGATTGGACATGCTGCCGTCCGTGGAAACGAAGGCCAGCATGCACACGAAGTCGGTATTGGCCTTGTCCACGCGCACGCCGTTCTTCTGCACGCTGGCAGGAAGGTTGCGCATGGCAAGCTGGACCTTGTTCATCACCTGGGTCTGGGCGATGTCGTGGTTGACGGAAGGGTCGAAGGTGAGGCGCAGGCGGATGGAGCCGGACACGTCGCTGTTGGCTTCCATGTACATCAGGCCGTCGAGGCTCTGCATCTGCTGTTCGATGATCTGCGTGGCGGAATATTCCACGCCTTCGGCCGTTGCGCCGTTATAGGTGGCGGTAACGGTGACGGAAGGCGGCGCGATCTTGGGATACATGGAGACCGGCAGGGTATAGAGCGCCAGCGCGCCGAAAAGCATGACCACGATGGCGAGCACCCATGCAAAAACGGGGCGGTCGATGAAGAACTGTGCCATAGCTATTTCCCTTCAGCGGCAAGCGTGACCTTCATGCCGGGCTTCACGTAGCGCAGGCCGTTGGTGATGATCTTCTCTCCGGCCTTGAGCCCGTCCACCACCTGCCAGAAGCGCCCCTTGGAACCGGCCAGCACCACGGTGCGGAGTTCGGCCACGTTGCCTTCGGCAAGGACGAAGAGCGAGGCAGAACCGTCGGCATTGAGGGAGACCGCAGGCTGGGGTACGAGCAGGGTCTGCACGGCGCGGCCCTCCACCAGCTCGGCGCGCACGGCCATGTTGGGCATGAGCAGGTGGTCGGGGTTCTTCACCGTGGCGCGCAGGGTGACGGAGCCGGTGTCGGCGGTGACGGCGGCGTCGGAGAAGTCGATCATACCCTCGTGTTCATAGGGAGTGCCGTCGTCGAAGAAAAGGCGCACCTTGCCGAAGGAGCCGGGCTCCATCAGGCCGCTGGACATCTTGCGGCGCAGGGAGGCGAGCTCGGAAGCGGACATGGTGAGTTTGACGTGGATGGGGTCGAGCTGATGGATGCTGGCCAGCATGGTGGCCTGATGCTGGGTGACCAGCGCGCCGGGCGTGACGGCGGAAAGGCCGATGCGCCCGGAGATGGGGGCCTTGATGCGGGTGTATTCGTACTGGATGCGCGCCTCGTCCACAAGGGCCTTCTGCACGCGCACCTCGGCGCTGGAGCTCTTGTACAAGGCCTCGAGGTCGTCGTAATCCTGCTGGGAAACGGCCTTGCGGGCCAGCATGGCCTTGAAGCGGGCCAGCTTCACCTTGAGCACGTTATTGTTGGCCTCCACCTTGTTCAGGGCGGCCTGCGCGCTCTTGTACGAGGCCTTGTAGATAGCGTCGTCGATGAGGTAGAGCACGTCGCCGGCTTTCACGTCAGCGCCTTCCGCAAAAAGGCGCTCCTTGATGATGCCGGACACCTGCGGGCGCACTTCCGCCAGGAGGACAGGGGCGGTGCGGCCGGTGATCATGCGGCTGAACTCCACGTCCTGCGGCGCTACGGTCATGATCTCGACCTCGGTGTTCACGGCCTTGGAGCGCCCTCCCCTGCCGCCGGAATCACAGCCCCCCAGCAGAAGGAGAGCAACGGCGGAAAGGGAAAGGAAGCCGAAGGCGGCGGCCCTGCGGGTGAAGCGGGAAAACATACTCATCTATCTGTCCTACCTTGATCTTCGCTATGGTGCGGAACAGCCCCGGAAGAGAGAATAAAGCCCTCTCATATTGCGGGGATACGCCGCACTTCGATACTATAGCAGACAGCTGACGGAATTTCGACTGCCCAATGGCATATTATGGCAAAATTGCCACAAAAAAAGTCTGGCCCTGCCCTGAGTCAGCGCATATGATTTTCCCATGTCCACATCCGCCCATATCTGCATCATCGACGACGACGCCGAACTTTCCGGCCTCCTGAAGAAAAGGCTCTGCGACTACGGCTTCAGCGTGAGCCATTTCCCCACGGGGGAAGCCTTCTTTGCGCCTTCCGAACTCCCGGCCTTCGACCTTATCATCCTTGATGTCATGCTTCCCGGGGAAGACGGCCTGAGCATCTGCCGCCGCCTGCGCGAAGCCGGAAGCCAGTGGGCCGATGTGCCCATCCTCTTCCTCAGCGCCCTTGGGGAAAGCGTGGACCGCGTCATCGGCCTTGAAGTCGGCGGGGACGACTACCTTGCCAAGCCCTTCGAGACCCGGGAACTCATCGCCCGGGTGAAAGCCCTCCTGCGCCGGGCCGCCCGCAAAGTGCAGTGGGTAGCGGCCGAAAATCCCAGCTTCGCAGGCTGGACGCTGGACCTGCTCTCGCGCCAGCTCATCGACAGCGAAGGCGTGGTCGTTCCCCTGAGTTCCGGGGAATTCCGCCTGCTCTCGCTCTTCCTCGAACATCCCCAGCGCATACTCTCCCGCGAGCGCATCATGGAGCTTTCCTCCCTGAAGGGCGGCGGCATCTACGACCGCAGTATCGACACGCAGATAAAACGCCTGCGCATCAAGCTCCGCGACGACGGCCGCAGGCCCAGCATCATCGTCACCATGCGGGGCGACGGCTATATGCTCGCCTGCGACGTGACGCGCTCTTCGTGAGGTCCGCATGAAGCGCCTGCTCTGGCCCGATTCCCTGCGCGGCAGGCTCATCATCCTCGCCCTGTTCTGCCTCGTCCTCTTTCAGGCGGTGAACACGGCAACGCTTTTCTTCGTCCAGCACCAGCAGCGTGAGCACCGCCTCACCCTGCTCGCCAGTCAGGCCGCCGAATGGTACACCATCCTCAACGGCAAGGACAAAGCCCAGCAGGAAGAGATACTCGGCACGCTGAGTTCCCTCTACAACCGTAAGGACTGGCGGCTCGATTTCGCCATCGTGCCCACCTTCCCCGATGCGCACTTCCGCCCCGGAACAGAAGGCCCCATCGTTCATGCCCCCGCGCTTTTCGCCGATGTCCTTGCCCCGGAAGGAGGCCCTGTGCCGCCCTTCCTTGCCGGCTTCACCCGCATAGGGGAACGTCAGGGGCTTCAGCTCGCCGTCCAGCTCAACGACGGGCGCTGGCTCTGCATCACGCGGCACCGCGCCGCCACTCTGCGGCAGGAAAAGCTCCAGCACGGTGTTTTCCTTGCGGAATTCCTCGTCTTTTTCTTTATCATGTTCTGCCTGCTCTACCGCGAGACAAGGCAGCTCGAAAAACTGAGAGTCGGCGCGGAGCAGTTCGGCGAAAGCCCGGAAACAGCGCAGAAACTCCCCGAAGAAGGCTGCCGCGAAATCCGAGAGACAGCCCAGTCCCTCAACCGTATGCGCGGCCGCGTTCTGAACAGCATCGAAGAGCGCGACAGGATGCTCTCGGCCCTGCGCCACGACCTGCGCACCCCGCTCACCCGCCTCCAGCTCTGGGCCGAAGAGGCCGAGCCGGAAGACGTGCGCGACAGGCTTCTGGAGAACGGACGGCAGATCCAGGCGCTGGTCTCGCAGAGCATCGAGCTTGCCAGCAGTCTGAGCACCACGGAAAAGCAGGTGCAGATGGACATCGCCGCCTTCGTGGAAAGCGTGGCCGACGACTACGCCGAAGAGGGGCGCAACGTCACCCTCAGCAGTACGGAGCTTTTCAGCTTCACGGTGCGCACCCGCCCCACCTGCCTGCGCCGCTGCCTGTCCAACCTCATCGAAAATTCCCTGAAATACGCAGGTTCGGCCGAAATAGCCCTGTTCCGCGACCATGAGGGCCTCGGCATAGAAGTACGCGACAGCGGCCCCGGCATCCCCGAGAATATGCTGGAAAAAGTGCTCGAACCGTGGTTCAGAGTGGAGAATTCCCGCAACCGCGAGACCGGAGGAAGCGGCCTCGGCCTTGCCATAGCCAAGAACATGGCCACGCTTTCAGGGGCACAGCTCCTTCTCGAAAATCGAGCATCCGGCGGCCTTTGCGCCAGCATACGCTTCACGGCCTAGCCCTCTTTCCCGTACGCAAAGAGCCTTCCCCCCATGCAGGGAGGAAGGCTCTTTTTTGTATTCCGGCAGCGCAGAAATCAGCGAACCGGCGAAACGGGGCAGGAGGAACGCCGATCCCTCCTGCCCCTCAGTATGGTTTAGTGAGAGAACTTCTCGCGCTGGACCTTAAGGGCTTCAGCCTGTTCTTCCCAAGAGGCGAAACCGGCCTGCTGGAGAGCGTCGAACACGGTGGCGTCCCAGTCCCATGCGGCGTAGGTCACGGGCTTGTGGAAGGTGCGGCGGAATTCCACCAGCTTGCGGCGGACGGAATCTTCGAAGGGAGTGCTGAAGGCGGCGGCCAGTTCAGCATGGAGCTTGGCCACTTCGGCTTCGTACCAGGCGCGGAACTCGGCGGGTTCCTTGGCCTTGGCGGCTTCGGCATAGCCCTTTTCCTCAAGGAGCTTGACGAGCTTGGCGCCATGCTGGCGGCCCAGCCATGCACCGAGGCTGGAAGAGGGAAGGTTCTCGGCTTCGACAGCGGCGAAGTCGGCCTTGGTGCGCATATAGGTATCCGGCACCACAGAGGCGGACACGATGCCGGCAAGGGCGACCATGCCGCGCAGGATGACGCTGTTGGCCACGCCCTGACCGCAGAAGCCGACCTTCTTGCAGAACTTCTGACCGGTGAAGATGGTGGTCAGGATGGCCCACACGACGGCGGGGTCTTCCTCGTCGTAGATGTGGGAGAGTTCGGCGTTGTCGCGGTCGGTGGCGAGCACCATCTGCGTCATGTCGTTGGAGCCGATGGAGAAGCCGTCGAACTCGCTGATGAACTGGCGGGCCAGAATGGCGTTGGAAGGCACTTCGGACATGAGCAGGATCTTCAGGCCGTCATCGCCGCTGCGCAGGCCGTGCACATCGGCAAGGTAGGCACGCATGGAGCGGGCCTGCTCGATGGTACGCACGAAGGGCAGCATGAGCATGAGGTTGGTGCCGCCGTACAGGGTGCGGGCGCGCTTGAAGGCTTCGATTTCCCAGTCGTGGATATCGCGGGAAACGCCGCGGTAGCCGAGCATGGGGTTGTCTTCATTGTGCTCGAAGAGGCAGCCGCCCAGCAGGTTGCGGTATTCGTTGCTCTTGAAGTCGGTGGTGCGGTACACGATGTCCTTGCCGTAGAAGGCCATGGCGAACAGGGCAAGGTTGCGGCCGAGGGTGCGGATGTAGTGGTCGCGGCCGGAAACGTGGCCGTTGGTCACGATGAGCTGTTCGATCTTCTCGGGGATGCTGCGGATCTCTTCGATCTCCTTGCCGAGGCGGGTACGGGCGGCCACGCGGCTGCGCATAGCGCCGATGCGGAACAGCACTTCCTGCACCAGAGGCTTCTTGGCGGCGGCCTTCATGGCGGCTTCCACGTCGGCTTCCGTCACCTTGGAATTGGGTTCGTCAGCGCCCATGACCACGCGGATATGCGTACGCAGGTCGTCGGAGGTCTGCAGGATCTCCTGATTCATCTCGGCGCGCATCATGTATTCGCCCATGAGAGCTTCAGCCTGAGACACGCTGGACACGTTGGCGTACAGGGTGGCCATGTCCATGAGCTGGACGACGTAGGGCTTGAGCTGCACTTCGGCAAAGGGGTTCTGCACCTGACCGACGGCGATCTGTTCGGACACGCGGCGGCTCACCTGATCGTGCAGTTCGGCGAGGCGGGCTTCCACGAAGCCTTCGAGGGTGCCGTTGTCGTAGGCTTCCAGAGCGGCGGGATGGGCGCCGATGTTGCCGAGCATGAATTCAGCGCGGAGCAGGCCCACTTCGAAGTCCGGCACGTTGCGCAGACGGGAGAGGAACAGGGCCTGATTGAGGTCGGCCAGAACGATGCCCACGCGGGTGCGGGTGGCAGGGAGCTTGTCCACGTCCATTTCGCCGCCCACGTCGCAGAGGGGCAGAAGGCCGCGATAGACAAGGCCGCGAGTGCCGTCAACGGTCACGGGCTGGCCGTCCATAGCGCGCATGGCAAGGGGGTTCTGCACGCCGATGACAGCGGCGATGCCCAGTTCGCGGGAGCTGATGGCGGCGTGGGAGGTGTCGCCGCCCACGTTGGCGATGATGGCGGAAGCCACGCGCATGCCGGGAACCATATCGGGGTCGGTACGTTCGGCGGCAAGGATGTCGCCGGGCTGGACCTTGTTCAGTTCAAGGGCGGAACGCAGGAAGCGCACCGTACCCTGACCGGCACCACGGGAAGCACCGTTGCCGGAAAGGAGCACTTCGGCGTTCTTGGCGGCTTCGGGGAGCACTTCCTTGCGGCGCATGAAGATGGTGTTGGGGTGTTCGTCGAGTTCGGCGTTCCAGCGGGTCTCGGGGCGGGCCTGCACGAACCAGAGGCGCTTCTGGTCGTCGATGCAGAATTCGGTATCCATGATGATGCCGCCGTAGGCCTTGCTGATGGCGCGCACGCCGCGGGCAACTTCGATGGGTTCGCCTTCGCCAAGGGCCCATTCGTTCACGAGGTCGGCAGGAACGGCTTCGATCTGGGTGCCGCCTTCCTCTTCGTTATAGACCATGCGCACGGTCTTGCGGCCCATGAAGCGGAGGACCACGTCGGTACCGTCGTCGCGCTGGAAGACGTAGAACTTATCGGGAGTGACCATGCCGCCCACGATGGATTCACCGAGGCCGTAGCTGGAGTCGATGGAGACGAGGTCGTTGCGGGTGGTGCCGCGGCAGCCGGTGGCGGTGTCGGCCGAGAAGGCAGTACCGGCCACGACGGGACGGATCATGCGCATGATGCACACGGAAAGGGCGGTGTTTTCGATGGCCCATTCCTTGCGGGCGGTGTCGGCGATGGAAGCGTCGCCTTCGCGCTCGGCCTGAGCGATAGCGTCAAGGATGGCTTCGCGGCGATAGGTCATGGAGCGCAGGTTGTAGGCGGAAGCGCAGTCCCACTGGTAGGCGAGGGCCACGGCGTCTTCACCGGTGATGTTCAGATAGGTATCCTGAAGGCCGGCAAAGGCCTTCTTGCGGGAGTCTTCGCCAGCGGCGGAAGAACGCACGGCCACGGGGAACTCGCCGTCGCCGCCTTCTTCGCACATATCGCGGTAGGCCTTGCGGACGGCTTCGTCCACTTCGGCAGGCAGGGTGACGGAAAGGATGGCGGTCTGCACCAGCATGGAGCGGCGGCGAAGCTGGTCGATGTTTTCCTGAGATTCAGCGAAGCCGTGCACCACCTGGTTGATGAAGTCGCGCAGGCAGGTGCTGGCGCTCTTGCCGGACATAGCCTTGCGCACGTCGTCGGCAGTGCGGCGCACGAAGGTGGAGAAGAAGGTATGGTCGGAAGCGACAGCGGGGGAAGCCCAGTCCACATCGGCCATAGCGGCGTCCACGATCTGGTAGATGAGGGCGGCGTTCACGCGGCTCTTGTCGAGCACGAGCTGGAAGGCCGTGGCGGGAATGGCGCGGAACTGGGGAGTGCGGATGCCTTCCACACGGCTGATGAGGGCGGTGTTGTAGTTTTTGCCGCCAACCAGCATTTCGGCGGGTTCGCCCATGCGGACGATGTCGGCGCCGGTCATAATGTAGGGGGAACCGCTTTCGTACATAGTGGTCATAATAGCCTCTTATGAAATTTCAGATGGGGAGCCGGGCTCCCCGTTTTTCAGCGTTGGGAATGCCTTGGAACGGAGCTTTCGGCTCAGGCTTCGAGGTTGGAAGCCACGAGGCGGATGAGGCGGCCGAGCTGATGGGTGAAGCCGGCTTCGTTGTCGTACCACACCACGATCTTGAGCATGGTCTTGTTCATGACGGTGGTGAAGGAGGCGTCCACAGTACCGCCGTGGGTGTCGCCCACGTAGTCGATGGAAACGAGGGGCTCGTCGCAGTAGCCGAGGGCTTCGTAAAGCCAGGTCTCGGAGGCGTACTTGAGGGCGGCGTTGACTTCCTGAGCGGTGACTTCGGTCTTCAGTTCGCAGGTGAAGTCAACGAGGGAGACGTCGGGGGTGGGCACGCGCAGGGCGCCGCCGTTGAGCAGGCCGTTCAGTTCGGGGATGACAAGGCCCACGGCCTTGGCGGCACCGGTGGTGGTGGGGATGATGGACAGGCCGGCGGCACGGCCGCGGCGGAGGTCCTTCTGCGTACCGTCGAGCAGGCGCTGGCTCATGGTGTAGGAGTGGATGGTGGTCATCAGGCCGTGCAGGATGCCGAATTCGTTGTGGAGGACCTTGACGGCAGGAGCAAGGCAGTTGGTGGTGCAGGAGGCCGCGGAAATGACGTCGTGCTTGGCAGGATCGTACACGTTGTCGTTCACGCCCATGACGATGGTGGCATCGGCGTCCTTGCAGGGAGCGGAGATGATGACCTTCTTGGCACCGCTGGCCATATGCAGGGCAAGGCCTTCACGGTTCTTCAGCGTACCGGAGGTTTCCACCACGATATCGACGCCGTAGTCGGCCCATTTCCATTCGCCCTTGGCGCAGCGGGTGATGGCGATCTCGTCATCGTCGATCTTCAGGCCGTTTTCGGTGGCCTGCACTTTGCCGGGGAAGCGGCCGTGCACGGAGTCGTACTTGAGCAGGTAGGCCATTTCTTCGTTGCTGGCACGATGGCCGTTGATGACAACCACTTCGCACTGGGGGAAGAGGTGCATGACGCGAAGCAGATATCTGCCGATACGACCAAAACCGTTGATGCCTATCCTGATCATGGAATTTCTCCTTATGGTATGTGCTTAGGGGCGGACTTCGGCGTTTCCCCACAATGGGGAGCCCTCCCTGCGGCAATATTTGTGACAAAGTATAAAAGAAAGCGGCGGCTCTGTCACCGCTCAATCCTGTCAGTTCTGCGAGAATCTGCCGTTTAAACCCTAAAAATTGAGGCCGGAGTCTCCCTCCTGCCCCCAAAACGGCGAATCGGCCCGGGACGGAAAGGATATCCCGGGCCGACAGTCCGGCCCTGCGGGTATAAGGGCCAGCCGCCCGCACCCTGTGCCACAAAAGTGCGGCGGCCCTTGCCATGCAGGGGGTGGCTGCCCCCTGCCCAAACGAATCTACGAAAACAGCGTGACTCCATAACGTCAGTTTTGTGACAATTCGGTGACAGTCTTCTCTTTTGCGGCCATTTGTGTCATATCCATATGGTAACGCAGGAAGGGAAGCGCCCCTCCCGCAGTCCCCAGCGCAAAAACGAGGAAATCATGAGCGAGCTCATACTCGTCGTGGATGACGAGACCGACATCCGCGACCTGCTGGTCTTCAATCTGAAACGCGAAGGCTATGAGACAGTAGAGGCCTCCGACGGTGTGAGCGCCCTCGACCTTGCCCGGAGCCGCCGCCCTTCCCTCATCCTTCTGGACGTCATGCTCCCGCGCATGGACGGCCTTGCCGTCTGCCGCGAACTCGGCAAGGACAGGAACACCGAGAACATCCCCGTCATCATGCTCACGGCACGCGGCGACGACGTGGACCGCATCGTAGGCTTCGAACTCGGGGCCGACGACTACGTGGTGAAGCCCTTCAACACCCGCGAACTGCTCCTGCGCGTGAAGGCCATGCTCCGCCGCCGCGCCCATGCCGAAAGCGAAGACTCCCTGCTCCGCTGCCACGGCGTCTGCCTCGACCCGCAGGCGCATAAAGTCACGGTGAACGACGTTCCCGTGGAGCTCACCGCCATACAGTTCAGCCTGCTCCGGGAACTGATGAGCAATCCGGGCTGCGTCCGCTCCCGAGAGGAACTGCTCGGCTCCGGCTGGGACGACCAGTTCGAGGGCTACGACCGCACCGTGGACACGCATATCAAGCGCCTGCGCGCCCGCCTCGGCGACGCCGCCGACATCATAGAGACCGTCCGGGGCATCGGCTACCGCTGCAGGAGCTGACCCATGAAAGCCTCTTCCCCAGCCCCGAGCCGCGAATCCCGCTTCACCGACCTTGCGGTGGATCAGCCTCCCCTGCCGGTCAGCGCCCCGCAGGAACCCATGCCGCTGGAAAACATCCTCGACAGTCTGGACGACGGCATCCTCGTTCTGGACAGGCAGGGCGTCATCCTCAAGGCCAACCCTTCCTTCTGCCGCCTGTTCTCGGTCAGCGCCGAAGGCATGGCGGCTGCGGACGCCGTTCCCGGCGAAGTGTTCCGCGATATGCTGAACGCCTTCCTGCACGACTTCCATCCCGAACAGCCCCCGTCCCCGGCCTTCCGCATCACGCTGGGGGAAGAGACCGTGCTCAACGTGCGCATCACCCCTCTCAAGGACGAGGGCAAGGGGCAGGCCGCCCCCTATGCCGTGGTGGTCTTCCACAATATCAGCGACCTTGTGCGCCTGAACCGCCGCCGCAGGGAATTCATGGGCGAAGTGGCGCACGAACTGCGCACGCCGCTCACCACCGTCATCGGCTTTGCCGAGACCGTGCTCGACCTGCCCCCGCACCACACCGAGGACCGCCAGAAATTCACCCGCGTCATCCTGCGGAACGCCCGCCACATGGCCCTGCTCGTCAACGATATGCTGCACCTTTCGCGGCTGGAATCCGGCGCTGTCCCGCTCAAGCCCGTCTGCGTGCGGGCCAGCTTCGTCCTCGACGATGCGCTGGACGCCTGCCTGCACCTTTTCGAAAAGCGCCGCCTTGAAACCGATATCGAGATAGACCGGGGCCTGAACATCCAGGCCGACGAGCACTACATCACGCAGGTTTTCCGCAACCTTCTGGAAAACGCCTGCCGCTACGCGCCCGAAGGGAGCACGATCAGCATCACGGGCCGTGCTGTGGAAGGGATGGGCATCTTCACCGTGTCCGATCAGGGGCCGGGCATCCCGGAAGAAGATGTGGAACGCATCTTCGAACGCTTCTACCGCGTGGAAAAGGAGCGCGTGGCCCCGTCCTCCACGGGCCTCGGCCTTGCCATCTGCAAACAGATCGTGGAGCGGCACGGCGGCACGATACGGGCGGAAAAAGGCCCGGGGGGCCGCTTCGTGTTCACCATCCCGCTGGCGCTTTAGCGGCGGCCTTCCCCTTCTGCGCCAAACACACGCTTTCCAAGGAAAATCCCTTCCGCGCTGTTGACATCGCCTGCGAAAATCCATAAAAGAATTCTTCACACGCCGATTTAGCTCAGTTGGTAGAGCAACTGATTCGTAATCAGTAGGTCGTCAGTTCAAATCTGACAATCGGCTCCAGAGAAATCAAGCCCTTACGATGAACGTCGTAAGGGCTTTTTCTGTTGTGGAAAATCCGGACCCGGGGCTGTGCCGCCGGGGCATGGGTATGACAAGAGGGGGAGGGGAAACAGCGCGTGTTTCCCCTCCCCCTCGATTTCTTATCTCACCGGCTTCTTACTTCACGAGAGCCTTGAATTCCGCGTAGAATTTCGGGCAGGCCTCGAACTGGAGGGTGATGATGGGCTTGGTCTGGTGGCGGAAGCCTTCCACGGTGTCGTCGTTGAGGCCGACGAAGGTCATGTCCACGCCAGCGGGAGCGGTCACGGTGAAGCCGCAGTTCTGGGTGGTGATGATGACGTTGCCGGTGGCGAGCTTGCGGGAAGGATAGTTCGCGCCGTGGTGGCCGGCCTTCATCTTGGAAGCCGTGCCGCCAAGGGCAAGGGCGATGAGCTGGTGCCCGAGGCCGACACCGGCCATAGGCATGGTCTCGGCAAGCTTGGCCACTTCCGCGACCACGTCCTTGAGGGCGGCGGGATCGCCGGGGCCGGAGGAAAGGAACACGGCTTCGGCACCGGTGGCCTTCACCTGTTCGGCGGTGAAGGAGGCAGGCACGATGCAGAGGTCCATGCCCTGTTCGGCAAGGCCGCGGAGCTGGCTGTTCTTCACGCCGAAGTCGTACACGGCAACCTTCGCCTTGCCTTCGGCCCAGCCGGTGAAGGATTCACGGGCTTCGCCGTTCCAGCGTTCAGGGGCGGCGCAGGTCACGGCAGGCACGGCGCTCTGGCCTTCGATGGAAGGCAGGGCCTTGGCCTTGGCCACGAGCTCTTCGGCGCTCAGGCTGGTGGAGATGCAGGCGCGCATGGTTCCGTTCTCACGGATATGCAGGGCGAGAGCGCGGGTATCGACACCTTCGATGCCGGGCACGCCGCAGCGCACGAGGAAATCGGGCAGGCTCTCGGTGGAACGCCAGTTGGAAGGCTCCTTGCAGCATTCCTTCACAATGAGGGCGGCCACCTGCGCCTTGCCGGATTCCATGTCCTCGGGGTTGATGCCGTAGCTGCCGATGACAGGATAGGTGATGCACAGAAGCTGGCCTGCGCTGGCCGGATCGGTGATCAGTTCCTGATAGCCGATCATAGTGGTATTGAAGATGACTTCGCCGCCGGTCAGTTCGATGGGGCCGGTGAAGGAAACACCTTCAAGGATGAATCCGTCTTCGAGGGCGAGTATGGCTCTCATGCGTTTTCTCCTTTGTAGTAGTCCTGCAGGCATTCCACGCGGAGGGCCTTGTTCTGTTCATGCTGGATGGCGCGGGCAATGGCGCGGGCACCGGTGATGGTGGTGGTGAAGGCCACGCCGTAGTGCAGGGTGGTCTGGCGCAGGGCGCGGGAGTCTTCGCTGGTGCGCTTGCCTTCGGCCGTGTTGATGACGAGGGCGATCTCGCCGTTCTTCAGGGCGTCCACGATGTTCGGGCGGCCTTCGTGCAGCTTGAGCACGGTCTGGCATTCGATGCCGTTCTCGCGCAGGAGCTTGGCCGTGCCGCGAGTGCCGCACAGGTCGAAGCCGAGGTCGTAGTACGCACGGGCGAGATCCACGGCGAATTCCTTGTCGCGGTCGTTCACGGAGATAAAGACCTTGCCGGAGGTGGGCAGCTTCTGGCCGGAACCGAGCTGGCTCTTGAGGAAGGCCTCGTCGAAGGTGGCGGCAACGCCCATAACTTCGCCGGTGGAGCGCATTTCAGGGCCGAGCACGATATCCACGCCGGGGAAGCGCTTGAAGGGGAACACGGCTTCCTTCACGCACACATAGCCTTCCTTGCGCATGGACCACGGGTCGAGCTCCTTGAGCGTCTTGCCGAGCATGACGAGGGTGGCGAGGCGGGGAAGCGGTACGCCGGTGGCCTTGGACACGAAGGGAGCGGTACGCGAGGCGCGGGGGTTCACTTCGAGGATGTAGATGCGGCCATCCTTCACGGCGAACTGGATGTTCATCAGGCCGACCACGCGCAGTTCCTTGGCAAGGGCGATGGTCTGGCGGCTGATCTCGTCGATGATGTCCTGCGGCAGGGAGTAGGGGGGCAGGGAGCAGGCGGAGTCGCCGGAATGGATGCCGGCGGCTTCGATGTGTTCCATGATGCCGGCCACGTACACGTCCTTGCCGTCGGCCAGGGCGTCCACGTCCACTTCGATGGCGTTCTCGAGGAACTGGTCGATGAGGATGGGATGTTCGGGCGTATCCGTGCCCACGACTTCGCGGAAGTACTCTTCCACGTCCTCAGGGCCGAAGCAGACCTGCATGGCGCGGCCGCCGAGCACGTAGCTGGGGCGCACGATGATGGGGTAGCCGATGCGGGCCGCGGCCTGCTTGGCCACCTCAAGGGAGGTGCAGGTTCCGTTCTGAGGCTGGAGCAGATCCAGCTTCTGGAGCAGGGCCTGGAAGCGTTCGCGGTCTTCGGCGCGGTCGATGGCGTCGGGGCTGGTGCCGATGATGGGCACACCGGCGCGCTGGAGCGGCACGGCGAGGTTCAGCGGAGTCTGACCGCCGAACTGCACGATGACGCCGTCGGGCTTCTCCATGTTGACGATGTGCATCACGTCTTCAAAGGTGAGAGGCTCGAAGTACAGGCGGTCGGAGGTGTCGTAGTCGGTGGAGACGGTCTCGGGGTTGGAGTTCACCATGATGGCTTCCACGCCCTCGTCGCGCAAGGCGAAGGAGGCATGGCAGCAGCAGTAGTCGAACTCGATGCCCTGGCCGATACGGTTGGGGCCGCCGCCGAGGATGATGACCTTCTTCTTGTCGTGCACCTCGAGTTCCCTGCCGGTCTCGTAGGTGGAGTAGAAGTAGGGGGTATAGGCCTTGTGTTCACCGGCGCAGGTGTCCACGAGGTAGTAGGTGGGTTCGGTGCCGGTGGCCTTGCGCAGGGCGGCCACGTCGGATTCGGGGCGCTTCCACATTTCGGCAAGCTGGCGGTCGGAGAAGCCGAATTCCTTGGCCTTGCGGAGCAGGGCCACGAGTTCGGGGTTGTCGGCCGTCATGGAGTTGCCAAGGGCGAAGTCGCGCAGTTCGCCTTCCATGGCGATGATATCGCGCAGTTCACGCAGGAACCACGGATCGATGGCGGTGATCTCGTAGATCTCTTCGATGCTCATGCCCGCGAGGATGGCGTGGCGCAGGGCGAAGATCTGCTTGGAGTTCGGCACGCGGAGCTTGCGCAGGATCTCTTCCATGGGGGGCAGTTCGCCGCGGAAGTTGGAACCGAGGCCCGGAGCGCCGATTTCAAGGGAGCGCATACCCTTCTGCAGGGCTTCCTTGAAGGTACGGCCGATAGCCATGGTTTCGCCCACGCTCTTCATGGAGGTGGTGAGCTCGTCCTTGGCACCGGCGAACTTTTCGAAGGTGAAGCGCGGGATCTTGATGACCACGTAGTCGATGGTGGGCTCGAAGCTGGCCATCGTGTCGCGGGTGATGTCGTTGGGGATCTCGTCCAGCGTGTAGCCGATGGCGAGCTTGGTGCTCACCTTGGCGATGGGGAAGCCGGTGGCCTTGGAGGCAAGGGCGGAGGAGCGGGACACGCGGGGGTTCATTTCGATGACCACGAGCTCGCCGTTCTTCGGGTTCAGGCCGAACTGCACGTTGGAGCCGCCGTTTTCCACGCCGATCTCGCGCATGATGGCCTTGGAGGCCTCGCAGACCATCGCGGTCTCTTTGCTGGTAAGGGTCTGCACCGGGGCCACGGTGATGGAGTCGCCGGTATGCACGCCCATCGGGTCGAGGTTTTCGATGGTGCAGATGATGATGCAGTTGTCCTTCTTGTCGCGCACCACTTCGACTTCGATTTCCTTCCAGCCGAGCACGGACTGCTCAACGAGCACTTCGCTGGTCATGGAAGCGTCGAGGCCGGCGGCACCGATCTGCTCGAGGTCTTCCTGGTTGTAGGCCACGCCGCCGCCGGAACCGCCAAGGGTGAAGGCGGGGCGGATGATGAGCGGGAAAGTGAGTTCGGCGGCGATGCGGCGCACGTCGTCCATGCTGCGGGCGATCTCGCTTCTGGGCACGGCGAGGCCGATGCGTTCCATGGCGTCGCGGAACAGTTCGCGGCTTTCAGCCTTTTCGATGACTTCGGCATTGGCGCCGATGAGTTCCACGCCGCACTCTTCGAGAACGCCCATCTTGGCGAGTTCAAGAGCGGTGTTGAGGCCGGTCTGGCCGCCGAGGGTGGGCAGGATGGCGTCGGGGCGTTCCTTGCGCACAATAGCGGCAACGGTCTCGGGTTCGATGGGTTCGATATAGGTCCGGTCGGCAAGACCGGGGTCCGTCATAATGGTAGCCGGGTTGGAGTTGACGAGGATGACTTCGTAGCCTTCCTCTTTAAGAGCTTTGACGGCCTGAGTGCCGGAATAGTCGAATTCACAGGCCTGGCCGATGACGATCGGGCCGGAGCCTATGACCATGATGCGCTTAAGGTCTGTACGCTTAGGCATGCATTCCGCTCCTGAATAGGTTTAAACTTGCGTATGATTACATAGAAGCCCCTGAATAATCAAGGGCCGAAGGGGGCCGTCGCCGCCAGCAGGGGGCGGTTTTTCAAAATAAATCCACAGGAAGCGCAGCTTGGCTCTGTGCATGGCGGCCTCATTAAGAAAAAAGCCACGAGGCGGGCTCATGGCTTTGCAAAAATTACGCTTCTCGCTGGGCGAGAACAGTATGTATCTGTTTGGCGTCGGCTGCGGTGATGGTGAATATCCAGCCGCCGATGCGGAATTCTTCGTCCTTCTGCGGAACATGGCCTGCATCGACGCTCAGGTAGCCGCCGATGGTATCCACCTCGTCGGATTCGAGCTCGATGCCTATCTCGTGGAGTTCCTGGAGCTGGGCACGGCCGGAAAGTTCGAAGCGCCCCTCGTCGAGGGGGCGGATATCGGCTTCCTCGGGGGTGTCGTGCTCGTCGTCGATATCGCCGACGATGACTTCGAGCAGATCCTCGATGGTGGCAAGGCCGGACGTTCCGCCGTATTCGTCCACCACGATGGCGAGGTGGTTCTTCTTGGTGCGGAATTCCTGAAGGAGTTCGCTGGCTACCTTGGTTTCGGGCACGAAGAAGGGCTGGCCCATGATGCTGTCCACGGGGTTGTTCCGCTCTTCGGGGTGGGTGAGGGAGCTGAGAAGATCCTTGGCATGTACCACGCCGATGATATTGTCGCGGGTCTCGCGGAACACGGGCAGGCGGGTATAGCCGCTTTCGACGATGGCGCTGGCGGCTTCCATGATGGGCGTGCCGGAGGGCAGGGCCTCGATGTCGATACGGGGCGTCATGATATCCTGCGCCTGAAGCTCGTCCAGCGAGAGTATGGAAAGAAGCATGGAACTTTCTTCCGCTTTAAGCTCACCGTCTTCCTGAGCTTCGCGGATGGCCTGTTCCAGATGATCTTCCGACGACTTGCCGGAAAAGAGGGATCCGAGTTTCGACCACAGACTACTGTGGGATTCGCCTTCCAAGACGATTCTCCTTCATTGAGGTTATTTAAGGCGGCCTTGCGGGCCATTGCTTTAATGAGAATGAAGGATAGCGTGTTGCCCCGGAAATATCAATAGTGCAGAAGGGAGCTTGACCGCGTTCGACTTAGCCTATATACGTTGCTGGTACTTCGGTATGGCGGGCTGGTGGAATTGGTAGACGCAGCGGACTCAAAATCCGCCGATGGCAACATCTTGTGGGTTCAAGTCCCACGCCCGCTACCAGCAGGATGAAAAGCGCTTGCAGTGATGCAGGCGCTTTTTTCGTACCCGCGCTAAAAATCAGATGACAGCCCCCATCCACACATGTATAGTATCTGTAAAGGGAATATCATGCTGAAATACTGGTCGAATATCTGTACCATGCTAGGCGTTGCGCTTATTGCCACGGCATTTTTTCAGGAACACTGGCAGAGCGGAACTCTGCTGGGCGTTTATACCATCGGCTTGGGAGCATGGATGCACGGTCTTTCTCTTTCAGCCAAAGGGGAAAAGCGATGAGCTACTATCTTGCTATCTTTCTCGGGGTGACTCTGGTTTCCGTAGCCCTCTACGTTTTTCATCGGAAGGGCCTCATTCACTGAGAGGCCCTGCCATCGGTCGTTCCACGGCGCTTGCAGTGATGCAGGCGCTTTTTTCGTACCTTCTGCCGGAAAAGCGCCGCCGCAGGCCTTGCCGAATGGCGGAAGCTCCTTACTTTTTCTGCATATCCGGAACCGCAGAAGGTTCCGCCCCGCAAACGCCTATCCTTCCATGAGGTGATATATGAAATTTTCCGGCTGGGAAAACGTAAAACCCGGAGAAGAATTCTCCATAGACGAAATAGCCGCCTATTACGGCACACTCGGGCCTTATCATATGCTGGAAGCGCCCAGCCTCACCCGCTGGGGCCGCTACCCCTTCATGGTGCGCGCCATCGCCAAAGACGGCGTGGAAGGCCTCTTCGAACCGATGGAGAAGGTGCGCGTCTTCATGCGCCCCATGCCCGGTGAAAAGGGCGTGGCCGACTACGACGTGAAGGCCTTCCCCGAAAACATCTTCGAAAACGAAGAGACCCAGCGCCGCTTCATCGACATGGCGGAAGAGCGCGCCATACACCAGTCCGACCCCAAGGGCGACGAACCGTGGAGCGAGATGTTCAGCGCCAAGGAATACCGCATGCCCTACTGCGAAGCCCTCATCGGCCTCGAACCGCCCTACTCCGACGAGGATATGCTCAAGCTCTACCGCGTCTTTGCCGACCAGAACGCCGAAGTCGAACGCCGCTACGCCATGCTTTCCAGCCTGTACCGCACCGGCGCGGAACGCTTCTCCGGCTTCTGCTTCGCCCTTGCCCGCGAAGGCATGGACGACGAGGAAGGGAAGCGCCTTGTCGCCCCGTGGGACGTTGTCCTGCTCTTCTTCGAGCTCGATAAGGACGGCGGCATCCTCAACTCCGCCACCGTCCCGCTGCGCATGGTGAACTTCTACAAGCCCGACAAGCTCAAGGCCTTTGCCGACAAACTGGCCGAAGGCTAAACCCCGTCCTGTCCGCAAGAAAGAGGGGGGATGCTCCCCGAAGCCTCCTCCCCTCCTTTTCAGTCATGCCGCTCTATGCGGCTTTTCCCTTTTTAAGGATAGCAGACGCACGGGCAGTTGATTCCCGCCCAAAAACACGTATCTTTAACGCACCCATAATCAAAAGTCTTTGAAGGGATGGGGCTGGGAGAAGGGTACGCTCTCCAGCAAATCCCCCTTCCCCCGGAAAAAACCTCTCCCAAGGAATTCCTATGCTGACCAGTGACAAGCGTCTTTTCATAGCGGCGGCCGAAGATCCGGCGAAGCTGACGGCCGACGGCCGCGAGCTCTGCCTTGAAGCCCGCATGGGCAACAGGCACGGCCTCATCACGGGTGCTACCGGCACGGGCAAGACCGTCACCCTGCAGAATCTGGCCGAAAGCTTCAGCGCACTCGGCGTTCCCGTCCTGCTTACCGACATCAAGGGCGACCTTTCCGCCGTCTGCCAGCCCGGCGCCCCCCGGGGAAGCATCGCGGCCCGCATCGAAGAGCTGGGCCTGCGCTCCAAGGGCTACGAGAACCGCGGCTACCCTGTCTGCTTCTGGGACGTACACGGCCAGCAGGGCCACCCGCTCCGCGCCACCATCAGCGACATGGGCCCCATGCTCCTTGCCCGCCTGCTGGAACTGAACGAGGTGCAGAGCGGCATCCTCAACATCGTGTTCCGCGTGGCGGACGACAACGGCCTGCTCCTGCTCGACCTCAAGGACCTGCGCGCCATGATAGCCTATGTGGCCGAGAACCGCGCCGAGTACAGCCTGCGCTACGGCAATATCTCGCCTGCCAGCGTGGGCGCTATCCAGCGCGCCCTGCTCCGCCTTGAGGACGAAGGCGCGGAAGCCTTCTTCGGCGAACCCGCCCTGAACATCGAAGACCTGTTCCGCACCGACCTTTCCGGCCGGGGCTACCTCAATATCATCGCGGCGGACAAGCTCATGCAGACGCCGCGCCTCTACGCCTCCGTCCTGCTCTGGCTGCTGTCCGAACTCTACGAGACCATGCCCGAAGTGGGCGACTGCGAAAAGCCGCGCCTCGTGCTCATGTTCGACGAGGCCCACCTGCTCTTCAGCGATATGCCGGACGCCCTGCTCGAAAAGATAGAGCAGGTGGTGCGCCTCATCCGCTCCAAGGGCGTGGGCGTGTACTTCATCACGCAGAACCCCGCCGACGTGCCGGATTCCGTGCTGGCCCAGCTCGGCAACCGCGTCCAGCACGCCCTGCGCGCCTTCACTCCGCGCGAGCAGAAGGCGGTGCGCACAGCCGCCCAGACCTTCCGCGCCAATCCCGCCATGGACACCGAAAGGGTCATAGGCGAACTGCGCACCGGCGAAGCCCTCGTCTCCTTCCTCGACCGCAAGGGCGCTCCCCTGATGGTGGAACGCGCCCTCATCCTGCCCCCGGAAGGCGGCCTCGGCCCCATCACGTTCGAAGAGCGCCGCGCCATCATCGAGAAGTCCCCCATGCAGAGGCTGTACGGGCAAGAACTCGACAGGGAATCCGCCTATGAGATGCTGGCCGCGCATACCGAACAGCGCCAGCGCGAAGAAGCCGCCGCGGCCTCCGAAGCCGCAAGGCTCAAGGAAGAGAACGCCATGCGCAAGGCCCAGCTCGAAGCCGAACGCCTTGCCCGTGCCGAAGCCCGTGAAGCCCGCCTGCGCGAGAAGGAAGCCCGCCAGCGCGCAAAGCAGGAACAGGGCCTGTGGGGCGAGATCATGGGCGCGGCCACCAAGAGCGCGACCCGCTCCATCACCAACACCATCGGCCGCGAGATAGGCAGGACGCTCATCCGCGGCGTGCTTGGCGGCCTTTTCGGCGGCAGGCGCTGACCTTCCCTCCACCCTCCACGCGCCCTGTCCAAGGGCGCTTCCTTTCTGAGGCAGATATGAACAACGAGACTTACGCGGCGCGGCGCGAATCCCTGCGCCGCCTCCTGCACGAAAAAGGCCTTGCCGCTCTGCTGGTCAGCCAGCCCGCCAACCGCTTCTACCTTTCCGGCTTCGAACTGCACGACTGCCAGTGCAACGAAAGCTCCGGCTGCCTTATCATCACGGCCGACGGCAAGGACTGGCTCTGCACCGACTCCCGCTATGAAGAGGCCGCCTGCCAGCTCTGGCCCGCCGAACGCGTCTTCATCTATAAGGGTTCCTCGTCCGAGGCTCTGAACGGCCTGCTCAAGGGCCTGTTCCGCACGGCTCCCATCGGCTTCGAGGCCGAACACTTCGCATGGGGCTATGTCCAGCGCCTCGAACCCGGCCTTTCCCTCGAAGCCGCCGACGGCCTTGTGGAAAAGCTCCGCGCCGTCAAGGACGCCGAGGAACTGCGGCTCATCGAAGCCTCTGTCGCCCTGAACCACAAGATGCTGGAATGGCTTCCCTCCATCCTCGTTCCGGGACGCAGTGAAGGCGAGATCGCATGGGCCATCGAAAAGTTCTACCGCGAGAACGGCGCTTCCGAGCTGGCCTTCCCCTCCATCGTGGCCAAGGACGCCAACGCCGCCCTGCCGCACTACGCGCCGGACAAACCCGCCGTGCTCACCGAGGACTGCATGGTGCTCGTGGACGAAGGATGCCGCCTCGGCCACTACTGTTCCGACATGACGCGCACCTACTGGATAGGCGGCACACCTTCGCCGCGCTTCAGCGAGATGCTCGAGCACGTTCAGGAAGCCCAGCGCCGCGCCATAGCCGCCCTGCGCCCCGGCGTCACGGGCCGGGACGTGCACAAGGTGGCCGTGGACTATTTCGCCTCCTGCGGGATGGAAGAATACTTCACCCATTCCCTCGGCCACGGCGTCGGCCTCGAGACCCACGAAGGCCCGCGCCTCAGCCCCCGCGCCGTCGAACCGCTCGTGCCCGGCAATATCGTGACCATAGAACCCGGCCTCTACTTCCCCGGCTGGGGCGGCGCGCGCTGGGAACATATGGCCGTGATCACCGACGACAGCTGCCGCGTCCTATAGACAGAGGGCAAAGGATGATTATCTCTGCGTTGCGGGGGCGCTGTTCCTCGCCGCTGGCTGGGGAATGATTCCCCAGCGGAAACACTTTCAGGAGCATCAATGATCCATCCCGAAAAGAAGCATTTCATCATCGTCCTGCGTACGCTGGCCGTGCAGGTCCTGCTCTTCATCGGCCTCCTGCTCGCCTTCTGGGGCGCGCAGAAGCTGTACAGCGCCTTCGACCCTGCCAAATTCCCGGCCCATCAGGTCGAGGCGAAAGCCGATATGAACGAACACGAAAAGGGCGCGGCCCTGCTTTCGGCCCTCACCCATCGCCTTGAATACGAACTCGATTCGCCCCTCGGCTGGACGGCCAACGACATTCTGTTCAACCGCTGGCTCATCGACAACCGCGCCTACCGCCAGTACGGGACCTACGTGGCCACCAAGATGCTGTTCGACCATTATTCCACGGTCATCGCCAAGCTCGGCAGTAACGAACGCGAAAACAACGACCTCTACGCCGCCCGCCTGAACCATATCGCCATCAGCCCCCAGCGCTGGGGCTACCTGTTCATCCCCTCGGCCGAAGGCTCCTATGCCAAGGCCCTGAAGCTGGCCGAAAAGTACAAGAAGGATCTGCTCGCGGGGAAGGCCGTCTATAACTGCCGTACCGACGACATCTATTCCACCTTCAACCTCATCCTCGGCGAGACCGTGTTCGGCTACGCCCTCGGCCTGCTCAACAACAGTCAGGACCTGTCCTTCTCCACGCTGGACAACCGCATCTACGAGGCGCAGGGCGTCATCCTCGTCGTGCGCGACTACCTGAAGGCCATGTACGAGCTCTACCCCGAGATCCGCGACAAGGGCAACGAACAGAACATGGCCGAAGCCATGCGCTACATGGACCTGATCTGCGAGTACGACCCGCTCTACATCACCTCGTCCTTCAACTCCGGCGAGCTCATCATCTCCTATCTGCTCTTTGCCAAGAACCGCCTCGAAGACATACGCGACAGCCTGCGAATCTAACATCGGCCGCTTCCGTCAGGTAAAATCCTGCCGACAAGGCGCATCTCACGAAAAAAGACCTGTTTTCTTCGGATGACAGGTCTTTTTTTTGCGTCTTCTTGCATGACAGGACATCTTGCAATACGGCCCGCCTTCGATTGCAGAGAAAAAACTATCTGAAAAGGGAAATTATTCACCAAGTATTGTTTGATTATACAATCAATACTGACAAAATACAGTTTGAGCGCTCAATCAGTCTGTATTTTCCGCTGCTTTCGGCTGAGATTTCCCCTTCCCGGGCAGGACCCTCCAGCTTTTTGACACAAGTCAACAGGCATCGACTATTTTTCTTCTGGCGGCCTTCTTTTTGCATCTTTTTTCTTTAGCTATTAATTCAACATGTTGCACACGGCAAAACAGCTCCCCTTTTTGCGAAAAAAAGAATTAGCCGTTCCTTCCGCCGCACCCGCCAAAAACCCCTTGCTTAGATTGTGTTTTTCCTTCTATATTAGTAGGGTAAAAACGTATATGTAATCTTCCACCGTTTTATTCTCCGGGGAGGGGAAATCATGATCAGTCCTACCTTAATCAAAGACCTGGAAGCTCTGCTCGGTGCCGAAAACGTCTTCACTTCCGAAGCCGACTGCGCCAGCTATTCCTATGACGGTGCCGTTCTGCCTTCCAAGGCTCCCGGCCTTGTCGTCCGTCCCACCCAGACCGAACAGCTCGGCGACATCATCCGCCTCTGCTACGAAGCTGGCGTGGCCATCACCGTTCGCGGTGCCGGTTCCAACCTTTCCGGCGGCACTGTGCCGGATACCGAGAACAGCGTGGTCATCCTGACCAACTCTCTGAACCGCATCCTCGAAATCAACACCGAAGACCTCTATGCCGTCGTCGAACCCGGTGTCGTCACCGCCCAGTTCGCCGCCGCCGTGGAAGCCAAGGGCCTCTTCTATCCTCCGGATCCCGGCTCCATGTCCGTGTCCACCATCGCCGGCAACATCGCCGAGAACGCCGGTGGTCTGCGCGGCCTGAAGTACGGCGTCACCAAGGACTACGTCATGGGCCTCGAGTTCTATGACTACAAGGGCAATCTGGTGAAGACCGGTTCCCGCACCGTGAAGTGCGTTACCGGCTTCAACCTCGCCGGTCTCATGGTGGCTTCCGAAGGCTGCATGGGCGTCATCAGCAAGGCTATCCTCAAGCTCGTTCCTCCGCCCAAGGCCTCCAAGGCTCTCACCGCCGAATTCGCCAACGTACAGGACGCCGGTAACGCCGTGGCCGGCATCATCGCCGCCCACGTCCTGCCCTGCACCCTCGAACTGCTCGACCAGAACACCCTGAAGGTGGTCGAAGCCGACCAGAAGTGCGGCCTGCCCGTTAACGCCGCCGCCATGCTGCTCATCGAAGTGGACGGTCACCCCGCTCAGGTCGCCGACGACGCCGCCCGCGTGGAAGAAGTGCTCAAGAAGTGCGGCGCTACCGCCGTTCACGTTCCCGGCTCCGCCGAAGAAAAGAACAAGCTCTGGACCGCTCGCCGCATGGCTCTGCCCGCCCTCGCCCGCGCCCGTCCCACCTGCGTGCTCGAAGACGCCACCGTGCCTCGCTCCCAGATCCCGACCATGCTCGCGAAGCTCGACGAGATCGCCAAGAAGTACAACCTCATGATGGGCACCTTCGGTCATGCCGGCGACGGCAACCTGCATCCCACCATCCTCTGCGACAAGCGCGACAAGGAAGAATTCGCCCGCGTTGAAGCCGCTGTCGACGAAATCTTCGACGTGGCCCTCAAGCTCGGCGGCACCCTGTCCGGCGAACACGGCATCGGCACTGCCAAGGCCAAGTGGATGGAAAAGGAAACCTCCAAGGGCACTATCGACTTCTGCCGCCGTATGCGCCGCGCCTGCGATCCCGACGGTCTCCTCAACGCTAACAAGATCACGGGTATCTAATCATGAGCGATATCACTCGTCTTGCCACTAAGCTGATGAAGCTGGACGACAAGCTGTGCGGCTGCATGCGCTGCGGCCTCTGCCAGTCTGTCTGCCCGGTCTTCGGCGCTACGATGAAGGAAGCCGACGTGTCCCGCGGCAAGCTCGCCCTCCTCGACAATCTCGCCCACGAGATCATCAAGGACGCCGAAGCCGTTGACGAAAAGCTCAACCGCTGCCTGCTCTGCGGCTCCTGCCAGGCCAACTGCCCCTCCGGCGTGAAAATCCTCGACATCTTCATGGAAGCCCGCAATCTTCTCACCGAATATCGCGGCCTCAACCCCATCAAGAAGCTGGTCTTCCGTCAGCTCCTCACGCATCCCGAGCTCTTCTCCGCCGCCATGCGCGCCGCCGCCCCCTTCCAGGGCATCGTCATGCGCAAGAAGGGCGCGAAGACCTACGATATGCCCCTGATGAGCAAGCTCATCGGTTCCCGCCACATCGCCAAGCTGCCCGCCAAGTCCCTGCACGCCACCTATGGTGAACTGCGTACGCCTTCGAGCTGCGGCATCACGGTGCTGTTCTTCGCCGGCTGCATGGCCGACAAGTACTACACCAGCGTTGGCGAAGCCTGCCTCAAGGTGCTCAAGCATCACGGTGTGGGCGTTGTCATGCCTACCGACCTCACCTGCTGCGGCATTCCCGCCCTCGCCTCCGGCGACCGCGCCGGCTTCGTGAAGGAAACCGAGAAGAACCTTGCCGTCATCGCCAAGGAACTCATCGGCGGCGGTGTGGACTACATCCTCACCCCCTGCGGCTCCTGCACCGCTACCCTGAAGGAATGGTGGCCCCACTACGCCATGGAATTCATTCCTGAAGACCGCAAGATCATCGAAACCGTCGCCGCCAAGGTGATGGATATCAACCAGTTCCTCATCGACGTCCTCCATGTGGATCAGGTGGAAGCCCCCGCCCAGGCTCACGGCAACGTGACCAAGGTGACTTTCCACGACTCCTGCCACCTGAAGAAGAGCCTCGGCGTTGCTGCCCAGCCCCGCAAGCTGATCAAGCAGAACCCCAACTACGAGCTCGTCGAAATGAAGGAAGCCGACCGCTGCTGCGGCTGCGGCGGCAGCTTCACCCTCTTCCACTACGATCTCTCCAAGAAGATCGGCCAGCGCAAGCGCGAGAACATTGTCAATTCCGGCGCTTCCGCTGTCGCTTCCGGCTGCCCCGCCTGCATGATGCAGCTCTCCGACATGCTTTCGCAGAACGAAGACGCTGTGCAGGTCAAGCACCCCATCGAGATCTACGCGGAAATGCTCCCTAACTAATACGTATCGGGGGCCGGAAGCCTTTTCCGGCTCCCTTTCCGTCACTGCAAACTCTGGCGGATACCCGCCAAGGAGTTATGATGTCCCTCGTTGAAGTTCTGAGAAAGAAGGCTCCCGGCGTTCCTGCTTCTCTTTATGAAGCCAAGGATTTCGCCGACGCCATGCAGTACGCCGTGGACGTGACCCTGAAGAAACGCGCCTGCGAAATGCTCATGCCCGTTGCCGGTGAACAGTATGGCCCCGAAAGCGAAAACGGCATCCCCACCCAGCTCGTGCGCCACATCGCCGTTCCCGGTTTCTCCGATGAAGAATTCGCCGCTCTTGAAGCCAAGGCCGAAGGCACTGGCATCAAGCTGCTCCGCTCCGGCCTGCGCAGCCACCTTGGCGGTTTCGACACCGGCATCACCAAGGCCGAAGCCCTCATCACCGATTCCGTGACCTGCATTGTCAATTCCAACAGCGAAGAAGTGCGTATCGGTTCCATGGTGGCCGAGCTCTCCATCATGCTGGTCAAGAAGTCCACTCTTCTCGACCGCCTTGAAGACTCCGCCCCCCTCATGCTCGACCTGATGACCCGCGGCGGCGCTTCCTACACCGCCATGATCACCGGCCCCAGCCGTACCGCCGACATCGAACGCGTGGGCGCCCTCGGCGTGCACGGTCCCCTCGAACTCCATATCGTGCTGCTGGAGGACTAAGACATGGCCGAACACAAGAATATGAAGGAATACCACGGTCAGATCAAGGAAGCCCTTGACGACAAGTTCCTCCGCAAGACCCTGGACAAGTTCGCCGTTGACTACAAGGCCAACCGCGCCCGCATCTTCCAGGGCTGGGACGTTCCCGCTCTGGTGAGCGAAGTTGCCGACATCAAGGACAACGCCGCCCAGCACATGATGGAACTGTTCGAACAGTTCAAGGCCGAAGCCGAAAAGCGCGGCGTGCATGTGCATCTGGCCGCCGACGGTGCCGAAGCCAACCGCATCATCGCCAAGATCGCCAAGGACAACGACTGCAAGACCATCATCAAGTCCAAGTCCATGACCGCTGAAGAAATCCATCTCAACCCCGCGCTTGAGAAGGACGGCTTCCGCGTGGTCGAAACCGACCTCGGCGAATGGATCATCCAGAACCGCAACGAAGGCCCCTCTCACATGGTTATGCCCGCCATCCACCTGTCCCGCTATCAGGTGGCCGATCTCTTCACCGAGATCACCAAGAAAGAGCAGGACCGTGAAGACATCCAGAAGATGGTGAAGGTGGCCCGTAAGGAACTGCGCGCTGAATACATCAACGCCGACATGGGCATCTCCGGCGCCAACTTCGCCGTTGCCGAAGCCGGTGTGGTCGGCACTGTGACCAACGAAGGCAACCTCCGCCTCGTGACCACCCTGCCCCGCGTGCACGTCATCCTTGCCGGCCTCGAAAAGCTCATCCCCACCGTTGCCGACGCCCTGCGCTGCATCCAGGTGCTGCCCCGTAACGCCACCGCTCAGGCCATCACCTCCTATGTGACCTGGATCGCCGGTGCCAACGAGTGCCAGCCCGGCCCCGACGGCAAGAAGGAAATGCACATCGTCTTCCTCGACAACGGCCGTACCAAGATCGTGCAGGATCCTGCCTTCAAGGACATCCTCCGCTGCGTGCGCTGCGGCGCCTGCGCCAACGTCTGCCCCGTGTACCGCCTCATCGGCGGCCACAAGATGGGCTACGTGTACATCGGTGCTGTGGGCCTCGCCCTCACCTACCTGTACCACGGTGCCGACAAGGCCCGTTCCCTCGTGCAGAACTGCATCGGCTGCGACTCCTGTAAGAACGTCTGCTCCGCCGGTATCGACCTCACCCGCATCATCCGCGAGATCCGCGCCCGCCTCATCAAGGACGAGGGCAACAATCCCGCTGGCGGCGTGATGAGCCTTGTGATGAAGGACCGCAACCGCTTCCACAACCTGCTGAAGTTCGTGAAGTTCTCGCAGGCCCCTGTGACCACCAAGGGCGGCCGCTTCATCCGCCACCTGCCCGAGATCCTCACCGGCGGCGACCAGACCTTCCGTCAGCTCCCCGCCCTGGCTCCCAAGTCCTTCCGCCAGCTCTTCAAGACTGTGGTGAAGAACCCCGCCCAGCCCAAGTTCACCGTCGGCCTCTTCTCCGGCTGTGCTCAGGACTTCATCTATCCTGAACAGCTCGTGGCCGGTGTGCGCGTGCTCAACAAGCTCGGCGTGGCTGTGGAATTCCCCGAAGCCCAGTCCTGCTGCGGTCTGCCTCTGGAAATGATGGGCCAGCGCGAAGCCAGCCTTGAAGTCTCCGCCCAGAACGTGCAGGGCTTCGATGCCGGCAAGTACAACGCCGTCATCACCCTCTGCGCCTCCTGCGCCGGTCATCTCCAGCACAGCTACCCCGCTCTGCTGAAGGGCACCGAAACCGAGTTCGCCGCCAATGTCTTCGCCAAGAAGGTGATGAACTTCTCCGACTTCATTGCCAAGAACTTCGACCTCAAGCCCGAAGACTTCAAGCCCACCACCGACAAGGTGTGCTACCATTCCCCCTGCCATATGCGTAACAACGGCATCGTCGATGAGCCGCGTGAACTGCTGAAGCTGGCCGCCACCTACACCCCCGCCGTGGAAGAAGACACCTGCTGCGGCTTCGGCGGTACCTTCTCCATCAAGTTCCCCGAACTCTCTGCCGAAATGGGCCGCAAGAAGATCGAGAATGGCGAAGCCTCCGGTGCCGATGTCATGGTCACCGACTGCCCCGGCTGCGTCATGCAGCTCCGCGGCGTTGCCACTGCCAAGGATTCCGCCCTCAAGGTGGAACACATGGCCGAACTGCTCGCCCGTACCATGAAGTAAATCAGCCTGCCCCGCTCGAAAGGGCGGGGCGCGCTGGAATGCTTAGGCCGCTCCCAGAAGCGGCACATCCCCTTCAGCTCGGCTTTCCCGAGAGGAGCATGGAGGGGAGCCGGAATTGTCCGGCATATCGTCTAGGTGATAAGCATCCGCTTACATACAGTCCTGTCCCGTTTACCTTCTTACCGAGGAGACTTCTATGTCTATCGAACTGCTTGCTCTGCTTGCGTTCCTGCCCCTCCTTGCGGCTCTGGTCATGATGGCCGGCCTTCGCTGGCCTTCCACCCGTGCCATGCCCATCGCCTGGGCCATCGGCGCCATCCTTGCCCTCGCTGTGTGGAAACTTCCCGTTATCCGCGTGGCCGCCCTCACCCTTGAAGGCTTCATCACCGCCGCCGGCGTGCTGATCATCGTGTTCGGCGCCCTGCTCATCTACTACACCCTCACCTACTCCGGCGCCATGGAAACCATCCAG
>JAFQTU010000016.1 GCA_017408905.1 Mailhella sp. | reverse complement strand
TAAAAAAGTTAAAAAAAATATGACTCCCTGTCGGCGGCATATCGAAAATGCAGCAAACAGGGAGTCGTTTTGGGGCTGATACGGTGGGATGTTTAGTTGAGCCATGCTCTCAGCATATCCATGTCATCGTAACCGTTCTCCCGCATGGCGTTTCGCTCCTCCTCAGTCCAGTCGGTATCGGCAATGAGGACTTGGGGATAATCATCATTCTGCTGTTCATGGGACGGGGTAATCATCTCATTCATCGTTCTTTCCTTCTTTATTCTTTAATGAGGTTAAATAGTCGGCCCATTCCTGCATCATGCGGCGACGCTCCGGCAGATACTCCGCATAGTTGTAGGCGGCGCGGACGCT
Organism: Mailhella sp.; assembly: GCA_017408905.1. Taxonomy (GTDB): domain Bacteria; phylum Desulfobacterota; class Desulfovibrionia; order Desulfovibrionales; family Desulfovibrionaceae; genus Mailhella. The sequence goes on along the minus strand of JAFQTU010000016.1, from coordinate 65,157 downwards.
GTCGCGAGGGCAGTGGGCAAGCTGGCGTTCTATCCAGTCGCGGTTGTAGCCACGCTCATTCAGAAGAGTCGAGGCCATGGCGCGGAACCCGTGGAAACACAGCTCGTCCTTGGTGTAGCCCAGACTGCGAAGGGCAACAAAAATTCGTACCCCTTTGATATGCTTCTCAGGATCTCGAGCCGCTGGAAACAGATAGCGACCTGCACCTGTGATCGCTTCAAGCTCCTTTATGATGGCAAGAGCCTGTTCGGAGAGCGGAACGATATGCGGACGCTTCATCTTCATACGCTCGGCAGGAATACGCCATTCGCGCGCGCCAAGGTCAAACTCTTTCCATTCAGCCCCCAGCAGTTCCACTGGTCTGGTGAACACAAGAGGAGCTAGTTTCAACGCGCATAGCTGAGGGAAATATCCCTCATATGCGTCAATACGTCGCAGGAGTTCACCTACCTCGACCGCATTGGTGATGGTAGCACGATGGGAACTCTGAACAGGGCGCAGTACGCCTTGAAGGTCGGAGGCAATATTATGTCTTGCTCTTCCGGAAAGAATCGCATAGCGGAATATCTGACTGATACTTTGAAGGATGAATCTGGCCGTTGCCACATGACCTTTCTGTTCAACGGGCTTCACTACGTCCAGGATGTCCGATATTTCCAGCTGCGTTATGGGCGTCTTGCCGATTCTGGGGAATACATGATTCTCGAAGCGCCTAAGAAGATTGTGCCGATATCGCTCCGTGAGATGTACGGTTCGTGTGTCGTACCACTCTCGTGCTATGTTCTCGAAGGTGTCTCGCTGAGCTATGCGTCTCGCGGCTTTCTCCTGCTTTTTCCAGACGGATGGGTCGATGCCCTGCGCCAGAAGTTTCTTGGCCTCCTCGCGCTTCTCGCGAGCATCCTTTAAAGATACGGTCGGATATTCACCGAAACTCAGAAGCTTGCCCTTACCGTCAAAGCGATAGGACATACGCCAGAGCTTGCTTCCGTTCGGCGTGACATGGATATGAAGCCCTCCACCGTCGAAATGCTTATACGGCTTTTCGAGCGGTTTCAGACTGCGGATAAATACATCGGTAAGAGGCATGTGAGCTCCTTGTCCTGCACCTCGTATCATGATACCCCTTGGACGTAGCCGGACAATAGGCCCGGCTCATCCTCGGCTAGGTGCGAGTATCGTGTTTTTCGATACTCTCAATTATACTCACAATTTTTAGGGATTCAAGCGGATCTTACAGGACTTGGAAAGACGTTCTTCAAAATAAAAGTCTATAATTCGTGCTAGTTATGGATATTATCGGACGTATTCATACTCGACGTATGATTTCTGGAGAAAAGCTTTCTTCCCCTCCCCGAACCCCACCCCATCTTCCAAAGACTTTTAATAGAGCCCGGTGTCCCCGGGCTTTTTCTTTGGCAGGGGCGGCTTTTCTTGCAGGAGGAGCTTCAAACCGTTGCAAAAAGCCGCTGGTAGGGCTAGGGTACTCTTGTCCCGTGATAAAATTCTGGAGTTTTCATGCTTTTTACCGATCAGCTTCGTGACTTGCTGGGCCGGGTGCGCCGTATTGCCATCATCGGCGCTAAGGACAATGTCGGTTCCCCTGCGGATCGTGTGGGCCGCTATCTGATCAACGCCGGTTTCGACGTGATGCCCGTCCATGTGGTGCGGGATACGACGTGGGGGCTTCCCACGGCGCACAATATCACCGAACTGCCGGAATGGGGCTTCGAGCCGGATATCGTCTGCCTGTTCAGGAACTCCATGTACTGCGAAGGCCATGCCCGCGAAGTGCTCCAGCTCCCCAAGATGCCGAAAGTCTTCTGGATGCAGGAAGGCATACGGAGCCCCGAAGCCGGAAAGCTGATGTTCGAGGCCGGGGTCAAGGTAGTGGAAGACCTCTGCATCAAAACGGTGCACGAACAGCTCTTCCGGGACAAGACCGAGACCTTCGCCTGCCAGCGATGCGGCAAATGCTGTGAAGGGCGCGGCGGCATCGTTGTCGGGCCGCGCGACCTGACGCGCCTTTCGGTGCATTTCGGCCTTTCCGGGGAAGAAGTGCTGGCCCGCTATGCCGAGATGATGGGCGGCAAGCCCACGCTGAAAGTCGGGGATGACGGCTTCTGCATGTTCTTCAAGGAAGGGCGGGGCTGTACCATCCATCCGGCCCGCCCCTCGGTCTGCCGCGCGTGGCCTTTCTTCCGCGGCAACCTCATCGACGAGGTGAGCTTCGAAATGGCTCGGGAGGACTGCCCGGGCATACGCCGCGAGGCCAGCCACGCCCAGTTCGCGCACGAGGGTTTCCGCTACTTGGAAGACTATAAACTGCGCTGCCATGATATCCGCACCGAAGGCCGGGCCGTTATCGTGGAGGAACATGAGCTTCCGCCCCTGTAAGGGCGGAGCAGAGGAATTTCCCTCTCCGCGAGGGGAGGACGCCGCAGATGCGGCACGGAAGAGGACGCCGCCGGAAAGTCCGGTGACGGTGTTTCTAACCTTGAGGGCGGTGAAAGCCGTTCTGCGCAGGCTTGCGGCCTGCGCCTCGAAGCCGGGCATAGCGATATGCGCGGCGAAAGCGTGATCTGCGCAAGAGGATACGATGAATATTCTGATTTTTGGCCCCAATGGCAGCGGCAAGGGCACCCAGGGCGCTCTTCTCATGGAAAAGTACGGCATCGCCCACATCGAGTCCGGTGCTATTTTCCGTAAGCATATCGGCGGCGGCACCGAACTGGGCATGAAGGCCAAGGCCTATATCGACAAGGGCGAACTCGTGCCCGACGAAATCACCATCCCCATGGTGCTCGACATCCTCAAGAATCAGGGCGATCAGGGCTGGCTGCTCGACGGCTTCCCCCGCAACATGGAACAGGCCCGCAAGCTCGACGAAGCCCTCAAGGCCGAAGGCATGAAGCTCGATTACGTGGTCGAGATCCTCCTGCCCCGCAGCACCGCCCGCGACCGCATCATGGGCCGCCGCCTCTGCGTGAACAACAACAATCACCCCAACAATATTTTCATCGACGCCATCAAGCCCAACGGCGATGTCTGCCGCGTGTGCGGCGGCGCTCTGAAGACCCGCGCCGACGACCAGGACGAAGCCGCCATCAACAAGCGCCACGACATCTACTATGATGAAAACAACGGCACTCTTGCCGCGGCCTACTACTTCAAGGCCCTCGCTGAAAAGGGCGAGACCTGCTACATCGCCCTTGACGGCTCCGGCACTATCGACGCCATCCGCGAAGACCTGCTCGCCAAGCTGAAGTAAGCGGCATAGCAAACGCAACGGAAGCCCCGCTCCATGTTTTGTGGAACGGGGCTTTTCTTGTCTGCGGGCTTGGAGGAACGGTTATGCCGAGTGCCGGGTCGAATGCCAGCAGACCAGCGAACCGGCCACGAGGACGGCCACGCCCAGCCAGAACGGGCCGGAGATGCTGGCCCCCAGCCACAGGGAAGAGAAGATGCAGGAGAGCACCGGCGTGAAGTAGGACGCTATGCCGATGAGCGTGATGTTGCCGTGCGTCACGCCGTAGTTCCACGCGGCATAGGCGCCGCCCACGGTTATCCCGCCCAGCACTATGCTTACCCAGCCTTGGAAAGTCCCGCCGGAAAGGTCGCCGTAGCCAGCCGCCCAGAGCGCGGTGAACATGAGGGCGTCGATAGAGAACACGATGAAGGCCGGGTTCTGCCCGTTGGACCATGCCCGCACCACATTGGAATACGCGCCCCATGTTACGGCTCCGGCAAAGGCCAGCCCGTAGCTCCACGGGTTGGAGAGGATATGCTCCTGAAATTCGCGCAGGCTGAAGCCCTGTTCTCCGCCAAGCACCATGACGAGGCCTGCAAAACAGGCGGCAACGCCGGGCCAGAGCCACCAGCGGGCCTTCTGCCCGTTGAAGAGCACGGCAAAAAGCACCACGAGGCAGGGCCAGAGGTAGTTCACCATGCCCACTTCCACGGTCTGCTGGGGGCCGTCGGCAAGGTAGAGCGACAGGCAGTAGCAGATGGTGTAGATATTGCCCATAGGCACGCCGAGGAAGAGGAATTTCTTCGGGAATTTCCTGAGGTCGGGCAGGCCGAGGACAAGGAAGAGGAAGGCGCACGTCACCCAGTTGAACACGGCCAGCCCGGCCGCCATGCCGAAGGATTCCGTGATGCAGCGGGTCAGGCCTATGGACATACCCCAGCACAGCGGGGCGCTGAGGCCGATGAAGGTGGCTTTGGTATGCAGGCTGTAGGCGGGGAACAAGGCAGACCTCGGAAGAAAAGCGGTTCAGGCATGGGCCTCTTCCGTTCTTTTGTCAGGGAAAGGGCGGCGAGGCAAGAGCGGGGGCAGGGATTTTGCACGGCGTATGATTTTTCAGTTGACAACGAGGCCCGATTAGTTCAAATTCAAATTCGCATTTGAATTTGATTCGATGCTTTCCTTCGGGAACGAATTTCGCTCGTGGCGTACTTTGGAATACACCTCTCCATTTCAAAGTTGCGCAAACCGTTCTGCGGGACGGACGGTGCAGTCGTTATGAAAGAGATACGCGTAACGCCTGCCTGCCCTCAGAGCTGGTTATGGAAGTTCCGGGGCATGACCGTCCGTGATGCCCCGGCTTTCGATTTAAAGCAGTATGGTCAGGCTGAGCCGCATTGCGGCTCGGCCTTTCTTGCTTTATATTGGGTCCGTTGCTTTTCCAAGAAGGACCCTTCCCATGATTTCTCTTTTTTCCCGTAAGAAGCATGTCCGAGAAGATGGCGAAGTCACCCGCCGCCATATCCTCGAGACCGCTGTCCGCCTTTTTGCCGAACATGGCTACGCCGACACCACAAGCAAGATGATCTGCAAGGAAGCCGGGGTGAACATCGCGGCGGTGAACTACTATTTCGGCAGCCGCGACGACCTGTACCGCGCCGTTCTCGAAGACGTGCACGAGCACATCGTCAACGAGAGGCAGATGGAAGCCATCATGAATGAGGGCCGCTCGGCGGAAGAAAGGCTTGGCATGATACTCGATGCCTACATCGCCAACATCTACAATTCGCAGAGCTGGCATTCCCGCATCTGGGCGCACGAGCTTATCGCCCCGTCGGCCCTTGGCGGGCTTTCCTTCCTTCAGGGCACGCTCACCAAGGAGCGCACCATTTCGGCGCTCCTGTCCGAGATAACCGGCATTCCCGTGGGCGACCCCGCCCTGAACTGCTGTGTCATCACCGTCATGGGGCCGTACCTCATCATGCTCTGCGTCCAGCGCGACATGGCCCGTACGCTGGCCCCCATCTTCCATTACCGCGGCGAAGACATGAACGTGTATTTCAAGGAGCTCATCTTCAGCGGCCTCCATGCCTTTGCGGAACGCTACAGGAAGGGCGAACTTCCCTCGGCGGCAGAACTGCCGGAAGAGAATCCTGCCGAAACGGTTTAGGCGTACCGCTCCGGCAGGCGTACTGCTCATGCCACTGTTATACGAGGCCCCTCTGAAAGGAGGGGCTTTCTGGTTAAGCGAAAAGGCCGGTCCCCTCCCTCAGGAACCGGCCTTGAGCCTTGTGCCGTCAAGGGAGTCTGGCCGCTCCCGGAATGATGAGAAGAGCGGCAGACGACGGCAGGGCAAAGGTTAGAACATATAGCGGAAGTTCAAGGAAGCGCTCCACGCATCGGAGAAGTCGGCCTTTTCATTCGTGGCACTGCGCCACACATGGCCGTCGATATCCTGGAACAGGTAGCTGAGTTCCAGAACGGCTATCAGGTTCTTGTAGATGTGATACGAGGAGTTGAAGTCCACTTCAATGATATTGTCCTTAGAGGTCAGATAATCAGCCGGGGAGACCGAACCGCCGTAGCGCTTGTTGATGTCGTAGGGCATATCCTTGTTGTTCGTGCCCTGGAAATAGGTAACGGCAAGGTCGTGGTACAGGTCCTTGAGGAAGGTGATCTTGTTGAGCTGGGCGCTCACGCCCCAGGTGCCGCCGGCATCGCACTTGTCGATGGTGTTGGCGATGCTGTAGCGGCCGTCGAAGTAGGCACGCGCGCCGGGGTCAAAGCCGCCGGAAAGGGTGAGGGGCTGTTCGGAGCCGTTGGTGGGGTTGCTGTCGTCGCCGCTGGCATACCAGGCAACAAGGGTAGGTACGAACCAGGGCATCTTGTATTCGGCAAGGCCGGCCACATACCAGCCATTGCGCTCGGTGGAAGCGTGGGAGTTTTCCGTGGCGCTGTAGTAGAAGTCCAGGGCGAGGCGCAGGGGATCGAAGGGCCGGTATTCGCCGCTGATACCGGCAAACCAGATGGTGGAAGAGGAAGGATCGAGGCTCTTTTCCAGTTCGCCGTTATTCCAGCGCAGGCGGTTCATGCCGTTGAAGGGAAGGATGCCGGACGTCGTGGAGCCGGTGCTGCCTACCTCGGAAAAATGCTTGCCGCCGTGGCCTACGACGGCCCAAGGGGCAACGCGGAAGCTTTCGAACTTCGCGTCAGCCACAAGGCCGAAGAGATCGACATCGGCACTGCGGTAGTCGTATTCGCCGCTGCTGTTCTTCCACGGGTCGGAAATGGCGCGGATCCAGAAGCCGGAAAGGTCGAGCCAGTCGCAGACAGGGGCGGTGATGGTCACGCCGGTGGCGGGGTCGTCAAGGATGGGGCTTCCCGCAACGAAGGCCGGAAGGGCGAAGGGCTGCTGGCCCATGCGCACATGGACGCTGGTATTGGGAACCATCCAGTCGAGGTAGGCAAGGCGGGTGGCCACGTTGGCCGCACGGGTGGCAAGGGCGCCGCCATCGGCTTCCGCCTTCGAAGCGCCCTTGTACGGGCCGCCCCAGGCGAACGTGCCGATCTGGGCCTGATAGAAGGCCGAAAGCTGTTCGCCCATCACGAATTCCAGGCCGAGGCGCAGACGCTGGAGGGCGTCGAAATGCCTGCCGTTGAGGTCGCGCTTCAGGTTATGGCGATGGTCCGAGGAATCCATGAAGGAGCGGCTGCCGCTCATGTTCGACGTGCCGGTAAAGGAGAAGTCGTACATGCCGCTGACCTTGAGTTCCACAGCGGAGGCGCTGTGGGCCGCCGACAGGGTCATACCTGCGGCCAGAAAGAGCGTAAGAAGTTTTTTCATTCCATACCTTCCCACTTTTGTCTTGCGCCTCCTGCCGAAACTTTTCCACAGGATGAGTAGATAAAGACGCAAGGTCGTATAGGGACGCCGAATGGCATCTTGTGTGAAGGTATAAATTTTTTGATTGCTTAATAACAATATTAGAGCTGTTATAAGGTTCAGTTTTTTGCACATTATAGTAGCATGGTGCAGTATAACGTGGTTAGTTTGTTTTTATAAAAGAGGATTCGTGTATTTGTATTGGTGAATAAAAGAAAACGCCCGTCGATGACAGGCGTTTCTATGCTGAATAGGGTTTGTGTTTTACAGGCGGCCTCTGAAATCTTCGTAGCCGAAGGTGCGCGTCACGCGGCGCTGGTCGGTCTCGGAATCCCAGATGGCGATGCTGGGCAGGCGCAGGCCGTTGAAGGTGGTGGTCTTCACCATGCTGTAGATGGCCATGTCGAGGAAGACCAGCTTATCCCCCGGTTCAAGGGCCTTGTCGAAGGAATATTCCCCGATGACATCGCCCGCAAGGCAGGACTTGCCCGCAAGGCGGCAGGTGAAGGCCTTTTCGCCCGCTTCGCCGGAGCCGATGATGTTGGGGCGGTAGGGCATTTCCATAACGTCGGGCATATGGCAGGCGGCGGAAGTGTCGAGAATGGCGATGGGCATATCGGCCTGAACCACGTCGAGCACGGTCGCCACAAGAACGCCGGCGTTGAGGGCCACGGCCTCGCCGGGTTCGAGATAGACCTGCACCTTGTAGGTGTCGCGCACGTGTTCGATGCACTGGCAAAGCAGTTCGATATCGTAGTCGTCGCGGCTGATATGGTGGCCGCCGCCGAAGTTGATCCACTTCATCTGGTGGAAATACTTGCCGAAATGCTTTTCCACGGCTTCAAGGGTACGGGCGAGGCAGTCGGAATTCTGTTCGCAGAGCGTGTGGAAATGCAGGCCGGAGATACCGTCGAGAGCGCTGGGGTCTTCGGCAAGGGCGGCTTCGAAGGCGGCAGGGCGTATGCCGAGGCGCGAACCGGGCGAGCAGGGGTCGTAGATGGGCACAGCACCTTCGGAATGCTCGGGGTTGAGGCGCAGGCCGCATTCTATCTCAATGCCGCGTTCCGCTTCGGCCTGCTTTACCAGCGGCTTGAAACGCTTCCACTGGGCGAAGGAATTGAACACGATATGGTCGGCGTAGCGCAGGGTCTCGGCCAGTTCGTCTTCGCTCCATGCGGCGGCAAAGGCGTGGACTTCACCACAGAAGTCTTCCTTGGCAAGGCGGGCTTCGTCGGGCGAGCTGGCACAGCAGCCGTAGAGCGGGCCGCGCATGGCCCGGGAAAGCACGGGGAAGGTCATCCACTGCGAAAAGCATTTGAGAGCCAGCATGATCTTGGCGCCGGTGCGGAGCTGGACGCTGTCGAGGATATCGACGTTTTTCCGAAGCAGGGCAAGGTCGGTGACGAAGCAGGGGGAAGGCCACGTTTCAGGCTTCAGCTTGTTCAGATATTCGAGCATTCTAATATCTCTCGGGCATGTAGTGGGGCGGCAGGGTGTTGGCGGGGGCGTCCTGCGGCGAGGATTCGAGCAGGCTGGTCACGTTCTGCTCAAGTTCGGCGATGCGCTTTTCCAGAACGTCTATCTGGCCCTGCTGGAAGGTGAGCGCTTCGTTGAGCTGTGCGAGCAGTTTTTCCTGAAAATACGCCTGCTCTTCAAGGCGGGCTATCTGTTCTTCCAACGTCATGGGCGTTCTTCCGGTGTCTGGCTTCGGCCGCCAGAACAGACGAAAAGAGCGGGCAGGGAATCCCCTGTCCGCTCCATTCTGAGTTGCGGTATTACAGAACGGGTTCGATCACGGTCCAGGGCAGGCCGTACTTGGCCAGCTCTTCAAGGAAGGGATCGGGGTCCATCTGTTCCATGTTCCACACGCCGGGCTTGTTCCACTTGCCGGTGATCATCATCATGGCGCCGACCATAGCAGGCACGCCGGTGGTGTAGGAAATGGCCTGAGAGCCGAGTTCGCGGTAGCAGGCCTGATGGTCGCAGATATTGTAGATGTAGTAGGTCTTTTCCTCGCCGTCCTTCACGCCCTTCATAAGGCAGCCGATGCAGGTCTTGCCCACGGTGCGGGGGCCGAGGGAGGCAGGATCGGGCAGGAGCTTGGCAAGGAACTGGATGGGCACGATGTCCTGACCCTGGAACTTGATGGGATCGATGCCGATGAGGCCGACGTTCTTGAACACCTGCAGGTGGTTCAGGTAGGCGTCGCCAAAGGTCATCCAGAAGCGGGCGCGGCGGATGCCCTTGAGGTTCTGCACCAGAGATTCCAGCTCTTCATGGTACATGAGGTAGCAGTTCTTCTTGCCTATGCCTTCGGGGAAGTCGAAGTTCATCTTCCAGGCGAGGGGATCGGTCTCCACCCATTCGCCGCGTTCCCAGTAGCGGCCGGGGGCGGACACTTCGCGCAGGTTGATCTCGGGGTTGAAGTTGGTGGCGAAGGGCAGGCCGTGGTCGCCGGCGTTGGCGTCGATGATATCGAGGACGTGGATCTCGTCGAAGAGGTGCTTCTGGGCGTAGGCGCAGAACACGTTGGTAACGCCGGGGTCGAAGCCGGAGCCGAGAAGGGCGCAGAGGCCAGCCTTCTCGAACTTTTCCTTGTAGGCCCACTGCCACTTGTATTCGAAGTGGGCGTCGTCAAGGGGTTCGTAGTTGGCGGTGTCGAGGTAGTTCACACCGGCTTCAAGGCAGGCGTCCATGATGTGCAGGTCCTGATAGGGCAGGGCGATGTTCATCACAAGATCGGGCTGGACCTTCTTGATGAGGGCCACGAGTTCGGGCACGTTGTCGGCATCGACCTGGGCGGTCTCGATGTCGCGGCCATAGCGTTCCTTCACGCTGGCGGCAATGGCGTCGCACTTGGACTTGGTGCGGCTGGCGAGCACGATTTCAGAGAAGATGTGGGCGGCCTGCGCACACTTGTGGGTGGCGACAGAGCTCACGCCGCCTGCGCCGATGATCAGCACTTTAGCCATATTCCTGCTCCTTGAAGCCTGAAACGTTTCAGGGACGATAAGTGTTGGTCACATCACGAATGAAGCGATGACTTCATCCAAGCTTAATTAAAAAGTTTTGAAGAGGGAAGGGGAGGTGTGGAGGGGAAGGGGGAAACTTTTTCAAAAGTTTCCCCCTTCCCCTCCACAAAAACACGTTTCCTACTTCTCGAAATAGGTGTAGCCGCGCAGGCCGTCTTCGAAGGCCTGCATGAGGCGGTGGCGCTGGGTGGGGCTGATGCGGCCTTCGCGCACGGCGCGTTCGGCGGATTTGCGGATGCCCACGAGAACGCGGCGCGGGTCGTATTCGACATAGGCGAGGATGTCGGAAACGGAGTCGCCGTCGATCTCGCGCACGAAGTCATAGGTGCCGTCTTCCTGGATGCGCACGGACACCACGTTGGTGTCGCCCAGCAGGTTGTGCAGGTCGCCCAGCGTTTCCTGATACGCGCCCACGAGGAAGGTGCCGAGGTAATACTCTTCGTTCTCCTTGAGCGGATGCAGTTCAAGGGTGGACTTGTGTCCCTGCGGGTCGATGAAGTGCGAGATGCGTCCGTCGGAGTCGCAGGTAAGGTCGGAGAGGATGCCCGCGCGCGAGGGGAATTCGTTCAGGCGGTGTATGGGCATGATGGGGAAGAGCTGATCGATGGCCCAGCTGTCCGGGAGGGACTGGAACACGCTGAAATTGCAGTAATAGATATCTGCCAGCATGGAGTCGATCTCGTTCAGTTCCTTGGGGATGTACTTCACGCGGTGCTTCTCTTCGGAAAGCTGGCGCATGATGGCCCAGAAGAAGCGTTCGGCCAGAGTGCGTTCGCGCAGGGTGACGCGCCCGGCAATGAAGAGTTGGCGCATCTCGTCGTAGTAGTAGATGGCGTCGTTGTAGGCTTCCTGCAGGTTGCGCGGATTGATGTTCTGGAAGGCTTCCTTGAGGTTGCGCACGGGTTCGGGCGTATCTTCGGGCAGTTCTTCGGGCAGGCTTCCCACTTCGATAAGGCTCACGTCCAGCACGTTGAAGAGCAGGATGGAGTAGTAGGCCACGGTGGCGCGGCCGGATTCGGTGACGATATGCGGGTGTTCGATGCCCTGCGCGTCAAGGATGGTCATAACGGCTTCCACCACGTCGGTGCAGTACTCGCGTACCGTGTAGTTGCGGGAGCTGACGTAGTTGGTGTGGGAGCCGTCGTAGTCCACGGCAAGGCCGCCGCCAAGGTCGAGGTAGCCCATAGCCGCGCCTTCCTGCACAAGGCTGGCATAGATGCGCGTGGCTTCCATGACGGCGGAACGGATGTCGCGGATATTCGGGACCTGAGAGCCGAGATGGTAGTGCATGAGCTTCAGGGTATCGAGCATGCCCTGTTCCTTCAGGGCGTCCACGATATCCATGATCTGGGCGGAGGTGAGACCGAAGGCGGAGCGTTCGCCGCCGGATTCGGCCCAGTGGCCGCTGGCCTTGGTGCTGAGCTTGACGCGCACGCCGATCTGGGGGCGGATGCCCATGCGCTTGGATTCGTTCAGGATGAAATCCAGCTCGCCGGGCATTTCGAGCACGAAGATGACGTTGAAGCCCATGCTCAGGGCGTGGAGGCCGAGGTCGATGAACTCTTCGTCCTTGTAGCCGTTGCAGATAAGGCAGGCTTCGCGGCTCTTGAGCTGGCTGATGGCGGCGATGAGTTCGGCCTTGGAACCGACTTCGAGGCCGTGATGGTAGGCCGCGCCGTACTGGGCGATCTTGGAGACGACCTGCTGCTGCTGGTTGACCTTGATGGGGAAGACGCCGCGATACTGGCCCTTGTAGCCGAGTTCGGCAATGGCGGCCCGGAAGGTCTGATGCAGGAGCGATATCTGGGAATCGAGGATGTTCTCGATGCGGAGCAGGACGGGCAGGTCGTAGCCGCGATCCTTGAGCTCGTTGATGATCTCAAGCACGCTGACTTCGGGGCCGCCCTCGCGGCCGAAGGGCCTGATGACGACTTCGCCCTTGGGAGAAATATCGAAGTAACCGGTGCTCCAGCTGCGGATGCCGTACAAATCGACGGAATCTTCCACAGACCACTGCTGCATAGATTTCTTTCTGGCCAACTATCCTGACTCCTTGACGGTGGAAATGTGGCGGCTCCGGCCGCCGCGGCATGCTCCATGGCCTCTCCATGCTCTTCCGCTTTGCGGCAAGGCATGGTAAAAGACAGGTACTTTTTCATTAGATAGCCCCTTCCGCAATGTCAAGGACAATCCGCTCCCAAGGGCGCTTCATGCAGGAAAAACAAGAGGTACGCCTTGCCGCATCCGCGCTGGATAATGCATATGGACATGGACGCCTTCTTCGCGTCCATCGAACAGCTCGACGATCCCTCCCTGCGGGGGAAGGCCGTCATCGTGGGCGGCGAGCATCGCGGCGTGGTGAGCACCTGTTCGTACGAGGCGCGGAAGTTCGGCGTCCATTCCGCCATGCCCATAGCCGAGGCCCGCAGGCGTTGCCCCCACGGTGTCTATATCAGGCCGAGGATGCGCCGCTACGCCGAGATGTCGGCCCTCGTGCGCGAGGCCATTTCCCGCTTTTCCCCGCTGGTGGAGATGGCCTCCGTAGATGAAGCCTATCTGGACGCCACCGGGCTGGAGCGGCTTTTCGGCCCTGTGGAATCGCTGGGCCGCCAGCTCAAGGAAGCCGTGCGCGAAGCCACGGGCGGCCTGACCTGTTCCGTGGGCATTGCCCCGGTGAAATTCCTTGCCAAGATAGCGTCGGAACAGCGCAAGCCGGACGGGCTTTTCATGCTGAGGCCGGAAGACGTCCCGGCTTTTCTCGCTGTCCTGCCGGTGCGGGCCGTGCCCGGCGTGGGCAGGCATTTCGCCGCCGACCTTGCCCAGCTCGGCGTGAAGACCTGCGGCGAGGTCTCGCGCTACAGCGAGGAGTTCTGGAAAAGGAAATTCGGCAAGGCCGGGGCGGCCCTGTGGCAGAGGGCGCAGGGCATCGACCCGCGCGAGGTCGTCCCGTGGACGCCGCCCAAGTCGGAAAGCGCGGAAGTGACGCTGGACGAGGATACCCGAGACAGGGACGTGCTGCGCACATGGCTGATGCGCCATGCCGAGAGGGTAGGGGCGTCTCTTCGCAGGCACGGGCTGGCCGGGCGCACCGTTACCGTGAAGATAAAATACGCGGATTTTAGGCAGATAACGCGGCAGACCACGCTTGCGCACCGCATCAGCAGTACCGAGACGATCTACGATACGGCGTGTGCCATCCTTGACGGGGTGGAGCTGGCCGACCGGGTGCGGCTCATCGGCGTGGGCGTGTCCGGCTTCGAGGAGGGAGGGCCGAGCCAGCTTTCCCTGATGCCCGAGCCGAAGCCGCAGAGCGAGGAGAAAAGGCGCGGCAGGCTGGACAGGGCCGTGGATGCCCTGCGCGAGCGCTACGGGCGAGACGCCGTGGTACGCGGCAGGCTTTTCGAGCCGCAGGGCGAAAGCGACAGGGAGCAGGCGGCCGTGCAGGCGGAACGGGCCGAAGCGCAGGCGCTGAAAAAGTAAGACCTGTTGAACTTTCGGCGCTATTCCGCGATGACGAACAGGTCCTTGAAGGCCCTGCGCAGGGTGCGCCCTACTTTTTCGGCGGCCGAGCGTGAAAGGTACGGGCCAAGGTGGACATAGTAGTCCTGCATCTTTCGTTCGTGGCGGACGATGCGGCATCCGTAGCCCTTGGAACGCATCATGGTGGCCAGCCTGTCGGCCCTGTAGATATCCGTGAAAGCGCCGATCTGGAGATAGAAGAGGCCGAGCATATCGCCTTCGGGCGTGAGGATGGCGGCCTCGCGGTTGCCTGCGTCCAGCGCCACAAGGCTCACCCGCGCCGTGCCGCTCCCTATCATGTGGAGCTGGCGGGCGGCTTCCTTGGAAAGGTCGATGATGCGGCTGCCCACGAAGGGGCCGCGGTCGTTGATGCGCACGATGACGGAACGGCCGTTGTGCAGGTTGGTCACGCGCAGGCGGGTATTGAAGGGCAGGAGCTTGTGGGCCGCCGTCATGGCGTTCTGGTCGTAGCGTTCGCCGTTGGAGGTCTTCTTGCCGTGGAAGCCCGGGCCGTACCACGAGGCCACGCCGGTTTCCCGGTAGCCGCGTGCGGTTTTGTAGGGGTGATAGGTCTTGCCCCGCACCGTGTAGGATTTCGTGCCGCGATACCGGCCGCCCATGTAGCCCACAGAATCTTCCTTGGAAGAACAGCCCCCCAGCACAAGGCTGAAGAGCAGTGCAAGAAGGAGCAGGGGCAGGGAAAGCTTGGGAGGCAGCATGGAACCTCGGCAGGAGCGCAGGGGGAAGGGATATCGGCAAGCGTAGATTTTCCGGGAAAATTTGTCCAGCCCATGCCGTTTCATGGCACATAATGGATATTTCAGCGCAAAAAAGCCACTGAGAACATTTGCCAAACCCGAAGGCATGACTTATTCTCTGCTTCGTTCCAATGTTTTTTTCTGGAGATAACGATGATCAAGTTTCTGATCGGTAAAATATTCGGCACCCGCAACGAACGCTACCTCCGCTCCCTGCGCCCCAGGGTACGGAAGATAAACGCTCTTGAACCTGCCATGCAGGAACTCACCGACGAACAGCTCCCTGAAAAGCTGGCTGAGATACGCGAAGCCGTGCAGAGCGGAGCCCGTACCCTCGACGATGTTCTCTGCGAAGTCTTCGCCATCGTGCGCGAAGCCTCTTCCCGCGTCATGGGGATGCGCCACTACGATGTTCAGCTCATCGGCGGTATGGTGCTCCATGCGGGCAAGATCTCGGAAATGAAGACCGGCGAAGGCAAGACCCTTGTGGCCACGCTGGCCGTGGTGCTCAATGCGCTTGCCGGCAAGGGCGTCCATGTCGTTACCGTGAACGACTACCTTGCCCGCCGCGACTCCGAATGGATGGGCCGCCTTTACAACTTCCTCGGCCTTTCCGTGGGCGTTATCGTGCACGGCCTCGACGACGAACAGCGCAAGGCCGCCTATGCCTGCGACATCACCTACGGCACCAACAACGAGTTCGGCTTCGACTACCTGCGCGACAACATGAAGTTCTACGCCGAACAGCTTGTCCAGCGCGGCCATCACTTCGCCATCGTGGACGAAGTGGACTCCATCCTCATCGACGAAGCCCGTACCCCGCTCATCATTTCCGGTGCCAGCGACGAGAGCACGGAACTTTATAACGCCATGGATATGGTGGTGCGCCAGCTTCAGGCCAACGAACACTATACCATCGACGAGAAGGCCAAGACGGCCATGCTCACCGATGCCGGTGTGGCCTTCTGCGAACAGATGCTGAACATCGAGAACCTGTTCGACCCGGGCAGCATCTCCTTCCAGCACCATATCCTCCAGTCGCTGAAGGCGCATCACTGCTTCAAGCGCGACGTGGACTATATCGTGTCCAACGACGGCAAGGTCGTCATCGTGGACGAATTCACCGGCCGCCTCATGGCCGGGCGCCGCTACAGCGACGGCCTGCATCAGGCCCTGGAAGCCAAGGAGCACGTGAAGATCGAGGCCGAGAACCAGACCCTCGCCAGCATCACCTTCCAGAACTACTTCCGTATGTACGACAAGCTGGCCGGCATGACCGGTACGGCGCAGACCGAGGCCGTGGAATTCGACCAGATCTACAACCTCGAAACCATCACCATCCCCACCAACAAGCCCATGATCCGCAGGGATATGCCGGACCTCATCTACCGCACCCAGCGCGAGAAGTATCTGGCCATCGTGGAAGCCATCAAGGAACTCCACGCCTCGGGCCAGCCTGTTCTGGTGGGTACGATCTCCATCGAGACTTCTGAACTCCTCTCGTCCCTGCTCAAGCGCGAACGCGTGCCCCATGCCGTGCTGAACGCCAAGCATCACGCCGAGGAAGCCGCCATCGTGGCCCAGGCAGGCCAGCGCGGTCATGTGACCATCGCCACCAACATGGCTGGCCGCGGTACCGACATCGTTCTCGGCGAAGGCGTGAAGGAACTTGGCGGCCTGCATATCCTCGGCACCGAACGCCACGAATCCCGCCGCATCGACAATCAGCTCCGCGGCCGTTCCGGCCGTCAGGGCGACCCGGGTTCCTCCCGCTTCTACCTCTCCCTTGAAGACAACCTCATGCGCATCTTCGGCTCGGAGCGCATCGCCGGTCTCATGGAGAAGCTGGGCATGCAGGAAGGCGAGCCCATCGAGAACCGCATGGTCTCCAAGGCTATCGAGAACGCCCAGAAGCGTGTGGAAGGCCACAACTTCGAGATACGCAAGACCCTGCTGGACTACGACAACGTCATGAACCAGCAGCGCGAGGTCATCTACTCCCTGCGCCGCGACCTCATGCAGCTCCCCAGCGTGGAAGGCGTGCTTTTCGACTTCGTGGACGAGCTTCTGGATGTCATCTACCAGCCCCTTGAAGGTTTGAAGGAAGCCCCCGACGCCGAGCTCATCGTGGAAGTGAATTCCCGCCTGCTCGACACCTGCAACATCGCCCGCGCCATTCCCGACATGACCATGAGCGCCATCCCCTCCCGCGAGGATGCCCGCAAGGCTGTGGAGCAGATCTTCGAGGAACTGCGCGAAGAATCCGGCCATGTCTATAACGATATCCTGCGCTACTTCCTGCTGGAAGCCCTCGACCGCTGCTGGAAGGAACATCTGCGCGCCATGGACTATCTGCGCGAAGGCATCGGCCTGCGCGGCTACGCCCAGCGCGACCCGAAGCGCGAATACCAGAGCGAAGGCCTCAATATGTTCAAGGAAATGCTGTTCCGCATCCACGAGAACGCCATTTCCTCCCTCACCCATGTGCGCATGAAGCGCGTGGAAGAAGGGGACGAACAGCCCATCGAACGCCAGCCTGGCGAAGAGGACTACGTGGAAGGCACGCTTGCGTTCAATACCGACGAGAACGGCGACGTGACCAGCGTGGAGCAGGTGGAATTCGTTCAGGCCGAAGAGCAGGAAGGCCCGGCTGAAAGCGCTGAGGAAGCGGAGAAGGAAGAGGAAGCCCCCGCCCTCGATCTGCGCCACAAGACCGACCCTGCCGCTATGGGCGACGGCGGCGCTTCCGAAGCCGAGAGCGAAGAAGCGCAGGCTCCCAAGGTGGGCCGCAACGATCCCTGCCCCTGCGGCAGCGGCAAGAAGTACAAGAAGTGCTGCGGCCGCTAGGCTGAAGCGAAAGCATCACTGGGCGGCTCCGCTCCTCCAACGAGGAACGGAGCCGCTTTTTCGTGGGAGAGTTTTGGGGGAGCTGAGATCGGAGATCTGTCAGTCAGGCAGAAAACAAAAGCCCTGCGAGTCGTGGAGACTTGCAGGGCTTTGCTGTTATGTTAGATTGGTCTTACTTGCCGGACTTCTTCAGGGCGGCGGCCACGAAGTCCTTGAGCAGGGGGTGGGCCTTCATGGGGCGGGACTTGAATTCGGGGTGGAAGTGGCAGGCCAGGAACCAGGGATGGTCGGCCAGTTCCACGATTTCCACGAGCTTGCCGTCAGGGGACGTGCCGGAGATGATAAGGCCCTTTTCCACAAGAATGTCGCGGAAGGCGTTGTTGAACTCGTAGCTGTGGCGATGGCGCTCGGAGGTCTCTTCGAGCTGGTACGCGGCGGCGGCGAGGGTATCGGGAGCGATGACGCAGGGATAGGCGCCAAGGCGGAAATCGGCGCTCTTGTCGCTGGTTTCGTTCTGGAATTCCTTGGCCTTCTGGCGGTAGTCCACGCCTTCCATGGTGTAGATGACGTTCTGGTCGTTCTCGGGGGCGAATTCAGCGGAGTTGGCGTGGTCGAGGCCGGCCACGTTGCGGGCGAATTCGATGACGGCGCACTGCAGGCCGAGGCTTTCGCCGAAGAAGGGGATCTTCTTTTCGCGGGCGTAGCGGATGGCTTCGATCTTGCCTTCCACGCCGCGGTAGCCGAAGCCGTCGGGAACGAGGATGCCGTCGCAGTCCTTGAGGAGGGCGTCGGCCGTTTTGGCGGTGATGTCCTCGGAGTTGATATAGCGCAGGTCAAGGCTGGTGAGATTGGCCACACCGGCATGGACAAGGGCTTCGTGCAGGCTCTTGTAGGCTTCCTTGAGCTCGACATACTTGCCCACGATGCCGATGACGATCTTGCGCTTGGCGCTTTCCTCGAAGTCGTCCATGAGCTTGCGCCAGCCGTCGAGGTGGGCGCGGCGGGCAGGCAGGGTGAGGAGCATGGACACCTTGAGGTCGAGGCCTTCGTCGTAGAACTTGAGCGGCACTTCGTACACGTTCTTCACGTCCACGGAAGTGAACACAGCGTCCTGATCCACGTTGCAGAACAGGGCGATCTTCTTCTTGAGGTCGGCAGGAAGCGGCTTTTCACAGCGGCAGAGGATGATGTCGGGCTGGATGCCGATGGCCAGGAGGGCCTTGGTGCTGTGCTGGGTGGGCTTGGTCTTGTATTCGCCGGCGGCCTGGATGTAGGGAACGTAGGAAAGGTGGATGTTCAGGCAGTTCTGGCGGCCAAGCTCGGAACGGAGCTGGCGGATGGCTTCGAGGAAGGGCAGGCCTTCGATATCGCCCACAGTGCCGCCGATTTCCACAAGGGCAACGTCGGGGGCGTTTTCCGATTCGCCTATCCGCAGCAGGGTGTGCTTGATCTCGTCGGTGATGTTGGGGATCACCTGGATAGTGCCGCCCTTGTACTCGCCGCGGCGTTCCTTGTTGAGAACGCGCCAGTAGATGCGGCCCGAGGTGATGGTGTTGAGCTGGGAGAGGGAAACGTCGAGGTAGCGCTCGTAATGGCCGAGATCGAGGTCGGCTTCGGCGCCGTCGTCGGTAACGAACACTTCACCGTGCTCGAGGGGGTTCAGCGTACCAGGGTCGATATTGAGGTAGGGGTCGAGCTTCTGCACGGTCACGGAAAGGCCGCGAGCCTTCAGGAGAGCGCCGAGGGAGGCTACCGCAAGGCCTTTGCCAAGAGAGGAAAGGACACCGCCGGTGACGAAGATAAATTTGGTTTTCATGCGTGAACCCTTCTATGTGTTGGAATACTCAAGTTCTGATGCATGGCCCGGGGCGTTCCGGCAAGGCTTCGAAGCCCAGCCCATCGCTACCCGTGCCTGAACAGTTATATGTGATTGTCTTTTCGATGAAAAGCGATAAATGCCCCTCGAAAAAAATTTTTTAGAGAGAAGGAAAAAAAGTGTTGACTTTGAAAATAGAATTCATTACTACTAAATCAACGAGAGCGGGAAGCTCCAACGCAGAAGCCGCTCATTTGACAATCGCAGAGTGTTCGCAAAGGCCCAGGGCAACATATGACCTCCCCCCTCCGCCGTCTGACGACGGCTTGACTCCGACCTTCGGAGGACGTCAGGCGGCAAAATTTCGCGAGAGCCCAGCTCTCGCAGGTATTGGAACACGGGCGTTCCGTGTTCCGTGCTGAGGCCATGCCTCAGTCTCCTGGTGCGGCGAGGGCCGCCCTCCATAGTGGAGGGCGGCCCGAAAGCACCAAGTCTTCGCTTGTTCGCCATAACAGCAGCGGGATGATCCGAGCGTTCCGCTGATTCCACCAAGCGCTTTGTTCCGAGGAAGCGCTTCCGCCGGGCATTTGTCTGGATGTCCGGCAAAATTTCTCTGCCCATGCGGAAGGAGATGGACTGCAGATCCATGATATTTTCGCCATAGGCTTCCGAAGGATTCAGGTCCCCTTTCGGAAGAACTCCTCCGCATTGCCAGTATGCCCGCCATGCATGCTGGCAAAATTTCCCCCGCTCCGAACTTTCGGAGAACTCCTCAGCCGGATGCGCCATGACGTCCGGCCCCCATTTCTGTCCTGCCATGCCCTTCTTCATGACGCGAAGGGCGTGTTCTGGCCAAGGTACGGCGGAGACGACGGCAGATTCCGCCATGCCGAACTGCGAATGCTGCGAACTCCTCACTCCTGCACTGCACGCGCATACAGAAAGACCGCCCGCTGGATATCCGGCAGGCGGTCTTCAGTGCTATCTTCCGCAGGTCTTCCGATAGGGGCATCGCTCGCAGGAGGGCGTGCGCCTTGGGCGGAACTCGCGGGCTTCTGCCATATGGCGCAGAACGAAGTTCAGAAGTTCGGGGATGCGTTCCTCTATGATGCTCCTGCGTTCCTCCTCGTCCACGGCTGTTCCCATGAGGGAAAGCTCTTCCCCGCCGTCGGCAAGCTGTACCCATGCGGCATCGGCCAGCGGGGACAGGCGAAGGAGCGCGGCGTTTTTCGGGTCGTGGCCGCAGATGTAGAGATAGCAGGGGAGCTGAAGGCTGGGCAGGCTGTCGGCAAGGTCGGGCAGAGGGTCGGCCATGCCCGGCTGCCATTCACGCATGGCCTGCCACAAGGGCTCGTCGTTCCAGAATTCGCGGCGCGGGCTTCTGCTGGTGCGGCCGCTCTTGTAGTCGAGGATGACAAGCCCCTGTTCCCGGCGGTCCAGTCTGTCTATCTGCCCGCCCAGAACGAAGCGCCTTTCCCCGGCCATGAGCTCGGCCGAACTGTCCTGTTCGAGCTGGAGCACTTCCGTGAGTTCCGGCTGATGCGCAAGGAAATCGTGCAGGCGGTGCGGGCCTGCCGCTTCGAGCATGAAGCGGCTCTGCGCGGGCAGGCTGTCGCAAAGGCCGCTGGCCAGAAGCTCTTCGCGGAACAGGGCGTCGAGCCTTTCTTCCGAGATGTCGCCTGCGTGCAGGAAGCGCCCCAGATAGGGTTCGAAGGCCCGGTACAGGACGCGGTGGAGCATCGTGCCCACGGCGGGGTAATCGTCGCCTTCGGGAACGTCGTCCATGTCCTTGAGGGAGCAGACATACCGGTGGAAGAAGCGCACCGGGCAGGAGAGATACTCGTCCAGCCGGGAAGGCGAGAGCGTTTTTTTCAGCAGTTCTTCCATGCGGCGGTCGATATCCGCCGTGCGCGGGATGGCGCGCTCGTCTGCGGCAGGGGGCGGCGAAACCGGGAAGGCGGCGGAGCGGAGCGGCCCTTCACCAGCCTGAAGCCGCCTGCCTTCGCGCTGTTCCACGCGCCAGACGGCTTCTTCCACAAAACGCGAACGCTGTTTCTTGGCATCCATGACGCCGGAACTCTGCACGCCTTCCTGCCAGTAGAGGAAGACTTCCTTCGCACCGGCAAGCAGGCGGTGGAAGGTATGCGCGGCCAGCATATCGCGCCGGTCGCTGTCGGGCAGGCCGAGCATATCGCGCAGGCTGTCCGGCAGGAGAGGGTCGCGTGCCGGTGAGCCGGGCAGGGCGTCTTCGGTAAGGTCGAGCAGATAGACGCGGTCGAAGCGCAGGAGGCGCGTTTCCAGCGTGCCGAGTATTTGCAGGCCGGTGAGAGGGTCCGCTTCGAAGGGGACGCGCTGTTCCGCTATGCTCTGGCGCAGGATGGAGAACAGCGATTCCAGCGACAGGGTTTCGCGGCACAGGGCATTGTCCGCCAGTTCGGGGATGACGTTCTGCATGAGGCGCGCCAGACATTCGGCGTCCAGCGGGAAATTCGGCCAGATGTGGCGGCCATGCTCGAGAAGGAGCTGGCACAGGGCGCGCAGACTGTCGGCAAGGTCGCCCAGCGTCTTCACTTCGCGCCAGCGGGAGACAAGGATATCCACCACATCGGCCAGCAGGGCCCCGTTCGTTTCGTTCACGCCGTCGAGGGGCGGCAGGCCCTTGGCTTCCCTGTCCAGGTCGCCGAGCACGTCGTCGAGCAGGTCGGCCGTGAGGGCGGCGGCATCGACCATGCGCTTCCCTTTTCTCAGCGCATATTCCATGTGCATGAGGAAGGGGCGAAGGGGATGAGTGTTGAGACCGGTGTTTTGCGCGCCTAACTTTTGTGTGCCGTCGGCGCTCTCCCCGGCAGTGCAGAGCATACGCACATAGGGATGCCGCATAAGGTCCATGAGCGGCTTCCAGCGCACCCGGCCCTGCCCGTCCATGCTTTCCCGAACCTGAAGGATGCGCTCCACAAGGCGGGCCAGCAGGGAGCGCTCCAAGGGATAGCCCAGAGAGATATTGATGTTTTTTTCGGGGATGTGGTGCAGGGTAGGCATGAGCAGGGAATCGTGGGAAATGACCACGGCCCGGCTTTCCCCCTCGTGCGGGGCGCGTTCCAGCTCCTTCTGCAGTTCGCGGAGCTGGGAATGGAGGTCGTACCCGGCGAAGAAGTGCATCTCCTGCTCCATGTTCCGGCTCTCGCCCATGAGCAGGCCGTGCGCCTTCCAGCGCTTGAGCCATGCGCGATGTTCTCCGCAGCTCCAGTGCCCGGCATTTTCCAGTATGCCCGGGTCGGTATGCAGGCAGATCTCGGCCCCCTGTTCCCAGAGGTAGCGGAACAGCCTGTCTTCCGAGGCGGTGAGCCGCACGAAACCGGCGATGATGACCTTTCTGCCCTGAAGCTTGAGCGGCAGGTCGGGGGAAGCTCCTGCCATGAGGGCCGCCCGCTGGGATTCAAGGCCCGGCGTGCTCATGCCCCTGCCCACGATGCGGGCGCGGTAGTCTTCCTGGATGCTCCGCAGGGAGCCGAGAAGGGCCGCGGCGTAGTCGGACACCATGTCTTCCACATGGAGAAGATCGCTGGCGTCCACCATGTGCCCGGCACATTCGTCGAGCAGGCGGGCAAGGCGCACGCCCCACGGGAAGAAGCGGGCCATGCCGTCTTCGGCCTCAAGGTCGCGGGCCAGACGAGCGAGCGGGCTTCCGGCAGGCGCGGACGAGGCCACGGCCTGCACGCTTTCCTTGACCAGCGCCACCTGATCCAGCGTTCCCGCCATGCGCGGGACGGTGCGCGTCCAGCTTTCCAGACAGAGCTGGATGAGCTGGCCAGCGTTCACGATATGCGGGAGCATGGTGGGCCGGTCGGCATGTTTCCTGTAGATGTCGAGAAGGTAGCGGCGCGGGCGGTTCAGCGGGAACACGATGACGGCCTTGCCGGGCCTTCCGCCGGTCAGTTCATCGGCAAGGGCGTGGATGCGCAGAAGGAAATCGTCGTCCCACGGGACGATGCGGAAGGGCGGCCGCCCTTTCGGCTGGGCGGAACGCGAGGTGCGCCCCCTGCGGGGGGAGTGGCCGGAACCGAGGAGGGAAAGATCAGGCATGGCAGGCTCCGTCAGGGGAATCCAGCGTGATGAGGGCGCGCCTGTCGAGATAGACGAGCACGCCGCGCACGGGCAGGTCGGAAGCTTCGGCCAGCAGGCGCAGATAGCGGGAAAGCTGTTCGACGTGTGCGGGGGCGGGCAGGTCGCCGGGCGTACCGGTCTTGTATTCCACGGCCACCAGTTCGCGCCCGTCATCGACGAGCAGGTCCACGCGGAACTGCCGCCCGTCCGCATCCAGCATGGCGTGTTCGGGCGTGCCGCAGGCCAGCCAGTGCGGCGTTTCGGGCAGGGAGGCGTACCATGTCAGGTCTTCCACGATGTCGGCCAGCACGGCTTCCTTGTCCGGCACGGGCAGGGGGAAGGTGGAAAGGCCGCGTGCGGCGGCCAGTTCGGCATCGCGGCGGGCCGAATCCCGGCCAAGGCCCGATACCTGCATACATTCGAGGCAATGGTGCACCAGCGTACCGCGCCGCCGCGCCGTGAAGGTCCAGTCTTCCAGCGGGGAACGGAACATGCGCAGGCGCGGGAGCCAGCCCATAGGCCGCCAGTCCTCTTCCCTCTCTTCTGAGGGTTCGGGCTCGCGGCAGGAAGGTGTTGTCTCTTCGGGGCGTCGGCTTCCGGCGTGCGCTTCCGGCAGGGAGGGCGGCAGGCTTTCCTCATGGATGCCTTCCGCCGGTGCGCCTTCTCCCCAGAGGGCCGTCTGCCCGCTTTCCTTCATCTGCGGATGCAGGCGGGAGAGCAGTTCGTCCAGCATGGCCGGAACAGGGCCGCATTCGGGGGAAGGCAGGAAGCAGTAGAGTTCGGAGACGGCGCGCGTCATGGCCACGTAGGCCAGATGCAGGGCTTCGCGGGCCGTTTCCATGCGATGCCTCAGCCACGGCTCTCCCATTTCCCTGCAGAGCGGGGCCAGCAGGCCCGTGCCGCGGCTGTTCCAGAATACGGCCTTGTCGTCCGAGGCGCGGCCCAGCGGGAAGTCCATCCACGGCAGGATGACCACGTCGAATTCCAGCCCCTTGGCCTTGTGCATGGTCATGATGCGTACGGCATCCATGCTTTCCGGGAGAGGGGCTTTTTCCTTGTCGCCGTTTTCGTCCCACCAGTCGAGGAAGCCGGAAAGGTCGGAAACGCCCTGTTCCTCCATGCTGAACAGCACCTCGAGGAAGCGGCGCAGGAAGCCCTCGGCTTCGGGCAGGCGTTCGACCACGTTCCAGCGCTGGAGCACCTCCATTGCCGCGTCGTAGGGCGTGAGCAGTCCGGCCTCTTCGTGGAGCGGCGCGAACACGGCTTCCCACGCTTCGGGAAAGTCGGCGGAGAACTGCCGGAACAGGCTGTGACTGCGGGGGCGCGTGCAGGCCCAGTCCGCAAGGCGGCGCAGGTCGAGCGGCCTTCCTTCCGCATCGAGGAGCGGCGGCAGGAGATGTTCGCCCGTGAGCACGTCCCAGAAGGCAAGGTCGTCTTCCGGGGTGTTCAGGAAGCGGAGAAGGGCCGTGAGTTCGGCCACGGCTGGCTGTTCGGCAAGGCGCAGACTGCCCTGCGTCACCACGGGGATATGCCGCGCCATGAGCCATGAAGCCGCCTGAGAAGCCTGTTCGTTGCTCCGGGTGAGGATGCAGATGTCGCCCCAGCTATGCGAGCGGCCCAGCTTCTCCACAAGGTCGGGTATCTGCTGGAGGAGGATGGCGTTCTCCTGCCCCTTGTCCATCCAGCGCAGATGCACGAGTCCGCCGGGGCGGCACTGCTCCGCGCTTTGCGAGGCGCGGACAAAGGCGCCGTGCAGAAGGGCGGCCTGTTCTTCGAGCAGGGCGCTGTGGCCTTCAGAGAGTTCGCGCAGAAGGCTTGCGGCCGTGCCTTCCTCGCCGATGGGGGAGAAAAGCGCGTTGTTCCACGCCACGATGCGTTCCCTGCTGCGCCAGTTGCAGGGCAGGGTCTCGAGCCGCGGCTCTTCCACAAGGTCGCGGAGAGGGGAACCGGCCTTGACCAGCCTGTCGAAAAGGGCGGCGTCGCCGCCGCGCCAGCCGTAGATGGCCTGCTTCACGTCGCCCACGATGGTGAGCGTTCCACTGCGGGAAAGGGCTTCTTCCGCAAGCGGCTGGATGGCGAACCACTGGTCGCGGCTGGTGTCCTGAAATTCGTCGATGAGGATATGGCTGATGCGCGAACCCATGCGGCAGAACAGGCTGTTCACGCCGTCGGAATCGTCGGCGGCGCGTATGGCAAGGCGCGGTATCTGCGAAGCGGCAATAAGGCCGCTGCGCCGTTCGAAGGCTTCCAGCCTTTCGAACACGGCCTGCGCCAGTTCCGCAAAGGGCATGAGGCGGCGGGCCTTGACGAGGATGCGCACTTCGTTCAGGTCGTCGCGCAGGGCCTCGTAAAGGGCATAGGATGCAAGGCTGGCCGCGCCCTTGGAGGCTTTGTTCAGGCACTCGTCAAGGCTTTCCTTTCTGAAATAGGCGGAATCCGGGAGGCGGGAAGCGGAGCCGCCGCATTCGGCGCAGTCCGTGAGGGCTTTGAGGAAGCGCTTGTTGGCGTCGAGCTTTTCGGAGGCGAGGCGCTGGGCCAGCTCCCGCGCGTGCTGTTCGATGCCGCTGACCATGGAGCAAAGATGCGCTTCGGCTTCTTCCGGCGTGGCAAGGTCGCGCAGGGACCATCCGTCGGCATTGAGCAGGAGGGAGACCATGCCCGTCACGCGTTCCCGGATGCGTTCCCCGGCAAGGAAGCCGCGCATATTTTCCGAACGCAGAAGCTGTTCGCAGGCCCTGCGGAAGAGTTCGGCAAGCTCGTCGTCCCCGTCGCGGGCCTGTTCGGCCATAGCGTCGAAAACAGGGCCGGAGATATCGCTTTCGCTGAAGCGGGGCTCGAAGTCGGGCGAAAGGTCGAAGTCCAGCGCGCAAAGGCGGACCATGAGATGGAGCAGGCTGTCGATGGTGCGGATATTGAGGGCGCTGTAACTGCGGATGAGGGCGTCCACAGCCGCCTTGGCCCGGGGCGGCGTCCAGAACTTCTGCTCCGGCGAGCCGTGCCGCCTGCCTGCGGGGGCGAGGGCATGATCCTTGAGGCGGGAAAGCACGCGCTCGCGCATTTCGGCGGCGGCCTTGTTGGTGAAGGTGATGGCCAGGATCTCCTGCCAGCCGTAGGCTCCGTCGGCCTCGGGCAGGGCACAGCCGGAAGGCGTTTTTTTCCACGAAGCGCCGGAAGCCCCCGCCAGCAGGGAAAGGAAGGAGCTGGTAAGGGTGTAGGTCTTGCCGGAACCGGCCGAGGCTTTTATCTGGCGGAATTCGTTCATGCGGCCATCATCCGCTATAACAGGCGCTTCCGCAAGGGGAAACAGGGCAAGAAGAAGCCCCGCCGGGAAATCCTGACGGGGCTTGGAGGAGAGGGCTTCTCCGAACAGTCTTAGGCCAGCTTCTGGCCGGTCGTCGCAATGACGGAGCGCCAGTAGTTGGACGTGATGTCGATCTTGCGGCGGCGGCGCGTCACGAGCTGCAGGGGCAGGTGCACGAAGCGGTCCTGCATACGGGCCACGACCATGTTGGTCTTGCCGGCCATGGCGGCGTGCACGGCGTTGCGGCCGAGCTGGCCGCAGTAAACGCGGTCGTTCGTGTTGGCGGGCATGGAGCGCACGATGTAGGAGGGGTCGATGTACTTGACCGTGACGTTCATGTCCTTCGCCGCGAAATAGTTCTTGATGGCCTTCTGGAGGAAGGAGCCGATATCGCCGAGGACGAGGTTGCCGGAAGCGTCGGTCTTGCCGGAAGCGGTGAGCAGGTCCTGTCCGGCGCCTTCGGCCGCCACGATAACGGCGTGGGAGCGTTCGAGCAGGCGCTTTTCCAGGGCGGGGAGCAGGCCGCCTTCCCCTTCCAGCTTAAAGGGGGCTTCAGGCACGAGCACGAAGTTGACCACGTTCAGGGAGAGCGTGGACGAAGCGGCGATGAAGCCGGATTCGCGGCCCATGAGCTTGACGAGGCCCACGCCGTAGGGGGCGCCGATAGCTTCGGTATGGGCACAGCGCAGGGCGTTGGTGGCCACGTCCACAGCGGTATCGAAGCCGAAGGACTTGGGCACGAAGTTGATATCGTTGTCGATAGTCTTGGGGATGCCGACCACGGCGATGTGCAGGCGGCGGCGGGCGATCTCTTCCTGAATGGCGGAAGCGGCCTTCATAGTACCGTCGCCGCCGATGATGTAGAGCATGTTGACGTTCATGCGCTCAAGGGCGTCCACGATCTCTTCCGAGCTCTGCGGGCCGCGGGAAGAGCCGAGGATGGTGCCGCCGAAGGAATGGATCTCGGAGACGTTGCGGGGCGTGAGCTCCATGACATCGTGGTGGTACTTGGGGATGAAGCCCTCAAGGCCGTAGCGGATGCCAAGGATGGAACGCACGCCGTAGCCGTAGTAGGATTCGAGCACGATGGCGCGGATAACGTCGTTCAGGCCGGGGCAGAGGCCGCCGCAGGTGACGACGGCAGCCTTGGTCTTGCCGGGGTCGTAGTAAACATGGGAGCGGGGGCCGGCCTGTTCAAGGAAGAGCGGAGCGTCGAGCCCCTTGGCGTCTTCTCCGGCGTGTTCCACATCAAGGTAGAAGGGAACAGGACTGTCGGTCACGTAAGGGCCGATGGCGGGGTTGTCGATCTTCGCCTTGCCCACCGTCATAATAGTCGTATCTATCTGTTGAGCCATTCACAGCCTCCAATTTTTTCGGAAACGAAAAGAATACGGCTTTTGCCCCTGAATGTCACGCGAAAAATTTCCCTGCCTCGCGGGGCGACGGGAACAAAAAACGGCCGCTCACAGGGAGCGGCCGCAGGATGGTGCGTGGAGGCCGTGAAGGCCGTTATCTGCTATGCGTCGCCGAGGGAATCGCCGATAGTATCGCGGTTGATCTGGCTGCGGCGTTCGCTGGCCTTGCGGAGCTGCTGGCCAAGGCGGTCATTGCAGAGGTCGATGGCGGCATACATGTCGTCGTTCTTTTCGCTGGCAACGAAGTTCACGTCCTGCCCGGTGAGCTGGATGTCCACACGGGGGCGGCCGCTTTCCATGGAAAGCGTGGCAAGGAGCTTGGCTTCCTCGTCTTCGACCATGCGCTCGACCTTCTGGAAGCGCTTCAGGGCATAGTTCTTCAGGGGATCGGAAGGGGTAAGATTGCGGAAAACGACTTCTATCTGCATAAGCTGATCCTTCCCCGGGAAAACCGGGATGCGGGGCGAACCCGCGTTATGGGACGCATTGAGCGGAGACGGTAGGTTCCTGCTCTTGAAGATAACCTAGCATGGAACAGGAAAAAGGTCTATGCCTGCCGCTTCATTTTTTCAGAACGAATTTGCTTTCTTCCCCGCGCAGGAGGCGGCTGATGTTGCTGCGGTGGGCCCAGATGATCATGGCGGCGAGCACCACGCCCAGCGGCAGGAGTTGCCAATGCCCGAACACGGCGTAGAAGACCACCAGCGCCACGGACATGGTCATGGAACTCAGCGACACGTAGCGGGTGATGAAGACCACCACGAAGAAGCAGGCCACGGCGCAGAGCAGGGGCAGGAAGGCCAGAGGGATGAGCGCGCCGATGGTGGTGGCCACGCCCTTGCCGCCCTTGAAGCCGAGGAAGGGCGACTTGATATGGCCCAGAACGGCGGCCAGCGCCACAAGGCTCTGCATGAACTGGTCGGGGAGCAGATATACGGCGATGAGCACGGGCAGAGTGCCCTTCATGATGTCGCAGAACAGGGTGAGCAGGCCGCAGGGCCAGCCGCAGAGGCGGGCCACATTGGTCGAGCCGATATTGCCGCTGCCGGCCTTGCGGGGGTCGATGCCCTTGAAGGTCTTGGCAACGACGAGGCCGAAGGGAACGGCGCCGAGCAGGAAGGCAAAGGTCATGCCGAAGAGAAGATAGAAGCAGGTCATGGGAAGGAACCTTTCTCTGTTAAGGATGGCTGGTGCGGGGCACGCTGTCAGGCCTGAGGTTCAGCCGGGGCGGCAGGCGCTTCAGGCTGGGCTTCCGGTGCGCTGTCGGCAGGGGCCGCCGGGGCGGCGGGTTCAGCCTTGGCAGGCTCTTCGGTCGGGGCGGGCTGGGCCTCGGCGGCAGGAGCTTCAGCCGGTGCGGCCTGAGGCTGTTCTGCGGGGGCGGCTTCGGCAGGCTTCTCGTCCACAGCAGGGGCGGCGGGGGCGAGAGCTTCCTTCGGCTGGTCAGCCGTGGCAGCGGCCTGAGTGCCGGGGCTGAGGATCTTGCCCATGGAAGGCGTCACGAACCAGTGATAGGGCTGGATCAGGAGCATCATGCCAAGCGCCATGATGAGCAGGGAGCCGCCGGGCAGGGCGAGGCGGGTGAGGGAAAGCAGGACAACGGCGGTCACGATGAGGATCGCGCCCATGTACATGGTTCCGTCGATGGCTTCGACCCACGGGAGCAGAGCGGCAGGGATATAGGCCTGCCATTCGGCCGGGACGTATTCACGGATGAAGGGATAGACGTCGAAGAGCACGAGGGCCAGACCGGCCACGGCGAGGATGGCGGCGGAAAGGCCGAAGAAACAGCGGCTGCCGCCTGCGCTGAGCTTGAGCAGGGAACGCGCGGTGAGCACGGCCAGCGGCGCCAGCAGGGGCAGGACGTAGATGGGGTTCTTGGTCTGGACGAGGGTGAGCATGGCCACGCCCGTGACCAGCCATATCCAGAGCCAGCTCGAACCGCCTTCGGTCTTGCGATTGCGGAAATAGGCGGGGATACCGCGCAGGGCGGCAAACCAGTTCACGAAGAGCGGGAGCAGTATCCACGGCATCCAGATGACAGGCAGGGCGGCGAGGTAGAACCACCAGTCCTGCTCAAGGGGAGCGCCTGTGTAGGCGTGGCCGACGAGCTGATCTGCCACCATGGCGCGGATGTAATCGGTATGGCCGCCAAGATAGAGCGCGCCGAACCATGCCGCCAGAGCAAGGAGCATGAGGAAGAAGCCGGGCAGGCCGTCGCGGCTGTTGAGGCGGCCGGGAGTCCAGCGCCAGAACAGGAAGAAGACGCTGGTGACAATGGCGAAGGCAATGCCCAGCGGGCCCTTGGTGAGCGTGGCGGCGGCCATGAGAAGCCAGCCGCAGGCCAGCCAGAAGGGCGCGAAGCTCTTTATCCAGCCGCGATACAGGCAGGTCATGCCCAGCGTCACGAAAGCGGCGAAGAGCAGATCCACGCCGGGGCAGGTGGCCGCACCGCTGATGAAGACGCAGGACAGGGCCACGAGGCCGGAAGCGAAGGCCACGCTGCGGTCGAAGCCGGTGCCGCGGGCCAGAGCCCAGATGGAGCCGACGAACAGCGCATGGGAAATGGCAACGGCAAGGAACAGCGCCATAGGCACGGAAACAGGGAAGCCCGGTATCTTGGTGAGGGCGTCCATGAACCAGAAGTACAGCGGCGGCTCGTCAGGATAGGGTGCGCCGTTCAGCGTGAGCATAAGCCAGTCGCCGCCCTTCACGCCCGCAAGGACATCGGCAAGGCGGGCTTCGCCGGAGAACCAGAGTTCGCGCACCTGCCAGACTTCGAGGAAGCTCATGGCCGCGGCGAAGAGGAGCAGGACGGGCAGGCCGATGTAGGAAAGGCCGTTGAACAGCTTTTCCGCAGGCCCGGCAGGGACGGGGGCAGGAGCGGGCTTTTCAGGCATGGCCATGGCTTCGGGGATATCGGTCGGAGCAGGCATGACGAGAGGCGCATCGGCATCTTCCCCTGCCTTTTCTTCGGCCTTTTCCGCGTCCGCTTCCTGAGCGTCTTCCTCGCCTTCCGGCGCGGCGGCGTCAGCGTCTATGCCGTTTTCCTCTGCCGCGTCTTCGGGAGTATCGGCGCGATCATCGGCGGGCTTATCGGCGGGCGCTTCGGCAGGTACGGTTTCGGGCGTGCTTTCAGGGGTGCTGTCCACAGCCTCGACAGCGTTTTCTTCCGCGAGGGGGGCAGGGTTTTCTTTCTTGAGTTCGTTGCGTTCTATGGTTTCGTCCATTTCATGCTCCGCTTGTCAAAGTAGGGTGGCTCGCGATTCCGAGAATCATGTCGGAGTATCCCAGAATACGCGGCCCGGCGCAAGCCCTGTACGGCGACTTGTTCCATTTAAAATAGGGAGAGCGGAACTGGAGGGCCGGAGCAGACGGGAGCTTTGCACTGAGAATAAGAGAGGGTTGGTTGGATAATACTTTGTAACTTGTTGAAAACAAAGCTAAAAAATAGCGATAGAAAATTTATTAGGAATTATTACTAATAATTCTTGCCAAAGTCCGCGCTTTCCTGTATATCTATCTCAACGGCGCAGGAAAGCGCCTCCCTTCCTCAAAGCCACCTCAAACCGCACATAAGGAGTTCACCATGGAAGATAAGGTCCTCAACGCTATGAAAGAAGCTGGCAAGCCCGTTCGTCCTGGCGATATCGCCAAGGCTCTGGGCGTGGATTCCAAGGAAGTCTCCAAGGCCTGTGCCGAGCTCAAGAAGGCCGGCAAGATCCACTCCCCCAAGCGCTGCTATTACGAGCCTGTGGCTGAATAAGCCCGCCCCTGTCACGAAAAGTCCCCTGAAGACCGGCATCGTCCTGCCGGTCTTTTTTTTCTGCCCGCGGAAGGCGTCACTGGCGGTTGACATCTTCCCCCTTTCGGTTTTTATGATATATGTTCACGCGTTGCCCCTCTGTGGGCCCTTGCCCTTCTCTGGAACGGGCGTCTTTCTGTTCAAGGAGTCCAACGTGATCCATCGTATCAAAAGCCTTGCCGCCGGGCTTGCCTTTGGCGTACTCGTTTCTGTTCCGGCCCTTGCCGCCGAAAAGCCCGTCGAGCTTCCCTTCATGGGAGGCTACGTGGAAGAACATCCCGTTGTGGCTTCGGTGTGGAAGCCTTTCTTCGATAAGGCGGAAGCCAGATTCGCAGGGAAGATCAAGTTCAGCTACTTCGCTGAAAATATGCTCTATTCCAACCAGGCCGAAGCCATGCAGGGCGTTTCCGACGGGCGCGCCGCCTTCGGCACCATCCGGCCTTCCGTGCACCCCAACGAATTCCGCCTGCTCGGTGTCATCAATATCCCGGGCCTTGTGCCCAACGCTGTAGTCGGCTCTCTGGTGCTGGCCGACATCATTGACCATTTCCCCGCCGTCCGTGCCGAGTTCCCCAAGAATACCGAGCACTTCACCTCGTGGACCAGTGCCTCCTACCAGATGCACACCAAGAGCCCCGTCCATTCCCTCAAGGAGCTTCAGGGGAAGAACATCGTGGTGTGGGATGCCGTGAGCCATACTATGGTGCGGGAAATGGGAGCCAACCCTGTTATGGTAAGCCCTCCCGATACGTACTGGACGCTTCAGCGCGGCCTTGCCGACGGTATCCTCTGCCCGCTGGCCCCCCTCAAGGCCTATCGCCTGACCGGCCTTGTGAAGCATCACCTCATGCTCGACGCTATGGTGCAGGGCTTTATCATGGAAGCCAGCCACAAGCAGTGGAACGCCATGCCTGCGGATATGCGGAAGTGGCTCAAGGCTGAAGGCGGGGCTGGAATGGCCCTCGATATCGCGCAGGCCCTTGAGGAAAGGGTGCAGGCCGAGATAGCCGTGATGGAGACCATGGACCATAAGTTCTGCCGCGTTCCCGAGGCGGACAAGGCCGAGTTCGACAAGGTGATGGCGTCCATGAGCGAACTCTGGAAGGAATACTGCGAAGGCCTTGACCCCGTGCTTCTGGACAAGCTTCTCGGCTACGCCCGCTGTCGTGCCGACTTCCACACAAAGGCCTGGAAGGCCGGGAAGTACAGCGACTGATGTGAATCATACGCAGGAAAGGCAGGACTTCGGCCCTGCCTTTTCCATAGAAAAAGAGCGGCGCTCCCTCGGGAGGCCGCTCTTTTTGCTATGGCAGGATGCGCTAGACCTTGGAGACGATGGGCACGACCACCGGGTCACGGCCCAGAACGTCGCGGAAGAAGCGGCGCAGGCTGGAGCGGATGCGCTCGCAGAGCTTCTGCGTGTCGCTGGGCGGGGTGTTCTCTATCTGGTCGAGCACGATGCACTTGGAGTCTTCGAGGAGGTGGCTGTACTGCTGTTCGAAGACGAAGCCGCGCGAGATCATTTCCGGCCCGTGCAGGACTTCGCCTGTTTCTTCGGCCAGCACCAGTACCACGGCCACAAGGCCTTCGCCGCCGAGTATGCGCCGCTCCTTGAGGACGACGCGGCCCACGTCGCCCACGCCCTTGCCGTCCACCATGACGGATTCCACCGGCACGGGGGCTTCGAGGCGTATGCCTTCGGGCAGGAGGGTGATGGGCTGGCCGTCCTCGATGATGCGTATCTTCTGCGGATCGACGCCGCATTCCTCGGCAAGCTGGGCGTGCAGGGCAAGGTGGCGGTATTCGCCATGCACCGGGATGAAGTATTCCGGCCGGGCGGCCTGGATGATGTCGATGAGCTCTTCGCGCTGGGCGTGGCCCGTGGCGTGCACGGTACGGCTGCGGTCGTGATAGACGCTGGCCCCGAGGCGGTATATCTGGTCGTGTACCTTGGAAACGGCGCGCGCGTTGCCCGGGA
Source organism: Mailhella sp. (assembly GCA_017408905.1). Classification (GTDB taxonomy): domain Bacteria; phylum Desulfobacterota; class Desulfovibrionia; order Desulfovibrionales; family Desulfovibrionaceae; genus Mailhella. The sequence goes on along the minus strand of JAFQTU010000016.1, from coordinate 31,458 downwards.
TGACGCGGGACGACATGATGACGGTATCGCCTTCGCGCAGGGAGATGTGGCGGTGTTCGCCGCGGGCGATGCGGGCAAGGGCCGAAAGGGCTTCGCCCTGCGTTCCCGTGGCGAGGATGACGGTCTGCGCCGGGTCCAGTTCCGGGAAGCCGAGGGCTTCGCTATAGACGTTGTGCGGGCGCTCGATAAGCCCGAGTTCCACGGCCTTCTCGATATTGGTGGAAAGGCTGCGCCCGCTCACCAGAACACTGCGGCCGTATTTCTGCGCCAGTTCGATAACGGTCTTGATGCGGCGGATATGGCTGGAGAACAGGGCGATGACGATGCGCCCCTTGGCTTCGCCGAAGATGAGGTCGAGGTCGTCGCGCACCTTGCGTTCCGGCTGGGAACGCCCTTCGTGCTCCACGTTGGTAGAGTCGGCCATGAGCAGGCGCACGCCGCCGTTCTGGGCAAAGCTTGCGAAATCGGCGCAGGGGTCGTGGGCGTTTTCTCCCAGCGGGGTAGGGTCGAGCTTGAAGTCCCCGGTGTGGATGACCTTGCCCACGGGCGTTTCCACGGCAAGGGCGTAGCACTGCGGTATGGAGTGGTAAACCGGGATGAAGTGGAAGGTCAGGCTGCCCAGCGTCACCGAGGCGTAGGCAGGCATGGGGATGAGCTCCACGCGCTCCAGCACGCCGTGCTCTTCGAGCTTGTGCCCGACGAGGGCCAGCGTGAAGGGCGAACCGTAGATGCGCAGGCCGCGCAGGCTCTTATATTGGTGGAGAAGCCAGGGCAGGGCGCCGATATGGTCTTCATGGCCATGCGTGAGGACGATGCCCAGCACCTTTTCTTCTTCCGTGAACACGGATTCCAGGCGGGGGATGACCACGTCGATGCCGAGGAGAGAATCATCCGGGAACATGAGGCCGCAGTCGACCAGCACCACGCCCTGATCGGTCTGCCATTTCTGGCAGTTCATGCCGATCTCGCCGTGGCCTCCCAGCGGTGTTATGGTCAGATAGGGTTCAGACATATACAGAGCTTCCTTTTTTCGTCGGGACAGTTGTACCTCATGCCGGGGTAGAGCACAAGCTACTTGTAACGGAATCGCGTCTATGTATAATGCGCGGAGTTTTCTGTTCAGGAGTGCCTCATGTCCCTGCTTTCCTCTTTTGCCGTGGCCCTTGCTCTGGCTATGGATGCCTTCGCTGTGGCGCTGTCGTCCTCCGTCTCTCTGGGGCGTGTGGATATCGGCCATTATGTGCGTATGTCCTTCGCCTTCGGCTTCTTCCAGTTCGCCATGCCCGTCATCGGCTGGGCGCTGGGGCTTTCCGTGCGGAGCTGGATCGAGGCGTGGGATCACTGGATAGCCTTTGCCCTGCTCCTTGCCGTGGGCCTGAATATGCTGCGCGAGGCCTTTTTCTGCGAGGAGGAAGGGGAATGCTCCGGCGACCCTTCGCGGGGCGTCACGCTCCTGCTCCTTGCCGTGGCCACCAGCATCGACGCGCTGGCCGTGGGGCTTTCCTTTTCCATGGCGGGCATTTCCGTATGGATGCCGTCTGCCGTCATCGGCCTTGTCTGCGCGGCGCTCACGGCGCTGGGCATCAGGCTGGGAACGGCTCTGGGGCGTTCGGAACTGCTGGGGGGCAAGGCAGCCCTGCTGGGGGCTTTCGTGCTCATCGGCATCGGCGTGAACATCCTGCACGAGCATGGAGTCTTCTGAAAAATTGTTAACTTTCGATGAATTGTGCCGCCGTTCACTTGACCTGAAATGTTTTGAGGCGCACAAAGAAAAGAAAAAAGCCGCGGAGGCCTTATGATAACTCCCATACGAGCCGAGCTCACCGTGACGGACAACGTCCCCTTCGGGCAGCCGGTATTCTGGCCTGACGGCCAGCGCCGCTTCTATGCCCTCACTCTGGAAAGGCCGGAATGGAAGAGCTGGCAGCCCGGGCAGTTCATCATGCTGAGGCCGCTGTCGGGGGAAGAATGCGTGTGGGCTCGCCCCATGTCCATCTGCCGTGTGACTTCGCAGAGCCTTGTGCTGTTCATCCGCGTGGTAGGCTCTGCCACCGATCGCTTCTCCCGCCTGAAAAGCGGGGACAAGGTCATCGTCTGGGGGCCGCTCGGTACGGGCTTCGACATGAGGCCGGACACGCCTACCCTCCTCCTTGCCCGGGGCGTGGGCATAGCCCCCTTCGCGGGCTACGCGGATATGCACCCCGACCCTTCCAGCCTTTCCATGCTGTTCGGCCATTCCCTGCCTAGCAGCAACTATCCCACGGATGCTATGGCCGCCCGCATCGAAGTGGAGAGCCTGCATGACCGTACCCCCGAGGAGCTGGAAGAATTCCACAGGGTCGCGCGCCTTCGCATGACGGAATACAAGGAGAGGGGCGGCATATGCCTTGCCTGCGGCCCTATGCCCTTCCTGAAAAAGGTGTGGCGCTTCGCCAACGAGATAGACCTGCCCACCCAGCTCCTTCTTGAAGAGCGCATGAGCTGCGGCACCGGGGCCTGCCTCGGCTGTTCCGCCGTGACCTCGAAGCACTGGCCCGACCCCGTGAAGGCGGGGCTCCCCGTGCAGACCTGCACCAGCGGGCCGGTGTTCTGGGCCAAGGAACTGGACCTTGACGCTTCTCTTTCGGAAAGGAGGGACTGATGGATCTTCGCGCTACTCTCGTTCCCGGCCTGCTTGAGCTGAAGAATCCCATCATGAGCGCCGCCGGAACTTTCGGCAGCGGCCTTGAATACAGCCCCTACGGCGATATCACCCAGCTTGGCGGCATCATAACCAACGGTCTCACGCTCCGCCCCTGCATGGGCTCCCCCATGCCGCGCGTGGCCGAGACCCCTTCGGGCCTGCTCACCTCCATCGGTACGCAGAACGACGGCGTGGAGCATTTCGTCCGCCACGTCCTGCCCCAGCTCCCGTGGCAGGATGTGCCCATCATCCCCAATCTCAACGCGAATTTCGTGGAAGACTTCAGCGAACTGGCGGGGATACTCGCAGCCGAACCCGGCATCGCCGCGCTGGAAGTCAACCTTTCCTGCCGCAACGACAACCGCTCCGGCCAGCGCTTCAACCAGAACACGGTGACGGCCGCCCGCGCCGTCAGCGCCGTGAAGAAGGCCGCCGGGAGCAAGCCCGTCATCGCCAAGCTCTCGCCGCAGATCATGGATATCGTGGAAGTGGCCCGCTCCGTGGAGGCCGCCGGTGCCGATGTCATTTCCTGTATCGGTACGGTGCAGGGGCTTGCCGTGGACGTGCGGGAACGCCGCGCCATGCTCGGCAGTATCACGGGCGGACTTTCCGGCCCTGCCGTGAAGCCGCTGGCCCTGCGCTGTGTCTGGCAGATATCCCATGCCGTGGATATCCCCGTCATCGGCGTGGGCGGCATCCGTACCGCGCAGGACGTGCTGGAATTCATGCTGGTGGGCGCCCATGCCGTGGCCGTCGGCTCTGCCAGCTTCAGCGATCCTGAGGCCATTTTCCGCATCGTGCGTGAACTGCCCGCCGTGTGCGAGGAATACGGCGTCAGCGATCTGGACGCGTTCCGGGGCTCTTTGCAGGGCTAGGCGCGGAAATTCAGACAAAAAGAAAGGGGCCTTGCGCCCCTTCTTTGTTTAATCCCGGCTGTTCTTGCCCAGAAGGCAGAGCACCTCGTAGGGAATAGTGCCCCACCAGTCGGCCAGCTCCTGCGCGGTGACGGCATGGCCCGGGCCGCCCATGACGTGGACGATGTCGCCGGACTGCGGCGTGAAGGGCAGGTCGGTGAGGTCGAGGCAGGTGGTCTGCATGGCAACGCGGCCTATGACGGGAACGCGTATCCCGTTCACGCACATGCAGGTTCCCTCGGCGGGATTGCGCCGGTAGCCGTCGGCATAGCCAATGGCGGCCCAGCCGACCAGCCTGTCGGATTCTGCCGTGTAGGCGAGGCCGTAGCCGAGGCTCTCGCCCTTGCGCAGGGGATGGACGCTGATGAGCGGGACGGAAACGCTCATGACGGGCAGGAGGCCTTCGCAGTCGCCTTCGCGCGAAGTGCCGAACTGCGGATTATAGCCATAGACGGCAAGGCCGGGGCGGCAGACATCGCCAGCGCTGGCGGTATGGCTTGCGAGCCCGGCGGTATTGCCCAGCGAGCAGAGCACATCGGGGTAGCTGCGGTGCAGGATGGCGGCCGCCTTGGAGAAATTTTCGGCCTGACGTTCCGTATAGGCGTCGTGTTCGGGCTCGTCGGCCACAGCCAGATGCGAGATGAGGAGCACAGGGCGCAGGGCGGCATTGGCGTTCAGGAAGGCGGCCACGTCTTCCATTTCCTCGACGGGGAAGCCAAGGCGGGCCATGCCGGTATCGACCTTGACGGCGATGTCGAAGGGTTCGCTGTTTTCAGCCCGGAGCGCGGCATCGAGGGCGCGGAGCCCGGCCCAGTCGTGTATCAGGGGGATGATACGCTTTTCCCGGGCAAGGCGTACGTCTTCGGGGCTGAGCGTGAAGCTGAGGAGCGAAACGATATTGCCGCCGTAGCCGTGTTCACGGACCAGCCTGCCTTCTTCCAGCGTGCCTATGGCCGCCCATTCGATGCCCAGTTCGGCAAGGATGTCGGATGCAGGGAGAACGCCATGGCCGTAGGCGTCGGCCTTGATGACGGGCATGAGGGCCTTGCCCTTGCGCATGAGCTGGCAGAGGTTGTGGCGGAAATGGTTCCAGTCGATATGGACGTGACAGGATGAGGGTATCATTTCAACTCCGGGCCGCTGCCGGATTCTTGCGGCAGACGTGCCCCGCAGGGGCTTTTTTTCAAGAACATTGTATGCTATGGAAACAAAGGATTCGGGCGATGCCCGCAGGGAGCCTCTGTTTTTATTTCCTTCCCTTTGGCTCTACCTTCTCTTTCTCCGACTTGCAACCGGGAACTGCCGTGTTTTTTTCCATATTTTTTTCTTCCGCGCTCTGGCGGGCCGCAGCGGCCGCCTGCGCCGTGCTGATATGCCTGTGCTCCGCTCCTCTGGATGCGTATGCCATGCTCGATACGCAGAAGTCCATGAACACCAAGGGCGAGGCCCCGTGGACGCTGAAATCCGACAAGCTTGTGAGCATTGATGACGGCGTCATCGTGGAAGCTTCCGGCGGCGTGCTCCTCCAGCGCGGCGACGATTACATGAAGGCCGATTTCGCCCGCTACTACACGGCGACGAACTGGATCTTCGTGCAGGGCAATGTGGAAGTGCGCATGGGGCGCGACCTTCTGAACGCCAAGGAGGCGGAGTTCGACCTCAACAGCCGTACCGGCTGGCTCAGGCACGGCACTATCTTCATGGCCGGGCCGCATATGTACGTTTCCGGCACGCAGGTCGATAAGCTTTTCGGCGACCGCTACGCCTTCAAGAACGCCAAGGTCACGCTCTGCGACGGAGAACGCCCGGCGTGGTCTCTTTCCGCCAAGGAAGCCGAGGTGGAGATCGACGGCTATGCCACGCTTCACCATTCGACGCTGAACATCCTTGATGTCCCCGTCATGGACGCTCCCTTCATGATGCTGCCCGCCAAGACGACCCGCCAGAGCGGCCTGCTCATTCCCGATGGCGGCTACAGCAGCAAGCTTGGCGGCTTCTATTCCCAGCCCTATTTCCATGTTATCGACAAAAGCCGCGACCTGACCTTCTATGCCACCTACATGGGGCGCGTCGGCTTCATGCCCGGCATCGAGTACCGTGCCCATACCCGCAAGCAGGACAAGACGTGGCTGGCCCTGGACATCCTGCACGACAAGCATCGCTTCTCCAGCGAAGCCGACGACCGTGTGAGCGCGGGAGACGGCATGGTAAACACCAACGAAGAGCGCTTCTGGATTCGCGGTATGGGCGACGGCTATATAGGCGACTCTCCGTGGCGCTACCGCTATAACCTCGACTACGTGTCCGATCAGAACTATCTGCGCGAATTCCGCAGTATGCTGAACGGCTTCAACCGTTCCCGCGACGCCATGTACGATATGTTCGGCCGCGATATCGCCGAAGTGGACAAGAATCGCGTGAGCGAGGGCTTCATCTTCCGCGAGTGGGACCGCTTCATGGTCTCGGCCGGTTTCCGCTACGAAGAAATTCCCTACCTCGGCCACGGCAACAAGAAGCACCGCGACGATACCACGGTACAGCGCATCCCCCTGAACGCCTTCCTGTTCAAACAGCGCATCGTGGAAGACCTGCCCCTTGAATTCCAGGGCGAACTTTCGACGACTTACGAATACCGCAATGCGGGCGTGCGCGGCCTGCGCACCGAACTCCGCCCTGAAGTCAGCCTGCCTGTGAGCCTGCCGGGCCTGTCTCTGGTGCTGAACGGCGCCCTTCGCCAGACCTGGTACAACAGCACGCATTACTATAAGCATACGGACGATCAGGCTACGCGCGGCGGCGGAACGAAGGACCGCCTCATCCCCGAAGCCAGCGCTACGGCCTACACCCAGCTTTCCCGCATCTGGCAGATGCCTGAACGGGCACTGGACGCCGTGGAAGAAAATCTGGGCAAGAGTTCGTGGGTCGGCGTCAAGCATCGCGTACAGCCCCGCTTCACCTATGGCTGGATTCCGGAACGCGACCAGAGCGAGAATCCTATCTATGAAGCGATGGACCGCATCAAGCCCTCGCAGCAGATGCGCTTCAGCGTGACCAATATCCTGACTTCGAAAACGGCCACGGTGAGCAAGGACAAGGAAGGCTACACCCTGAAGGAAAGCTTCTCCGATCCTATCCGCTGGGAACTCGCTACCGGCTACGACTTCGAGGAAGACGGGCGCAGGAACTACCGCGACGAATTCGAACGCAAGCCCATCATGGACACGTATTCCTACCTCGTGTTCAGCCCTCTGGACTGGTTCTCGCTGTACAACAAGATGTATATCTCCATGTACGGCGACGGCGTTACCCGGAGCGACAGCGGCGCTACCTTCCGGAATAAGCGCTGGGGCTCGTGGAGCATTTCGTATGACGTTCGCAACAAATACTATACCTACCGCGACGAAATGAAGCGCGATGAGCGTTCCGACATCGAACCGTGGGTGAACAAGGGCTCCCAGCGCCTCGTCACCAATACCCTGAACGTGAATCTGACCAGGGGATTCGACCTGTATTTCAGAGCGGAGAACGATATCATCAGCGGCCAGACCCTTGCCTGGGAAAGCATACTCGGCTACCGCCACCAGTGCTTCCACCTGCTCGGCGCTATCGAGAGGGACGGCGGCGACACCTCGTTCCGTGTGCTCCTGCAGTTCCCCGGCTTCAATATATGAGGCATCTATGGTCGTTCAGCTAGCCAGCGGCGCACTCCACGGCGTTGACGCCTACCGGGTCGATCTCGAGGTCGATTGCAGTCGGCAGGGCATGCCGTCCTTCGTGATGGTGGGCCTTGCCGAAGGCGCGGTGCGCGAATCCCGGGAGCGTGTGCTCAAGGCCTTGCAGAATTCCGGCTTCAAGCTTCCGGCAGCCCGCATCACGGTGAACCTTGCCCCGGCCGACCGCCGCAAGGAAGGCTCTGCCTACGATCTGCCTCTGGCCCTCGGCCTGCTGGCGGCATCCGGCATTATTCCGGCGGATGTGCTGGAAGGCTGGTTCACGGCAGCCGAACTTTCTCTGGACGGCAGGCTGAAGCCTGTTCCCGGTATGCTTCCCCTTGCGCTCCTTGCCCGAAGCGAGAAGGCCCGCGGGCTCATCACGGCCCCCGAGAATGCCGGGGAGGCCGCCGTTGTGGAAGGGCTTCCCGTGTTTGCCGCGCAGACGCTGGGCGAGGCCGTGGCCTTCCTGATGGGGCAGGCACAGCTTTCCCCCAGCCAGCCGGACGCCCCGCAGGCGTTCTCGAGCTTCCCGCTGGACTTTGCCGACGTGAAGGGGCAGGAGCGCGCCAAGAGAGCTATGGAGATAGCGGCTTCGGGGGCGCACAACCTTCTGCTCATCGGGCCGCCCGGAAGCGGCAAGACCATGCTGGCCCAGCGTATGCCCGGCATACTTCCTCCCCTCAGTTTCGAAGAGGCTCTGGAAGTCACCAAGATCTACAGTGTGGCGCGCCTGCTCCACGGGCATGGGCTCATGACGCAGAGGCCGTTCCGCACGCCCCATCACAGCGATTCCAGCGTGTCCATCATCGGCGGCGGTGTGCCTCCGCATCCCGGGGAGGTGAGCCTTGCCCATCATGGCGTGCTGTTTCTGGACGAGCTTCCCGAATTCCAGCGGCAGGCGCTTGAAGTCCTGCGCCAGCCTCTGGAGCAGGGCACGGTGTCCATCTCCCGTTCGACCTACTCCATCACCTATCCTGCGGACTTCATGCTGGTCGCGGCCATGAATCCCTGCCCCTGCGGCTACAGTACCGACCCCCGCCATGCCTGCACCTGCTCGGCTCAGGCCGTTGCCCGCTACCGGGCCCGTCTTTCCGGCCCTCTGCTGGACCGCATAGACCTTCATGTGGAAGTTCCTGCCGTATCCTATGAAGACCTGCGGGCGGCGCGTTCCGGCCCAAGCTCCAGCGAGATACGGGAAAGGGTGCTCCGGGCGCGCGAGATACAGGCCGGGCGCTATCGCGGCACGAACTGCCGCACCAACGCCGACCTTTCCGGCTCTCTTCTGGAAGAGCATTGCCGCCTCGGTTCTGCCGAGCACGATTTCCTCGGTGCGGCCGTGAGGAATCTGGCGCTTTCCGCCAGAGCCTATACGCGTATCCTGCGCGTGGCGCGCACCATTGCCGACCTCGAAGGCCTGCGCGACATTGCCTTGCCGCATATCGCGGAAGCCCTGAGCTGCCGTATGCTCGACAGGGAGCAGGCATGACCCCTCTTTCCCTGTACTCTGCTGCCGCCCTGACAGGCGCGGCGTCTCTCGGCCTTTTCTTCGGCATGGCCAATACGGTCCTGCATATGCCGTATGCCGTGCTCCTGTACCCGGCGGCCCTGTACGTCATCGGCCTGCGTTCTCCTTCGCCTTTCCGCCTCGGCTGCTGTGCAGGTGTGCCGGGAGCTTCGGCCTGCCTGTACTGGATAGCCGTGGCGGCGCACAAGTACGGCGGCTTCCCGTGGATGCTGGCGGCCCCCTGCTCCATACTGCTGGGCTTGTACGTGAGCCTGTGGGGCGGGCTTTTCGCGTATGGCGTTTCCCGTATGCGCGCCTTGCCCGTGTGGCGACGCGTGGCGGCGGCAGGGCTCCTCTGGTGGCTCTTCGAGTGGGCGCGCGGCTGGTTCTGCACGGGCTTTCCGTGGCTTACCCTGTCCTCCGGGCTGGCGGCATGGCCTGTCCTGCTCCAGCCTTTGAGCGTGATAGGGGCCTATGGCTATTCCGGCCTGCTGGCGGCTCTGGCCTGCCTTTTCTGCGAGATGTTGGGTGTGGCGGGAGCGTGCCGCCGTGTGCGCCTCGCGGCAGGGGCTGTGGGAGCAGGGCTTCTGGTGCTGTCGGTCGGCTTCGGCGTCTGGCGCTTGGAGGCTCTCCCGGGAAAGCTGGCGGAGCGCGGCGTACCTGTGGCGGCGCTGCTCGTGCAGGGCAACGTGAAGCAGAACGTGAAGTGGTCGCCGGAATATCAGCTTGCCACGCTGGAAAAATACCTGCGCCTCAGCACGGACGCCGTGCGCAGGAATGTAGAAGCCGCCTCCCGCGAGGGGGCGGGCCTTGCGCCTTCCTCTGCCGATGCGGCCGGAGCGCTGGGCCTTCCCATCGGGAGCAGGGACGACGCCCTGCTGAAGCCTGTCCTGCCGGATTTCCTGCTCTGGCCCGAGACGGCCATGCCCTTTGCCTATCCGGGCAGTCGCAACAGCGGGGAGATACGCCGCTTCGTGCAGACGCTGGGCATACCGCTCGTGTTCTGTGCGCCGGGGCTGGAATACCGCCCCGAAGGGAGGGCGCTGTTCAACCGTTCCTTCCTGCTCCTGCCCGAAGGGGATGCCGGATACTACGACAAGGAGCATCTCGTTCCCTTTGGCGAGTACCTGCCCCCGGTGCTCGAGTGGAAGATATTCGAGCCCCTGCTTCAGGGGCTGGGCGGCTTCACGGCAGGGAAGGGCGATACGCTTTTCCATCTTGCACCGAAAGGCAGGCCTGCCGTGCCGATGGGGATGCTCATCTGCTATGAGGCCATTTTCCCCGAACTTTCGCGCCAGCGCGTCAAGGCGGGCGCACAGATACTGCTGAACATCAGCAACGACGCATGGTACGACTTCACCTCGGCCCCCATGCAGCATATGCACCTTTCCCTCATGCGTGCCGTGGAACAGGGGCGCTTTGTCGTCCGGGCCACCAACAGCGGCATAACAGCCTTCCTTGACCCGCTCGGGGGCGTTCATGCCTTGGGCGAGGCTTCCGACGGCTGGGCGCTGTTCCAGGACGGGGCGCTCACGGGAACAGTGCTTGCCTTGCGAGAGCATACCCTGTATTTCCATGCCCATCCGTGGCTTCCGGCACTTGCGGGCATACTGCTTGCCGCGTTATGCTTGCCGCTTCTGAGACAGTCCCGCCCCTTCCGGCCTGAAGAAAGAGAAAAGGAAAAAAGGAATCCGTTATGATACAGCTTGCTGAACTCCGCGCTCGCTGCAATGCCCTTGCCGAGCAGTTCAACTCCCTCTGGGGGCGGCTCGACCTGCCTTCCAAGGAGGCCCGCCTCGACGAGATCGAAAAGATCATTTCCAGCCCCGATGCGTGGAACGACCAGGAAAAGATGACGCCCGTGCTCAAGGAAAAGAGCCGCGTGGAAGCGGAAGTGGCCCGCTACCGCGAGCTGCAGACCGCCTACGAGGAAACGCAGGAATGGCTGGGCTTTGTGAGCGAAGGCGAAGACGATGCCCTTGAGACCCTGAACGAGCAGGCCGATCTTCTGGAAAAACTCCTCACGCAGACGGAAATGACGGTGCTTCTGAGCGGCGAGGCCGACCACATGGACGCCCTCATGGATATCCATCCCGGCGCTGGCGGAACGGAAGCGCAGGACTGGGCCGAGATGCTGGAACGCATGTACCTGCGCTGGGCCGAATCGCAGGGCTATAAGGCCGAGATCGTCGACCTTCTGCCCGGCGACGAAGCCGGTATCAAGTCCGTGACCATCCGTATCCAGGGCGACAACGCCTACGGCCTCCTGCGCGGCGAAAAGGGAGTGCACCGCCTCATCCGCATTTCTCCCTTCGACGCTTCCGGCCGCCGCCAGACTTCCTTCGTGTCGGTCGATATCATCCCCGATGCCGGTGAGATACAGGGCATCGAGATCAAGGAAGCCGACCTGCGTATCGACGTGTACCGCGCTTCCGGCGCTGGCGGCCAGCACGTCAACAAGACGGAATCCGCCGTGCGCATCACCCACATCCCCACGGGCATCGTGGCCCAGTGCCAGAACCAGCGCTCCCAGCAGAGCAACCGCGACAGCGCCATGCGCGTGCTCAAGGCCCGCCTCTACGCCTACGAGCAGAGCAAGCGCGACGCCGCCCGCCAGGCCGACTATGCTGGCAAGGACGCCATTGCCTTCGGCAGCCAGATCCGCACCTACACGCTCCAGCCCTACCGTCTGGTGAAGGACCATCGCACCGGCTGTGAAGCGGGAGATGTCGATGCCGTGCTCGATGGCCGCATCGACGCCTTCCTGCGCGATCACCTGCTTTACCGGCACGAACAGGCGCAGAAATAGCGGCTTTGCGCCTTGCAACGCAGGGGAAATAGCGTTATACAGGCTTATCACCCCTGCGGTGCTGTTCGGCGAGTACTGAACAGAACATACAACGTGTTCCCGCAGTGTTCAGGCGGGCACTCGAATTTCGGAGAAGTCATGAATAAGAGCGAACTGATCAAGAACCTCGCAGAGCAGTCCAATATTTCTCTCGATGAAGCCACCCTTGTGGTCAATACCTTTGTGGACTGCATGAAAAATGCTCTTCTTGAAGGCGACCGTGTGGAGATTCGCGGCTTCGGCAGTTTCAAGGTGAAGGAATACGGTTCCTACGCAGGCCGTAACCCCCGCACTGGCGACCGTGTGGAAGTCAGCCCTAAGCGCCTGCCCTTCTTCCGTGCAGGCAAGGAACTCAAGGAATATCTCAACGACTGATCGTTCGTTTTCGAAAGCAAGAGGGCAGGCCTGGCGGTCTGCCTTTTTTTTATGCCTCCTTCCCCTTGAGATTGCAGGCCCGGCGGTGTAGATTCTGGGCAGAAAGAAGGATGTAAGCTATGGCACTTATGCGATTTGCCTCGTGGAACGTGAACGGCTTCCGCGCCGTGAGCAGGAAAGGGGACTGGGAGTGGTTCGCCCGAACTCAGGCCGACGTGGTGGGCCTTCAGGAAACCAAGGCCTCGCCCGACCAGATACCTGCGGAACAGCGCGAGCCTGAAGGCTGGCATTCGTGGTGGTCGGCCTCCACGGTGAAGAAGGGCTATTCCGGCACGGCCGTGTTCAGCCGCATCCAGCCCCTGAATGTGGAGCATGAACTGCCCGACCCGGACTTCCACGGCGAAGGCCGTGTGGTGCACCTTGAGTTCCCCGAACTGCACTTCTTCAACATCTATTTCCCCAACGGCGGCGAAGAGCTTTCCAAGGGCGTGTTCAAGCGCGTGCCCTACAAGATGGGCTTTTTCGACGCGTTTCTGGAATACGCCGAAGAGCTCAGGGCCGAGAAGCCCATCGTGGTCTGCGGCGACTTCAATATCTCGCACCGGGAGATAGACCTTGCGCGCCCGAAGGAAAACGGGTTCAACACGGGCTTTCTGCCGGAAGAGCGCGCGTGGATGGACCGCTTTGTGGATGCTGGCTACGTGGATACCTTCCGCCATGTGCACGGCGACGTGACGGGAGCCTATAGCTGGTGGTCGTACAAGACCCGGGCGCGCGAGAGGAACATCGGCTGGCGACTGGACTATTTCTTCGCCTCGGCGGAACTGCGGAACAATATCCGCGATGCGTGGATAGAGAACGATGTCTATGGTTCCGACCACTGCCCTGTCGGGCTTCTGCTGGAACTGTAGAAGCGGGGAAGGGGAAGCGCAATGCGGCTTGTTTTTCCCGCTCTGGAAAAAGGGTACAAAAAAAGCCCCGGTGCAATACCGGGGCAGGAAATATGGGGCGAATGACCGGGGTTGAACCGACGACCCCCTGGGCCACAACCAGGTGCTCTGCCAACTGAGCTACATTCGCCACGCAGGAGTGGTAATTAGTCTATTCCGAGGGAATGGTCAAGCATTTTTTGCAGGCACCCTCGATTTTCTGCCGATACGGCAGTCTGGAGGAAGATTTGGACAGTTTTCTCATAGAAGGCGGCACGCCCCTTAAAGGCAGTATCACGGTTAGCGGTTCCAAGAACGCCGCCCTGCCTATCATCATGGCGGCCATCGCCGTGGACGATGACGTGGTGTTCACCAACGTGCCCGACCTCAGGGACGTGAAGACCACCATCAAGCTGCTCAACATACTGGGGCGCGAAGCCGTGTTCGAAGAAGGCCGCGTTGCGGTGAAGAACGGCGACATGGGCATCGAAGCCCCGTACGACCTTGTGAAGACCATGCGCGCTTCCGTGCTCTGCCTCGGTCCTCTGCTGGCCCGCAAGCGCAAGGCCAAGGTCTCCCTTCCGGGCGGATGCGCCATTGGTGCGCGCCCGGTGGACCAGCACCTTTCCGCCTTGGAAAAGATGGGCGCGAAGTTCGACCTCGACCACGGCTATATTTACGGCCAGTGCCCGGAAGGCCTGAAGGGCGCGCATATTCGCTTCGATTTCCCCACCGTGGGCGGTACGGAGAACGTGCTTATGGCGGCCTGCCTTGCCGAAGGCGAGACCGTGCTTGAGAACGTGGCCCGTGAGCCGGAGATCGTGGACCTTGCCAATTTCCTCAATGCCTGCGGGGCGCGCATCGAAGGGCAGGGCACGACGGTCATCCGCGTGCAGGGCGTGGAGCGCCTGCATGGCTGTGAATATGCCGTCATGCCCGACCGTATCGAGGCCGGGACGTTCCTCATCGCGGCTGGCGTTACCGGCGGTGAACTGCTCCTCAAGAACTGCCCTGTGGACGATATGTCCGCCGTGGTGGACAAGCTCCGCTCGGCTGGCATGGTCATCGAAGAGACGCCCGAAGGCGTTCTGGCCCGCTGCGGCGGGAGCGGCCTCAAGGGCGTGGACGTGAACACCCGCCCGCATCCGGGCTTCCCCACGGATATGCAGGCGCAGTTCATGGTGCTCATGTGCTGTGCCGAGGGCAGCAGCCTCATGCAGGAAAATATCTTCGAGAACCGCTTCATGCACGTTCAGGAACTTGTCCGCATGGGGGCCGATATCCATGTGAGCGGCTCTTCCGCCATGGTGCGCGGCGGGCGCAGGCTGACGGGTGCGCCCGTCATGGCTTCCGACCTTCGCGCCGGTGCGGCTCTGGTGCTGGCCGCCCTTGCCGCCGAAGGCGAGACGCGCGTCCAGCGCATCTACCATGTGGACAGAGGCTACGAGCACCTTGCGGAAAAGCTTTCCGCTGTGGGCGCGAAGATCAAGCGCATCAAGGAAGACGACTGATGACCGCGCCGGTGCGAAACGTACCGGCGCCTTTTCGTTGGTATGCCCCGCCGCTATCTCCCTTCCCTCCTTTTCCGGCAGACGCTGATACTGTCCCTCATCGCAGGGGCCTGCGCCGTGCGCGCTCCTTCCGTGGGCGCGGCGCTTCTCGTCCTGCTCGTGTTCGTTCCTGAAAGGGGAAGGGGCGGGGATGCTGTCCGGCGCGGGCTGAAACTGCTGGCGGCCTTCCTTGTCGGCGCGGTCGCCGTCGTTCTTGCCCTGCCGGAAGTCCCGGACAAGCCTTCGTGGGCCGCCGTGCCTCGGCAGGCTCTGCTCGTCGAAGGGCTGGTGGACTCGGCCTCGGGGCTTCCCGGCGGCAGGGTGCGTCTTCTCCTCCGTGGGCTGAAACAGGCCGATATCCCGGCGGATGTGGCCCCGGAGCGCCGGGAAAGGATGCGCAAGGCTATGGCCGCGCCGCGCTTCGCCCATGCGGAAAGCGGGAAGAAGAGCTACGCCGGAGGCCTGTTCCGCGACGACAGGGCCGTTCTTCCGGGCCTTGTGTCGCTGACCTTGGACTCCCGGCAGATGGAGCACTGCGGAAGACCTCTTCCCGGGCAGAAGGTGACGGCGCTCCTGAGGCTGTTTCCCTCGGGCGGGAGCAGGAATGCCGGGGAAAACGGCTTCGGAAGGTACTGGGCCGCAAGGGAAGTGTGGCATAACGCCCGCCTCGTGTGAAGCAGGGGCGAGGTACTTTTTCTGCGCTTTGAGGCGGGAAAAGGCTGGACTTATGCCTCTGCCGCCATGCGGGAGTCGTGGCGCAGTGCCATGATGGCCCTTCTTGGGAAGGGGCTGTCTTCGCACCAAGGATGCGCTGAAGGCATGGCCTCGGCCCAAGGGGCTGGCGCGGCGTTTTCGCAGGGCGCGGCGATGCTTGCGGCACTGCTATTCGGGGATCGCTCCGTACTCAGCCCGCATACCATCGACCTTTTCACCCGGGCCGGGCTCGTCCATTCTCTGGCGCTTTCCGGCCAGCATCTGGCTTTGGCGGCCCTGTTCGCCGTGTTCAGCGTGGCCGTGCTGTCGCTGTTCGCTCCCCGCGTTTTCCAGCGCTGTCCGCGCCGGACGCTCCTTGCCTATGCCAGCCTGCCCTTTGCGCTGGCCTACCTCTTCCTTGGCGGAGCGCCGTTTTCGCTGGTACGGGCCGCCCTCATGATGCTGGCGGGAGCTGTTTTCCTTTGCCTGCGCAGGGCGTCCGCCCCGCTCGACGCCCTTTTCGCCGCCGTTTTCCTGCTCTTCCTTGCATGGCCGCCAGCCGTGTTTGAGCTCTCCGTCCAGCTTTCCGTGCTGGCCGTGGCCGGCATCATGGGCAGTATGCCGCTATTGTCGGCCCTTGATGCGCGCCTCGCCGTCGGCCGTACGGAAGCGTTCTGGCGCTGGGCCGCGAAGAAACTGCTCCGCGCGGCCGCATCGCTCCTCCTCGTTTCCCTTGCCGCACAGGCCGCCGTCCTTCCCATCCTTGTCATGAATTTCGGCGTGGTGAGCCCGCAGTTCTGGCTGAACCTTGTCTGGCTTCCGCCGCTGACGTTCCTCACTCTGCCTCTGGCCGCCTGCGGTCTTCTGCTGGCCGTCATGGACGTTCCGTCTCTGGCGTCCCTCTTGTTCACGCTCGCCGCGTGGCCTGCCGACCTGATGCTTGCCCTGCTGGAAAAGCTGGACTCTATAGGCGGCCTGCCCTTCGTGCAGAGCTTCCGTCCTTCCCCTCTCAGCGCACTGGGCTATGGTGCTGTTCTTGCCGCAGCGGCGTTCATGGCGCAGGCTCGTCTGGACGGCAGGGCGGTGGGCGCATCGCTGAAGCGCCTCCTTGCCTTCGGTGCGGCCATCTTCCTGCTGGGATTCGTGCCGCGCTGTTTCGATGACGGGCGCGCGTGGCTGGAGAAGCGCGTTTCGCTCACCATGATAGATGTCGGCGCGGGGCAGGCCGTTCTGCTGGAATACCCGGGAGGCCGCATCCTTGTGGATGGCGGCGGCAGTACGTCCCCGTTTTTCGATTGCGGCAGGAGCATCGTTGCGCCAAGGCTGACAGAAGGGCGCCTGCCCCGCCTCGATGCCGTCATCGTCAGCCACTGCGATGTGGACCATGCCCGCGGCCTTCGCTGGATACTGGAGCATTTTCAGGTGGGAGCGCTGTACTGGTCGGCTATTTCGGCGCATCGGGCCGACAGCGGAGAGGGCCTGGCCCTGCGCGAACGGGCCAGAGCACGCGGCATCCCGGAACGGATACTGCGGCAGGGCGAGACTCTGGAACTGAACGAGGGCCTGAAGCTGGAAGTGCTGGCCCCAGCCTTGCCGGAGGGCCTGCCCCTCCCTTCGGAAAAAGACCTTTCGTCCAACAGTGCGTCTCTAGCTCTGCGCCTTTCGCATAAGGGGCAGGGGCTGGCGCTTCTTTGCGGCGATATGCTTTCCGCCTCCTTGAAGGAGCTTGCCCACAGCGGTCAGGAGCTGGCGGCGGAGGTGCTGGTCCTGCCGCATCATGGCGCGGCCTCCAGCTTCCAGAAGGCGTTTTACCGCAAGGTGGCCCCTCGTGTGGCGCTGGCGTCCGCCGCGCCGTTCAGCCATTTCGGCTTTCCCAGCCGCATCGTGCGCGAGGAGATGGCGCGGAACTCCATACCTCTGTTGAGCACGTCCGAACTCGGCACGTTCAGCATGCACTGGAAGTTTGAACGCGGGCGCTATGCCATGGAGCGGCCCGGCCCATGAAAAATGCCTTCCCCGTTGAGCGGAGAAGGCATGGTATCGTGATCAGGCAAGCATATCCTGCAGTTCGGCAAGGATGCGCTCGGGCGCTATCCCGGTGATGCAGGCGTTGCCCTTGGGGCATACGCCGGAACCGTGGAGCGAGCAGGGGCGGCAGGGCATATCGAGCTGGATGACGCGATCCTTTTCGCCGGAGGGGAAGAAGCCCCATTCGCGGCAGGTAGGGCCGAACATGGCAAGGGCGGGCGTCTGTACGGCGGTGGCGAGGTGCATGGGGCCGGAATCGCCCGTGACGAGCACGTCGGCCGCATCGAGAAGGGCGCAGAGCTGGCGCAGGCTGGTGGCGTTCACGAAGGAGCGTTCCGCTTCGCCTTCCGGCAGGCCTTCGCCACGCCCCACCCAGAAATAGCGGATGCCGTTTTCACGGAGCAGGGCGGCAAATTCCATCCACACGTCCATAGGCCAGCTTTTGGCGCTGTGCGTGGCAAAGGGGTGAAGGGCCACAAAGGGCTTCCCGGCCTCGCGCAACGCCGCTACCTGTTCCGCCGCCCAGCTTTTTTCCGCCTCGGAAAGGAAGACGCAGGGCCGCAGTTCTTCCGGGCCGGGCACGTCGGCCTCGTCATACAGCCCGATGGCATAGCGCTGGGGCACGTTGTACCTGCGCAGGGCTTCGCCGAAAAAGCGCCCCTTGCTCCACAGGAATATCCTCCGGGCAAAGGACATCTTCTTATAGATAAGGATAGCGTCGCGCCAGATGCGGGCCATCATGCCGGTGCGGAGATTGCGGTGCAGGTCGAGCAGGGGCGAATCCTTGTACAGCTCCATGATGCGGCGGAAAAGTATGGGCTGGGCCTGACCGCGCAGGTCGTTGTCGTCACAGCCGATGACGTTCTGCACCGCCGGGTGGTTCTCGAAAAGCGGCTCGAACGCTTCCTTGGTGACGACCGTGAACATGGTCCCGTGCTTCTTGTGCCAGTCGAGGAGGACGCCCGTGGTGAGCGCGACGTCGCCCATGGAGCTGAAGCGTACGGCAACCATGTGCTCGTTGCTGATCGTGGCTGAATACCTTGCCATATCTACCTGCCTTTGCGTTTGCCCCTGTTTTACGTCCGCAGGGCAGAAGCGTCAACTGCGAAGCCTCTCTGCCGGGAAAAGCGGCGGAGGGGCTTTTGCTATGATTATCAAAGTGCCCGTCATCATTACAATTTCCCTCTCATGCGAGCGGGGCTAGGCTTCCTTCATATCAGGGCGGTTCGGCAGGGCCGCCAGAGAAAAGGAGGCATCATGCATCTTACCCCGCGAGAAAAGGACAAGCTGCTCGTGCTGGCGCTGGGCGAAGTGGCCCGCCGCCGCAAAGGGCGCGGGCTCAGGCTCAATCACCCCGAGGCCGTGGCCTACATCACTTCGGAAGCTCTGGAAGAAGCCAGGGCCGGGAAGAGCGTGGAAGAGGTCATGCATCTGGCCGGAAGCGTGCTCACCCGTGCCGATGTCATGGAAGGCGTGCCCGAGATGATACCCTTCGTCCAGCTCGAAGCCGTGTTCACGGACGGCAGCCGCCTTGTCACCGTGCACGACCCCATACGCTGACGTTTTTCCCCTTCCTCATAATCAGCCCGCAGGCCGTACCCTGCGGCGAAAAGGAAACGCGCTTGGACACGAAAGACAAGATACCCGTGGGCGGCGTCATCTATGCCGAAGCCCCGGTTTCGTTCAACGAAGGCAGGCCTGTGACGACCATCAAGGTGCGCAATACCGGCGACAGGCCCATTCAGGTAGGTTCCCATTTCCATTTCTTCGAGGTGAACCGTGCTCTGGAGTTCGATCGGGCCGCGGCCTACGGTATGCGCCTGAACATCGCCTCCACCACGGCGGTGCGCTTCGAACCCGGCGACGAGAAGAGCGTGGAGCTCGTGCCGTTCGGCGGCCTTCGCGCCGCGTACGGCTTCAACGACCTCGTGGATTCGTGGACGGGTGACAGGCATGCCCGCTCCATCAACATTGCCAGAGCCGACGCTCTCGGCTTCAAGAACGTCCGTCACTAGGGAGGGCGCATGGCGCAGATCTCAAGAAAAGAATACTCTTCGCTGTTCGGCCCCACCGTGGGGGACCGCATCCGCCTTGGCGACACCGACCTTTACGTGGAAATCGAAAAGGACCTGCGCGGCTACGGCGACGAGTCCATCTACGGCGGCGGCAAGACCCTTCGCGCCGGTATGGGCGGCGATTCCCGCACCGGGCGCGACAGCGGCGTGCTGGATATCGTCATCACCAACGTGACCATCGTGGACGCCGTGCAGGGCGTCATCAAGGCCGACGTGGGCATACGCGACGGCATGATAGCGGGCATAGGCAAGGCGGGCAATCCTGCCGTCATGGACGGCGTGAGCCCGGAACTCGTAGTGGGCAACGCCACGGACGCCATTTCCGGCGAGCACCTCATCCTTACGGCCGGCGGCATCGATTCGCACGTCCACTTCATTTCCCCCCAGCAGGGCGAGGCCGCCATTTCCAACGGCGTGACCACGTTCTTCGGCGGCGGCGTAGGCCCTACGGACGGCACGAACGGCACGACCATCACCCCCGGGGAATGGAACATACACCGTATGCTCGAAGCCGTGGAAGCCATGCCCGTGAACGTGGGCCTTCTGGCCAAGGGCCATGCCAGCGCCCCCCTGCCCCTGCGCGAGCAGATAGAGGCCGGGGCCTGCGGCTTCAAGATCCATGAAGACTGGGGCGCCATGCCTTCCATGATACGCCATGCCCTTGCCGTGGCCGACGAGATGGACGTGCAGGTCTCCATTCATACCGATACCCTGAACGAAGCGGGCTACGTGGAAGACACCATCGCCGCTATGGAAGGCCGCGTCATCCACACCTATCACACCGAAGGCGCGGGCGGCGGCCATGCCCCGGATATCATCAAGGCTGTTTCCTACCCCAACGTCCTGCCCAGCTCCACCAACCCGACCCTGCCCTTCGGCGTCAATTCGCAGGCCGAGCTCTTCGACATGATCATGGTCTGCCATAACCTGAACCACAATGTCCCTTCGGACGTCTCCTTTGCCGAGAGCCGCGTGAGGGCCGAGACCATTGCCGCCGAGAACGTCCTGCACGACATGGGCGCTATCTCCTGCTTCTCCAGCGATTCGCAGGCTATGGGCCGCGTGGGCGAGAACTGGCTCCGCGCCGTGCAGACGGCCAGCGCCATGAAGGCGGCTCGCGGCCCTCTGCCGGAAGACTGCGATAGGCACGACAATTTCCGCGTGCTCCGCTACGTGGCCAAGGTGACCATCAACCCGGCCATTATTCAGGGCGTGTCCCATCTCATCGGTTCGGTGGAGAAGGGCAAGGTGGCCGACCTCGTGCTCTGGGATCCGCGCTTCTTCGGAGCCAAACCCCAGATGGTGCTTAAGGGCGGCATGATAGCATGGTCCGTCATGGGCGACCCCAACGCCTCCCTGCCTACGCCCCAGCCGGTCATCTACCGCCCCATGTTCGGCGGCATCGGCCTCAGGCGGCAGACCGGGCGCATCATCTTCGTGTCGCAGGCGGCCAAGGAACTGGGCGTTGGCGAGAAGCTGGGCCTTCGGAGCCGTGTGGAAGCCGTGCGCGGTATGCGCACGCTTTCCAAGCACTGCATGGTGCGTAACGCCTTCCTGCCCAAGGTGGAGGTCGATCCCGAGACCTTTGCCGTTACCGTGGACGGTGTGCACGCCACTGTTCCCCCGGCCAGGAGCGTGGCGCTCGGTCAGCTCTACTTCTTCAGCTAGGCGGTTTTTCGATGGAGATTTTCGATTCTGTTCTTGGCAATGCCGCCGATGCGGACTGGAAGAGGCGGCTGGAAGGGGCGCGGATAGACTGGCTGGAGCTCAGTCAGTGGGATGCGCAGAAGAATCGTTTCCGCAAGGCGACCGCAGGCGGACGGCCTATGGCGGTGGCTCTGGAGCGCGGCCACAGCCTGCGAAACGGCGATATCCTCGACTGGAACGAAGAAGAGCGCTGTGCCGTGGTCTGCCGCATCAGGCTCTGCCCCGTCATGCTGCTCGATATGTCCGGCCTTGCCTCCCTGCCTGCGGAAGATGCGCTCGCTTCCTCCGTGCGCCTCGGCCACGCGCTGGGCAACCAGCACTGGCCCGCCGTGGTCAAGGGGAGCACGGTCTTCGTGCCGGTCTCCACCGACAAGAACGTGGCGGCTTCCGTCATGGACACCCATGCCGTGCCCGGTGTGAGCTATGTCTTCGCCGCCGGGGAAGACGTGCTCGACCTTCTGGACGAGCACGAGGCACGCCGCCTTTTCGGCGGAGCGGAGCAGGGCGGGCATAGCCATGAGCACGAGGCCCTGCTCAGTCATGGCTTCGGGCGCGAGCACAGGCACGGCGGCGGTCATCACGAGCATCCGTGCGGCCCGCATGGGCGGCGGCACAGGGGTCGGCGGCATGGCCACCATAAGGAATTGTGAGGCTGGCATGGAAGCGGCGGGCATCCTTTCCTTGGTACGCCTCCTGCAGTTCGGCGATTCCATGCTGCCCACGGGCGCCTTCGCGTTTTCCGGGGCGCTGGAAGCCGCCGTGCAGAAGGGCGCCGTGCACGATGCGGCTACGCTCCAGCAGTACGTGGTCACGGCCCTGCGGCAATGCGCCACCGGCGATGCCGTGGGGCTGGACCACGCCCTTCGCCGCCTCTGTGCCGACCCGGTGAGCATGGGAGGCCCGGTGAGCGAAGCGGCCCTTACCCGCCTGCGCACCATCGACCTTGCGCTCTACCGCCGCAAACTCCCCGAGGAGTTCCGCGACATGATGACGCGCACGGGCCGCAAGCTGGCCGAGCTTTCCGCTTCCATGACCTGTTCCCCGCTGGCCGACCGCTGGATGAGACAGCTCCGCATGGGCTCTTCTCCGGGGTGCTACCCTGTGTCGCTGGCGGTGCTCCTTGCGGCGTCCGCCTTTGCCCAGCGCCCTCTGCGCCATGCCGAGGGAACGGAGGAAGGGAACGCCGAGGTGGAAGCCCTCGCGCAGGAGGGGCTCACGGTCTATTTCT
This sequence comes from Mailhella sp., assembly GCA_017408905.1. GTDB lineage: Bacteria > Desulfobacterota > Desulfovibrionia > Desulfovibrionales > Desulfovibrionaceae > Mailhella. The sequence goes on along the minus strand of JAFQTU010000016.1, from coordinate 9,211 downwards.
ACGGTGTGGCTATGGGCCTGCTCAACGCGGCGCTCAGGCTCATGCGCGTTACCCATTACGACGTGCAGGGCATCATGTACCGCAGTTCCGAACTCTTCCCCGAGCTCTGCCGCCGCACCTTCGAGACTCCCCTGAGCCGTATGACGGGCTATGCGCCCATGACGGATATCCTGGCCGCCGTACACTCGCAGGGCCGGGTGCGGCTCTTTATGAGCTGAAAGGATATTGTATGAAGAAGATCACGAGGATAGGCGTGGGCGGCCCGGTGGGCTCCGGCAAAACGGCGGTCATCGAGGCCGTTGTGCCCCTGCTCATGCGCGAAGGGGTGCGCCCGCTCATCATAACCAATGACGTGGTGACCACCGAAGACGCCCAGCACGTGCGCCGCGCCCTTGCCGGTGTGCTGGAGCCGGAACGCATCGTGGGCGTGGAGACCGGGGCCTGCCCCCATACCGCCATACGCGAAGACCCGAGCATGAACCTTGCCGCCGTGGAAGAGCTTGAAGAGCGCTTCCCGGACAGCGATGTCATTTTCATCGAGAGCGGCGGCGACAACCTGACCCTTACCTTCAGTCCGGCGCTGGCCGACTTTTTCATCTATGTCATCGACGTGGCCGCCGGTGACAAGATACCGCGCAAAAGCGGGCCGGGCATCTGCCAGTCGGACATCCTTGTCATCAACAAGGAAGACCTTGCGCCCTACGTGGGGGCAAGCCTCGAGGTCATGGAGCGCGACGCCAGACTCATGCGAGGCGACCGGCCCTTCCTCTTCACCAACTGCATGACGGGCCGCAATATCGACACACTTGCCGCGTGGATCCGGCGCGACGCGCTCTTCGACGTGCCTTGCCGCTCCGGCAGGGGAGCCTGACCATGCCGGGGCTTTTTTCGCAGGAAGCGGCGTTCTGCCCGGACTGTTCCAGCTTCGAAGCCGCACGCCGCAGTGTGGCAGGCATGGGGGCGCAGGCTTCGGAACTTTCCCCCTTTCAGGACGAACCGCCGCAGATGGCCAGCGGCAGTGTGGGCAAGGCCGGATATCTGCGGCTCGACTTCCGCCACGACGAGGCGCGCGGGCGCACCGTGCTTGCCGATATGGAGCGCCGCGCCCCGCTCCTTGCCCAGAAGGCTCTGTACTGGGAGGAATCCCAGCCCGGCATGGCCTGCGTCATCGTGATAGCCTCCTCAGGCTGCGTGGTGCAGGGCGACCGCCTTGCGCTGGACGTGAACGCCGGGCCTGCGTCCTGCGCCCTTGTGACCACGCAGAGCGCCGCCAAGGTGCACAGCATGGATCACAGCTATGCCGCGCAGATACAGCGCTTCTGCCTTGGCGAAGGGGCGTACCTTGAATATATGCCCGACCCGCTCATCCTGCACCGCCGTTCCCGCTACCTTCAGGACAGCTTCGTCACGCTTCCTGCCTCGGCTTCCTTCGTGTACGGCGAGCTTCTCGTTCCCGGGCGGCGCTGGCATCACGAGGAGGAGCTTTTCGGCTTCGACATCTATTCCGCAGGCCTGAACGTCTCGCGCCCGGGCGGGAAAGAGGGCGATATCCTCTTCGAGGAGCGCCTTGTGCTCGAGCCGGACGACATGGATTTCCGCAATGTCGGCGTCATGGGCGCGTTCGAGGTCCTGGGCTCGGTCTATGCCTTTGTGCCGGAACGCCACACGGCCTCGCTCAAGAACGCCGTCGGCTCCGAGGTTTCCGGCGAACTGGCATGGGGCGCATCCGTACTGCCGAACGGCGCGGGGCTGGCCCTGCGCGTACTGGGGCATGACGTGGGAAAGGTGCGCGGCAAGATGCGCGAATTCCATTCCCTTGTGCGCAAGGCCGTGCTGGGCAGGCCGCTTCCCCCAGAATTCCTCTGGCGTTGAACCTTCAGCCGAAAGGACGGACTATGACAGAACGAAAGAACGCATGGGCGCGCATGGCCGGGAACTGCCATTTCCTGCGCTGGGTGGATACGCTTCTGCGCGGGGCGGCGCAGGTCATGTTTCAGGATTCCGCATGGTGCGGCCTCTTCTTCCTGCTGGGTATCGCCTGGGGCGCATGGGCGGAAGGCATCCCGGAAGTGGCGCTGGGGGCGCTGGTCGGCCTTGTCGTGGGAACGCTGGCCGCCTGCATCCTCGGCGCGCCGGGGGAAGATATCCGCAAGGGTCTGCACGGCTACAACGGCATCCTTGTGGGCTGTGCGCTCCCCACCTTCTTCGGGAGCACGGCGGTGTGCTGGGTGCTGGTGGTGGCAGGCTCCTTCTTTTCCACGGTCGTCATGCTGGCGGTCTCGCGCTTCCTGCGGACGTGGAAGGTCTCGGCCATGACAGGGCCCTTTGTCTTCACCACATGGTTCATCCTGCTGGCCTCGTACAATTTCGCCCACTTCAAGATCACGGGCCTGCCCCATCCTTCCCTGCCAGCCCAGCCTTCCGAGGCTATGGCCATGCTCCCCGATGTCGAAGTGCTGGCCCGGGCCGTGCTCAAGGGGGTGTCGCAGGTCTTTCTCATCGGGAACGAAGTCACGGGCCTGCTCTTCCTTGTGGGGCTTGCCGGGGCTTCGCTTCCGGCTTCCATCTTTGCATGGTGCGGTTCGGCGGTGGCCATTGCCACGGCGGCTTTCCTTGGCGCGGATGAGAGAGCCGTGGCCGAGGGGCTTTACCAGTTCAGCGCCGTCCTCACGGCCATAGGCCTCGGTTCCGCCTTCTACAGCCCCAACTGGCGCGTCATCCTTTACGCCCTGCTGGGAACGGTGTTCACGGTCGTGGCGCAGGGGGCGCTCAACGTGGCGCTGGCCCCGCTGGGCATCCCCACGCTCACCTTCCCCTTTGTCATAGCCGCATGGCTCTTCCTGCTTCCGAACATCCAGTTCATGCCGGAAAGCCATCGCACGCCTTCACCTTCAGCCTGACAGGAGGTTTCCCATGCCTGTGGCCAATACCGGCGATACCGCCTTCATCCTGTTCTGCACGGCTCTGGTCTGCCTGATGACGCCGGGGCTGGCCTTCTTCTACGGCGGCCTTGTGCGGCGCAAGAACGTGCTGACCATTATGATGCAGAGCTTCATTTCCATGGGCGTCATTGCCGTGATCTGGATATTCGGCGGCTTCAGCCTTGCCTTCGGGCCCAGCGTGAACGGCATCATCGGGGATATCAGCTATCACTTCGCTCTGGACAAGGTAGGTGCGGCCCCCAGCCCGGACTACGCCAGCACCGTTCCCTTCATCCTCTTCTTCGCCTACCAGCTCATGTTCGCCATCATCACGCCCGCGCTCATCACCGGCGCGTTTGCGGGGCGCTTCAACTTCCGGGGCTACCTGCAGTTCCTCGTGCTCTGGATGATACTCGTCTATCTCCCGGCCTGCCACTGGATATGGGGCGGCGGCTTCCTTGCCCGCCTTGGCGTGGTGGACTTCGCAGGCGGCATCGTGATCCATGTGAGCGCAGGCTTTGCGGCCCTTGCCACGGTGATGTTCATGGGCCCGCGCGACGATATCGCCCCGGGCGAGAAGGCCGAGCCCAACAACCTGCCCCTTGTGGCCGTGGGGGCGGGCCTTCTGTGGTTCGGCTGGTTCGGCTTCAATGCGGGCGGTGCCTATGCCGCGGACGACCTCGCTTCCTACGCCTTCACCAACACCACCATTTCCGGCTCTATCGCCATGCTGGTCTGGATGCTGCTGGACTGGCGGCATGAGCGCAGGCCGTCGTTCTCCGGCGTGCTCGTGGGCGCGGTGGCGGGCCTTGCCACCATCACCCCGGCGGCGGGCTACGTGCCGCCGTGGGCCGCTATTGTCATCGGTGCGGCGGGCGCGGTGGTCTGCTACTTCTCCCGCTGCGTGCAGGAAAAGCTCCGCTTCGACGACGCCCTCGAAGTCTGGCGTGCGCACGGCATGGGCGGCGTGACCGGCGCATTGCTCATCGGCGTCTTCGCCTCGTCGGGCATCAACCATGTGGAAGCCGGGCTGGAGCAGTTCTTCCTCCAGCTCCTCGGCATCCTCGTGGTGGCCATCTGGTCTTTCGGCGTGAGCTGGTTCATCCTGAAGTTCATCAGCCGTTTCGGCCCCATCCGCGTGAGCCGGGAACAGGAGCTCACCGGCCTTGACGAGGCCCTGCACGGCGAGTCGGCCTACAAGCTCTGATGCGGGAGGGGCGGGGGCACGTCCTTCCGCCCCGCATTGACAGCAGGGCGAAAACACAGGATCCTTTCCCTCTGGAGAACAGCATGGAATCCCTTCTTTTCATCGCACTTGGCGGCGCGCTGGGCGCATTGGGCCGCTTCTGGTCAGGGCTGGCCGCCACGGCGCTGTTCGGCGGGCGCTTCCCTGTGGGAACGCTCGCGGTCAATGTGGCGGGTTCTTTCCTCATCGGCCTCACTGCGTCGGCCATAGCGCTTGGCCGCCTTGCCCCCAGCCCGTGGGACGATCTTGTCATGCAGGGCTTCTGCGGGGCGCTCACGACCTTCTCGACCTTTTCCATGGACAGCTTCCGCCTTTTCCGCGAAGGCCGCATGGCGTGTGCGTGGGCGAACCTCCTGCTCAGTATGGCGCTTTGCCTGAGCGCCGCCGCTCTCGGCCTTTCCCTGCTCACGCCCGCCGCCGTTCCCGCACATCCCTGAGGAGGAACCATGCAACGCAATATCCTGCTTTCTCTGCCTGTCCTTCTGGGCGGTGCGCTGGGGGCGCTCTGCCGCGTCCACGGGAACGTCGCTGTCATGGCGGCTATGGGCGGTCATTTCCCGCTGGGCATACTGTGCGTCAACATGGCGGGGTCTTTCGTCATGGGTCTGCTTATGGGCCTGCTCGCCCGCATGGGGCAGGCCTGCCCTGCCGCCCCGTGGCTGAACGCCTTTCTTGGGACGGGCTTCCTTGGCGGCTTCACCACGTTTTCGTCCTTCGCGCTGGACACGGTGAAGCTCTGGCAGGGCGGGCACATGAGCTTCGCCCTGCTGAATATCGGCCTCAACACGGCGCTCTGCGTGGCGCTGGCCGGCCTTGGCTGGCTTCTTGCCGCGCCGCACGAGGAACGCGCATGAATACTGAGGAAGAAGCGAAGGGCGACGCCCCGGCCCGCGACTGGTGCGTCTATCTGCTTACCTGCGCCGACGGCACTCTGTATTGCGGCGTGACCAAGGACCTGCCACGCCGCCTCGATATGCACAACGGCAGGAGGGCGGGCGGGGCCAGATACACGCGCGGACGCCGTCCCGTGACCCTGACGGCCTTCACGCAGGGCCTGACGCAGGGGGAGGCGCTCCGCCTTGAAGCGCGGGTGAAGAAAGCGCCCCGGAACGCGAAGGCGGCCCTGCTGTCGCCGCCGCGCGAAGCCTAGCTTGGGAAGGCTGGAGATGCGGAACGCACCGCGCTTCGGCCTTTTCCTTGTCCGGGTGCGGGAAGGCGGCTCTTGACCATCCCAGCGGGCCGGAATATGCTCTGTTTTTCAAAATCCTTGAAGGATGTGCATGAAATGGACATACGCTTTTTCCACGGCCTTCGCTCGCTGTTCGCCGCTGTTTTCGTGCTGGTCTTCGCCATGCAGGCGCAGGCCGCCACGCTCATCGATATCTACGGCCCCGGCCAGAACCAGATCAACCTTTCCATGGCTTCCCCGCTCACCGGGCCTGAGGCGGAAGCAAAGGAACTTGGGGCCGACCTCCATAAGGAGATCGACAAGAACCTCAACTTCCTGCCCTTCATGAAGCTGGTCCCCTCCGGGGCTATCCTCGGCGGCACGGTGCTTTCCGGCTGGCAGAGCGAGGGCATCGACTTCCGCCGCTTCCAGATAGCCGGGGCGGACCTTGTGGTCACGGCCTACTGGCCCGCTGGCGACAGCGAGAATTCCACGGTGGAGCTTCGCGTTTTCGAGACCTTCTCGGGCAAGTTCGTGTTCGGCAACGCCTATTCCGGCGTGACCAAGCAGGAGGTGGCCAACGTAGCCGACCGCTTCTGCGACGACCTCATGTATGCCCTTACCGGCGGGCGCGGCTTCTTCAGCAGTACGGTGGCCTTTGTGAAGGGCGACGGCAAGAAGCGCGACGTGTGGCTGGTGCGCCCCACCGGGCGCGACCTGCGGCAGGTCACCAATCTGCCCGGCTCGGCGCTTTCGCCCTCGTGGTCGCCTGACGGGCGCTACATCGTGTTCAGCCACCGCGACGAACGCACCTACGCCCTTGGCGTGTGGGATCGCCTTGCCAACAAGGTGACGCGCATCCGCTTCCCCGGCAACACCGTCATCGGCCCCTGCTTCCTGCCCGACAACCGCGTGGCCGTGAGCCTTTCCACGGGGCGCTACCCCGACATCTTCCTGCTCGACCGCCAGTTCAAGCGTGAACGCGCCCTTGAACAGAGCTCGGCCATCAACGTCTCTCCCTCGTTCGACTCCACGGGAACCAAGATGGCCTTCACGTCCAGCCGCCTCGGCGGGCCGCAGGTGTTCCTGAAGGACTTGAACACCGGCGCCGTCACCCGCGTAAGCAAGGAAGGTTCGTACAATTCCGAACCCTGCATCAGCCCGGACGGTACGCTCATCGCCTACACCAAGGGAACGCCGCAGGGCTTCCGCATTTTCGTGTACGACATGGTAACGGGCTTCGACCAGCAGGTTTCCTACGGCCCGGGAAGCGATGAACAGCCCGCCTTCGCGCCCGACAGCTACTTTGTGGCCTTCACCTCCACCAGAAGCGGCAAACAGCAGATATACCTTACCACGCGCCACGGCGGCCCGGCCAAGCATATGCCCACCGGCCCGGGCAATGCCGCCTTCCCGCGCTGGGGCAAGTAGCAATTAAATCTTGACAATGCCCGAGGCCCGGAGCATTATCCGAACTTGGTCCATCTATAAAGTTCTTTCTTTTACGGCAGCCGAGGGGCCGCCGGGAAAGAGAAATATCAGGTCAACTCTCAGGAGGAGTTAAACATGAAGTCTCTCAAGACTCTCGCTATGGTCACCGTCCTCGGTCTCGGCCTCGCCATGGGCGCCGGCTGCGCCAAGAAGAACGTGGAAGAAGTTGCCGCTCCCGCTGCTCCCGCCGTTTCCACCAAGGCTATCAGCAAGAAGCTCACCAAGAACGTCGTTTACTTCGATTTCAACAAGTACGACATCAAGGCTGAATACCGCGACATGCTGCAGGGCATGGCCGACACCCTGAAGCAGTACCCCTCCATCGTGGTGCTCATCGCCGGCAACTGCGACGAACGCGGCACTGCCGAATACAACCAGGCTCTCGGCGAACGCCGCGCCCGCGCTGTGTACGACTACATGATCCGCCTCGGCGTGCCTGCCGAACAGCTCGACGTCATCTCCTTCGGTGAAGACCGTCCTGCCGCTCAGGGCACTGGCGAAGAAGTGTGGGCCAAGAACCGCCGCGACAACTTCACCATCATGGCTTACTAATTCATAAGGAAAGGCCGTATGCTCTTGGCGTGCGGCCTTTTCTTGTGCGGGGCGTAGCGCAGCGGTAGCGCGCCTGCTTTGGGAGCAGGATGTCGCTGGTTCGATCCCAGTCGCCCCGACCATGTCAAAGGGCTCCATCGGTTTTCCGGTGGAGCCTTTGGCGTTTAAAACGTATGTACGTGGGCAGGCAGAGAAGGGCAGGGGGGCTCTGCCTCTTTTTTTTATTCGATGACCTGCCGCAGAAGCTCAAGGGGGTCTTCGCCCAGCGCCGTAGCCACGGCAATGAACTCGACAACATCGAGCCTGCGTTCCCCGCTTTCATACTTCGAAACGTACGACTGCGGCATCCATACCTTCATGCGCCGCGACAACCCGGAACTCTGGGTATGGCTCAGGCGCACATCACACGCACGTGGCGTTACCGCCTCTTCGAGCTGGTTGTGCTCACCAAAGAACAGACGTTCCGCGAAACAAAGTGGAAACTCTTTGACTTGCTGCCCGTGTGGCGCGTGAAGGAGGCGTTGACGAAGATTCTGTAATGGAAGGGGCAATAGACCTGCCAACGGCATACCGATAGAGGCAATCTGCCCAACTTCGCCTATAGGCTATGGTGATAATCATTGATATCGCGTTAGTATCACATCTCTACAACACCACGGAATGAGAAAAGAGTGATACTCATGAGTATCAGATGATATCAAAATCAGCCAAAAGGGGAGTTTAGGTATGGAGAACAGGTTGCTTTCCGTGTTTCAAGAGGCGCTCTTTCAAAGCGGCTATACCGCCAATGAGATAGCCCGGGGTATCAGGAAGCCGTATTCCACGCTGATGCGGGAATGCAATCCCTACGACAAGGGGGCGAAGCTGGGCGCTATGACACTTTTCGAGATCATGAGCTTCACCAGAAATGTGGAGCCGTTGCGGGAAATGGCGCATCTCATGGGCTATGAGCTGACGCCGCGTGAATCCCCCCCCGACTGACGAAAAGGGGCTGGCCTGAACACCTCAGGTCAGCCCTTTGCCCGTTATTGGGATACAGCCATCTTGAACTTCGCTATGCATCGCTTCTCGAAGAACGCCATGCCCCAGTGGATAACGGTCTCGTAATTGTCGCGCAGGGGGGCGTCGTATTCCTTCTCGTCTATCTGCTGAAGAGCGGCTTCGGCGAGGGGAATAAGCTCTGCGCTGGCGCTGGCGTGCTTCACCTCGATGACGGCGGAACGGGAATTGCGCTGGTCCTTGACAATGATATCGGCCCTGCCGCGCCCGCTCTCGCGGTTGGACGTGACAGCATAGCCCGACCCGACAAAGATGCCCGTCAGAACGGCGTGGTAGAAGTCTTCCTTGTAGTCATGGTAGCTGATGGTATTCAGAAGGATGCGCGACACCAGCCGACTCAGCTTGTCGGCATCGCCATTCCAGAAGGATTCGAAGAGCGGCCGCCTGTCCATTTCCAGCATGGTATCCGTAAACCACGAGGCGATGGACTCGGTGAAGATCTTCCGCACTTCCTTGTTGGGAATGACGAGGAAGGTCTTCTCGCCATCCTCCACTCTGCCGCAGGCCGCAAGCTGTTCTTCCGTGGCCTTGGTCAGGTAGCCCGTCAGATAGAGGAGGCTCCAGAGATTTTCTTCGGACGAGTGCAGAGAGTCGTAGGTCAGGCTTTCGACGATCTTCGCCGCAACACAGCCGCCATTGATGAGTGCCTCGAACTTCTCGCCGATATTCAGATCAGTTCGACCGATAAAACTTCTGACGATGGCGTTGCCGCTGGTATTGTTCCAGTAGGCCTGAGGCTTGGCCTGCGGATCGTCGCACAGGTCGTTCACGTAT